>NZ_JAJNOE010000002.1:0-478984 GCF_027854445.1 Aeromonas sp. PI_26
AGTTATCTTCGCCCAGAAGATGATCATCGCCAAGTGCAACAAAGCCCGCAAAGTGGTTATCACTGCCACCCAGATGCTGGACTCCATGATCAAGAACCCGCGTCCGACCCGCGCCGAAGCTGGTGACGTGGCCAACGCCATCCTGGACGGTACCGACGCAGTCATGCTGTCCGGTGAATCCGCCAAGGGTAAGTACCCGCTGGAAGCCGTGACCATCATGGCCACCATCTGCGAGCGTACCGATGCCGTGATGCCGTCCAACCTGTCTGCTGCCAACGACAGCAACAAGCTGCGCATCACCGAAGCCGTATGTAAAGGCGCCGTAGAGACCTCCGAGAAGCTGGACGCCCCGCTGATCGTGGTCGCTACCGAAGGCGGCAAATCTGCCAAGGCCATTCGCAAGTACTTCCCGAAAGCCTGGATCCTGGCGATCACCACCAACAAGAAAACTGCTGCCCAGCTGGTTCTGACCAAGGGTGTGGTTGCTCACGTGGTTGACAGCATCGCCTCTACCGACGATTTCTATCGCATCGGTAAAGAAGCCGCGCTGGAAATCGGCATGGGTCTGAAAGGTGACGTGGTTGTGATGGTCTCCGGTGCTCTGGTACCGAGCGGCACCACCAACACCGCTTCTGTTCACGTTCTTTAATCAGAGCTGAACGAGTTGAAAACGGCGCCTGCGGGCGCCGTTTTTTTTGTCCCTCCCCCCTGCTTACCTGACAAGCCCGGTGTTAGAATCCACGCGAATTTAATCTATGCGGGAAATCTCCCGAATATCGCGTAATAACCCGGAAGTTATATGCCCTCAATACGTTTTAAAAGAGTCTCGGCCACCCTATTGCCGCTGCTCTGTCTCCTCGCCAGCCTCTGCGTGCCGCAAGCCATGGCGCAAGATGTCCCCTCTCGCAACGCAGTTCAGCGAGCGCTGGATGGTCTGGGTAAATCAGAGACCCTGACCGTCAGTCAGCAAGCGGATCAGAAGTTGCTGACCGAAACCCTCGGACTGCTCGACAGCATCGACAAGGAAGAGGCGAAGGCCAAGACCCAGGCCCAGCGGATCCGCAACCTGCCCACCGAGCTCAGAGAGATCAGTGCCAAGCTCGATGCCCTGACCAAGGGCAAGAGTGCCGAGCAGATCAAGAGCGAATACGCCAGCATGAGTCTGGCAGAGCTCGACAGCCGTCAGCCGGAAGTGCTGGCCAACATGCAGGCGGCCCAGGAGGCCCTCGGCGCCATCGGCAGCCAGCTCACCAGCTTGCAGACCCTGCCGGAGCGGGCCCAGGCCAGCATGAGCCGTGCCTACCAGCGCAGTCAGGAGATCCGTACCCGCCTCAACGCAGGTGAAAGCGTCTCCAGCGCCGAGAAGATGAAGCTCGGTGCCGAACTGGCCCTGCTCGACCTGCAACTGGCCCACCTGCAAAAGGAGCTGGATAACCGTACCAGCATGCAGGATCTGGCGATCAAGCAGCGCGACTACCAGAGTGCCCGTCTCGCCAGCGAAGAGCAGAAACTGCAGCTGTTGCAGGATCAGAGCAGCGCCAAGCGCCTCGGCGACACCGAAAAAACCGCCGAGCAGACCGGTGAACTGGTGGCGACCGAAGACAGCCCGCTGGTGCAAAAAGAGCAGGAGCTCAACCACCAGCTCAGCCAGCAGCTGATCGGTGCCACTACCAGCCTCAACTCGCTGGTACAGAAAAACCTGCAAGCCAAGAGCTGGCTGGAGCGCGGCATCCAGACCGAGCGCAACCTCAATGAACAGGTGCAGATGCTCAAGGGCAATCTGCTGCTGTCACGCATCCTCTATCAGCTCTACCAGCAGTTGGAAGCGGCGCCCACCATCGCCGTCAAAAACCTGGAAGAGCAGATCGCCGATCTGCATCTGGCCCAGTTTGAACTGAGCCAGCAGCGTGACCAGCTGTTCCAGAAGAACCTCTATCTGGACAATCTGATCGCCGGCAGCAAGGATCCGGTCAGCGAGGAGGACAAGGAGAGCCTTGCCAAGCTGCTCGACACCCGCATCAATCTGCTCGATCAGCTCAACCGCCAGCTCGACAGCCAGCTTACCAACGCCATCAGCCTGCAGCTGACCCAGCAGCAGCTGGCGCGGGTCTATGCCTCTATCGAATTTACCCTGCAGCAACACATCTTCTGGGTAAGCAGCAACAAGCCCATCGACAGCAAGTGGTTTATCAGCTGGCCCGCCCAGGCCTACAAACAGGCCTCCGACTGGGTATTGAAACCGGACTGGAAACGCTGGCGCGAAGAGCTCTTGGGGATCTCCCTGCTCGCCTTCCCGCTGCTGCTGATCGGCGGCCTGCTGGTCTGGAAACGTCCGGCGCTGGTTGAGCGCGAGAAGAAGATCACCAAGGACCTTGGCCGTTTCCGTCAGGACAGCCAGTGGCACACCCCGCGCGCCCTGCTCTATACCGTGCTGCAACGCCTGCCGGGCAGCATGTTCATTCTGGCTGGCGGTCTGCTGCTCACCTACTGCGGTCTGCTCAGTCCCAAGCTAATGTTCCAGATCACCCTGAACCTCGCCCTCGGTTATCTGGTGTTCAGCGTCTATCTGGCGGTGATGCGCCCGGGCGGCATCGCCGAAACCCACTTCCGGATCCCGAAAGCGGAGCTGCAGGCCAAGCGCAACAGCATGCGCTACATCTGGTTGCCACTGCTGCCGCTCATCATGCTCGCGACCAAGGCGGTGGTTGAACCCTCCACCCTGGGCAACGACGTGATCGGTCAGGCCATGACCCTGACCCTGCTGGGGCTGGCCGCCTATCTGGTGTTCCCCATCTCCCGCGCCCGCATCAAGGGCGAGGCGAGCATGCAGAAGTCGCTGATTGCCATTGCCCTGGCGCTGGCACCGGTGGCGCTGATCGTGCTGGCGATGCTCGGTTACTACTACACCGCGCTGAAGCTGACCGGTCGCCTGATCGAATCCTTCTACCTCATCATCATCTGGAGCCTGGTCTACCGCACCGCCCTGCGTGGTCTGGAGCTGGCAGCACGTCGTCTGGCCTACCGCCGTGCGGTGGCCAAGCGTGAGCACAAATCTTCGGAAGATGCGGAAGGTGGCGAGTCCATCGAAGAGCAGCCCATGGATCTGGAGGATGTCAGCCAGCAGTCCCTGCGTCTGACCCGTACCGTGCTGATGCTGATCTTCGGCGTCGCCTTCTACTGGCTCTGGTCCGATCTGGTCGCGGTCTTCTCCTACCTCGACAGTATGGTGCTGTGGCACCGCAGTGAAGGCACCGGCGCCAACGCCGTGCTCTTCCCCATCAGCCTGAGTGACGTGCTGATCGGCTTCCTGCTGCTCGGCGGTGCCTGGTCACTGGCGCGCAACCTGCCGGGCTTGCTGGAGGTGCTGGTGCTCTCCAAGCTCAACCTGGCTCAGGGGACCGCCTACGCCATCACCACCATGCTCAACTACGTGCTGATCGGCTTTGGCTCCCTCACCGCTCTCTCCATGATGGGCGTGCAGTGGGACAAGCTGCAGTGGGTAGCGGGTGGTCTGTCAGTCGGTATCGGTTTCGGCATGAAGGAGATCCTCTCCAACTTCGTCTCCGGCATCATCATCCTGTTCGAGCGTCCGGTGCGGATCGGTGACACCGTCACCATCGGCTCCTTCTCCGGTACCGTCTCGCGGATCCGCATTCGCGCCACCACCCTGACCGACTTCGACCGCAAAGAGGTGATCATCCCCAACCAGCAGTTGATGACCGAACGGCTCATCAACTGGTCGCTGAGTGACACCGTCACCCGGGTGATCGTACGGGTGGGCGTGGCGTATGGCTCGGATCTTGAACTGACCCGCACCCTGCTCAAACAGGCGGCCGACGAAAACAGCCGCGTGCTGAAAGATCCGGCCCCCATCGTCTACTTCCTCACCTTTGGTGCCAGCACTCTGGATCACGAACTGCGCTTCTTCGTGAGCGAACTGGGAGACCGCAACCCGGCGGTGGACGAGTTGAACCGCAAGATCGACCAGCTGTTCCGCGAGAACGGCATCGAGATCGCCTTCAACCAGATGGATGTCTACATCAAGAACATGCAGGGCGAAGAGCAGAAGGTGGAGTCCAACTCCGCCGCTCTGCCACCTCCCGCGGAAGATGGCAAGCAGCCAGCCTGATAGCGAACTGCATGAATCTGTTGGCAACAGCCGCTCGCCCAGGTGAGCGGCTTTTTTATGCCCAGTTGAAGATAGAGACGGCTATCCACCGCCAGCATGGCTGGCCGCCGCACAACAAGCAGCCACCACTATTGATAAAATATAAAGAGAAATAAAAGTCTAAAAACAAACACTTGCCCTACACCACTACTTACCGCATGGATGAAACCTGCGCCCTTCTCCCCTCACCGCGCCCCCCATACTGCGCTCGCTCCGGCTCCCGGATTTTTATAACTTTTTTTAATTTTATTTGAGTGTCCTCTTCATCCTGACCATTGCAAAGTGGCGCCATTCCAGCGCCGGGCACTGTGACCACCGTCCGGCTGACACCGACTTGCTCATTTGATAATTGAAAGGATCCGAGAGATGAAACACTCCTTGATGGTAATGGGGTTGGCCGCCAGTCTGGCATTGAGCGGCTGCCAGAATATGGATACCAAGAAAGTCCTGATAGGTGCAGCTGCGCTGGGTGCCATCGGCGCAGCTGGCTATTACGCCGGGAAAAAGCACAGCGATAACAAACACGAGCATGATGGCCAGCATGACGATAGCGATGACCAGCATATGGCCACCAGCAAGATGCCCCGTTACTGCTCGGGGGAAGCAGCCAGCAAATTCCATGTCTCCCCGCGCGATATCACCACCGAGTCGGCAGAAGAGAGTGGCCACAGATACAAGGTCTATGGCCAGTACGAGACCGACGATGATGCGGTCGACTTTACCTGCACCTTCAATCACGACGGTCGCTTCCTCTCGGTCGTTCGCAGCTGATTGACCAGCGGTTACAGCCAATTCACTACTGGCCCCCCATACAGGACACACACGATGAAACAGCAACGCAGCATGATCGCCAGCCTCATTGCGCTGGCCCTGCTTGGCCTGGCCCCATGCGCCGGTGCCGCCAGCGGCCACTCCGGGGTGGATCTGGCCAGCATGGATAACAGCGTGCGCGCGGCGGACGATCTGTTTCGCCACGTCAACGGCAACTGGCTGGCCCAGACCCGGATACCAGATGACCTGCCGAGGCAGACCATCGGCAATCTGCTGGCGGACAAGTCGCTGGAGGATCGCAAGGTGTTGCTGGAGGAGCTGCTTAAGCGCCCGCAACAGGCCGGAACCCCTCGCCAACAGATCGCCGATCTCTACGCCAGCTATCTGGATCAGGCCGGACGGGATGCCAAAGGGCTGACCCCCATTCAGCCACTGCGCGACGAGATCATGGCCATCCATGATGGCGCCTCGCTAGCCACCTACTTTGCCCGGGTCAGCAAGCTGGGGGGCGGCGCTCCCTTTGGTATCGGGTTCATGGCCGACAAGAAGCAGCCTGACAGCTACGGGATCTACCTGCAGCAATCCGGTCTCGGTCTGCCGGATCGGGACTACTACCTGAAAGCAGATGCCGCCAGTAAGGCTCTGCGGGCCAGCTACGAGCAGTTCATTACCGCCCTGCTCAACCATGCCGGCGTCGAGGGGGCGAGCGAACAGGCCCATCGCATTCTGGCGCTGGAGACCCGGCTCGCCAGCCTGCAGTGGGACAGAGTCAAGCGGCGGGATGACAACCTCACCTACAACAAACTGCCCATCGCCCGCCTCAGTCAGTTGCTGCCCACATTGGATTGGCAACGCTACCTGGCAGAGGCCGGTATCGCCGGGGAAACGGAGATCATCGTCAGTGAGCCGGACTATCTGGAGAAGCTGACCGCCGTGATGCAGGAGACCAGCATCGCGCAGTGGCAATCCTACTGCCTGTTCCATCTGCTACGTACTTATGCGCCCTATCTCGACAGCCAGAGCAATGCCCTGCACTTCGCTTTCTACGGTACGACCCTGAGCGGCATCCCCCGGCAGCGGGAGCCCTGGAAGCAAGCCATGGAGGTGCTGGACGACTATCTGGGTCAGGCGGTGGGCAAACTCTACGTGGAGCGCTACTTCCCGGCCGAAGCCAAGGCACAGATGGCAACCATGGTGCGCAATCTGATCGCCGCCTATCGCCAGGAGATCGGCGGGCTCGACTGGATGTCTGCCCCGACCAAACAGCAGGCGCTGGCGAAACTGGAGAAGGTACGGGTCAAGATCGGCTATCCCGACCAGTGGCAGGATTACAGCGCAATCGAGATCCGTCCCGATGATCTGGTCGGCAATGCCCAGCGCGCGGCCACGGTGCGTTACAACGAGCACCTTGCCCGCCTCCATCAACCGGTGGATCGGGAGGAGTGGTTCGACAATCCGCAGACGGTGAACGCCTACTACAACCCGAACAACAACGAGATTGTCTTCCCGGCAGCCATACTGCAACCGCCCTACTTCGATCTGAAGGCGGATGATGCGGTCAACTATGGCGCCATCGGCGCGGTCATCGGTCACGAGTTGAGCCATGGTTTCGATGATCAGGGGGCCAAATTCGATGGCAACGGTGCCTTGCACAACTGGTGGGCTCCGGCCGATCTCAAGGAGTTCACCGCCAGAGCGCAAAAACTGGCGAAACAGTACGACCGTTTCGAGCCCATCAAGGGAGAGCATGTCAATGGCCAGCTGACCCTTGGCGAGAACATCGGCGATCTCGGTGGCCTGACCACCGCCCACAAGGCGTACCAGCTCGCCCTGGGCAACCGCCTGCCAGCGGTGCTCGATGGCTTTACCGGCGAGCAGCGATTCTTTATCGGCTGGGCACAGGTGTGGAAAGGGAAGTACCGGCCCGAGCTCGCGGCCGTTCTGCTCAAGACAGATCCCCACTCGCCGCTGGAGTACCGGGTCAACGGCGTCGTCGTCAATATGCCGGCCTTCTATAGCGCCTTTGCCATCAAGCCGGGAGACAAGCTCTATCTGCCACCTTCCGAGCGCGTGAAGATTTGGTGACCACCAGCAGGGGCCCTGGCCCGAAAAGCTCCAGCAGATGGACCACCTCCACCTGAGCTGAAGATGACCGACATAGGGAGTGTCTGTTTTACCCTGCCTGGTTTTTCCAGACCCACATGTGCCTGACCATGTGGGTTTTTTTGACCCTTTTGCTCTGCCCCTTCTCCCCGGCCTGCCCAGCTTTCACCCGATACGGCCACGGCAAACAACTCCACCGTTTTTTCGCCTTTGCCATTGGCTGAAAAACCGGCGGCGGAACCGCTATAAATCGGTTTACCACCAAACAGGTCTGACCTATGGTAAAGCATGTAAAAGATGCATCGTGGAGCCGCTTTTCCTATGAATGACCGAGAACTGCAACAGATCCTGTTTCGCTCCTTCGATGTGATCCCGCTGCCTATTCTGGTGTCCGAATCCATTGCCCGTCACGATGGCAGCTCACCCGACATGATCCCGCAGCGGCGCCACCGCTTCCTGAATAAGGCCTTCATTGAGCAACTGGGCTACAACCTTGACGATCTGCCGGACATGGCCTCCTGGTTTCAGGTCGCCTACCCGGATGAAGGGTATCGCCGCACCATCATCGACTCCTGGCACTCCCAGGTAGAACAGAGCTTGTCGCAAGGGCTGGAGGTCGCCGAGATGCCTGCGCTGATCCGCTGCAAGAGCGGTCAGTCGCGCTGGTTTATCGTCACTGCTCAGCTGGGTGCCGATGCCATCCCGGATGGCCATATCGTCACTTTTCGCGATATCCACGACCTGCAGTGTATGGTGGAAGAGGTGAGCCGCCTCTCCTGCACCGATCCGCTCACCGAACTGACCAACCGGCGCGGCGCCCAGCAACAGCTGCAGAGCCTTTGGTTGCAGGGTGAGCCCCTCTCGGTGGTGTTGGGAGATATCGACCATTTCAAGCAGGTCAATGACCGCTACGGCCACCCTGCGGGTGATGCCGCGCTCTGCGCCGTCGCCCACGCCATGGCTGGCCAGCTGTTGCCGGGGGAGAGTCTGGCCCGTTGGGGCGGGGAGGAGTTCCTGCTGATCCTGCCTGGTTGCGATATTGAACAGGCGGCACGGCGCGCCGAACAGCTGCGCCAGCATGTCAGTACTACCCGATTGCCATGGCAGGGGAAGCAGCTATCCCTCACCATCAGTCTGGGGTGTGCCAGCATGAAGGGGCAGGAGAGCATCGACTATCTGCTGATGATGGCAGACCGGGCCCTTTATCAGGCCAAGGATCAGGGCCGTAACCGGGTTGTCATCTCGACAGAATAGAGGGATCACCAGAAAGGGAAGCCGACTCGCGGTCATAAAAAAACCGAAGCACAAGGCTTCGGTTTTTTACTGCGCAACTGGCGTGAAGCCAGCCGGGCATTACTTCTTGATACGGATAACCGGGGTCTCGCCCACAGTCACGGCACCAGTCATTTTGATCAGCTCTTTGATCTCGTCCATGTTGGAGATGACAACCGGAGTCAGGGTAGACTTGGCTTTCGCCTCCAGAACGGCCAGATCGAACTCGATGATGGTGTCGCCGCGCTTGACCTGTTGACCTTCCTGAGCGATACGCTTGAAGCCTTCGCCTTTCAGTTCAACGGTGTCGATACCGAAGTGAACGAACAGCTCGATACCGGAGTCGGATTCCAGAGAGAACGCATGGTTGGTCTCGAAAATCTTGCCGATGGTACCATCGCACGGAGCAACCATCTTGTTGCCAGCCGGCTTGATGGCGATACCGTCACCAACGATCTTCTCGGCGAAGACAACGTCAGGCACATCTTCGATCGGCACGATTTCGCCAGACAGCGGAGCAAAGATTTCGATGCCGCCGGTGTCAGAGCTATCGTCGGAAACCAGTTTCTTCAGTTTATCAAACAGACCCATATAAAGCTCCTAGAGATGATTTGTCGCTGTTTGCAGCCGATCTTAGCAGACTGCCTTCTGCTTAATAAAGTTATCTACGCATGCTTCGATTTCAGCGGCGGTGGCAAAGCTCAGTGCTTGATCAGCCATTGCCTTCACATCTTCGAAGTTGGTGTTGCGGATAAGCTTCTTGATACGCGGTACAGAGATGGCGCTCATGGAGAACTCATCCAGACCCATACCCAGCAGCAGCAGGGTAGCGCGCTCGTCACCAGCCAGTTCACCACACATACCGGTCCACTTGCCTTCGGCGTGGGACGCATCGATAACCATCTTGATCAGGGTCAGGACGGAGGGTGACAGCGGGTTGTACATGGCGGAGATCATCTCGTTACCACGATCGACAGCCAGGGTGTACTGGGTCAGGTCGTTGGTACCGATACTGAAGAAATCCACTTCCTTGGCCAGATGATGAGCCATCACGGCAGCGGCCGGGGTCTCGATCATGATACCCACTTCGATGGATTCATCAAAGGCTTTGCCTTCGGCACGCAATTCGGCTTTCAGCGTCTCTACGGTAGCTTTCAGGCTACGGAACTCTTCGACAGAGATGATCATCGGGAACATGATGCGCAATTTGCCGAAGGCAGAGGCGCGCAGAATGGCCCGCAGCTGAGCGTGCATGATGTCTTCGCGGTCGAAGAAAATACGCACGGCACGCCAGCCCAGGAAGGGGTTCATCTCTTTCGGGAAATTCATGTATGGCAGCTCTTTGTCGCCGCCAATGTCCATGGTACGCACGATGATCGGCTGATCCGGCATCGCTTCGGCCACTTCTTTGTAGGCTTTGAACTGCTCTTCTTCGGTCGGCAGCGCGTCACGGTCCATAAACAGGAACTCGGTACGGTACAGACCCACGCCTTCGGCGCCATTGCGGATGGCACCTTCGGTATCCTTGACGGTACCGATGTTGGCGCACACTTCGACCTGGTGACCATCCAGCGTGATGGCAGGCAGATCTTTCAGCTTGGCCAGCTCATCTTTCTCGGCCTGGAACTGAGCCTGGAACTTCTTGGCTTCGGTCAGCTGTTCAGCGGTCGGATTGATGATGATCTGGTTGTTGATCGCATCCAGCACCAGCATATCACCGTTCTTGACGCGCTCGGTGATGTCGTTGGTGCCTACCACGGCCGGCAGCTCAAGAGAGCGGGCCATGATGGAGGTGTGAGAGGTACGGCCACCGATGTCGGTGACGAAACCCAGCACATATTTCAGGTTGATCTGAGCAGTTTCAGACGGGGTCAGGTCTTTGGCGACCAGGATCACCTCTTCGTCGATGGTGCTCAGGTTGACAACGGCGATGCCCAGTACGTTCTTGACCAGACGGGTACCGATGTCACGGAAGTCGGTAGCGCGTTCGCGCAGATAAGGATCATCCAGCTCGGCCATCATCTTGGCGTACTGTTCGATCACCTCATAGATGGCTTTGTCAGCGGAAGCCTTGTTGTCTTTGATGAAGGATTTGATATCCCCTTCCAGCTCCTCATCTTCGAGCAGCATGATGTGGCCTTCGAAGATGGCCTCTTTTTCCTCACCGAAGGTGCGACCGGCCATCTCTTTGATGGCTTCCAGCTGGGCAGCTGATTTGGTACGAGCTTCGAGGAAACGGTTGATCTCGGCATCAATCTGGTCAGCAGAGATTTTGCCCTGATTGATAACGATTTCATCTTCTTTAAGAAGAAGCGCCTTACCGAATGCGATACCGGGGGACGCAAGAATGCCAGATATCATAATCCTTCCTATTAAAACGACTGTGGGGGAGGAATCTAAAGCTGGATTACTCCAGCTCGTCCATCAGGGCAACCAGCTTCTCAACAGCTTGCTGAGCATCCGGGCCGTCAGCCTGGATAGTTACGTTGGTACCCTTGGTCAGGCCCAGGGTCTGCAGCTTGAACAGGCTCTTGGCGCTGGCGGACTTGCCACCGGAGACCACAGTGATCTCGCTTTGGAATTCTTTGGCTTCTTTCACGAACTGAGCTGCCGGACGGGTGTGCAGGCCGTTTTCAGCAGTAATAACAACAGACTTCTCGTACATGGTTTCACCCCATATTATTGATATTTTTTGGTGGGTTGGTCGTTTTTGAAGCAACCTGACCCACCGTGTCAGTATGGATATGTTGTAAAGTAACGAAAGCAGACCCGCAATGGTTTAATCCAGGTCAAGTTTCTGTGCAGTAATCGGCGCGCTGGTTGGCAATTTTCAGTTATTGGGCTACAAGCCGCATCAGGACTGGCCTGAAATTATTTTATAACGAAAAATAACACTTTGTTACTTTGTGATACCCAGCCAGCAAACACCGCGTGACGCCGCACAGGATATGAGATTTAGAGCGGAATGTCTGCTTTTTTTCTCACTCCGGAACTTGTTATTTTACCCCAAAAAATAAGGATCAAGTGACACTAACAGGGGTTGAGTCTAGCCCATAAAGAAGCGGCGCTCCTGGGAGCGCCGCTGTTTTGAAAGATTCCGATCAGTTATTGCTGCAGTTCCTGCTCGCTGAACACCCCGGCAAACAGGGCGCTGGAGAGGTAACGTTCCGCCGCACTCGGCAGGATGACCACAATGGTTTTGCCCGCAAATTCCGGCAGCTCGGCCAGACGGCTGGCAGCCACCACCGCAGCACCGGAGCTGATACCGGCCAGGATCCCCTCCTCCTCCATCAGGCGGCGAGCCATCTCGATGGCTTCGTCACTGGTCACCTTCTCCACCCGATCGATGAGGGAGAGGTCCAGGTTGCCCGGGATAAAGCCGGCGCCGATCCCCTGGATCTTGTGGGGGCCCGGTTTGATCTCTTCCCCAGCCAGCTTCTGGCTGATGACCGGCGACTCGGCCGGTTCGACCGCGACAGAGACCACCGCCTTGCCTTTCGTCTGCTTCAGATAGCGGGAGACCCCGGTAATGGTGCCACCGGTACCGACCCCGGCCACGAACACATCCACCTCACCGTCAGTGGCATCCCAAATCTCGGGGCCGGTGGTCTTTTCGTGGATCTCCGGGTTGGCCGGGTTTTCAAACTGTTGCAGCAACACATACTTGCCCGGCTCGGATTCGAGGATCTCGTTGGCCTTGGCAATGGCCCCCTTCATGCCGAGCGGCCCTTCGGTCAGCACCAAATTGGCACCGAGCGCCTTGAGCAGCTTGCGGCGCTCCAGACTCATGGTTGCCGGCATGGTCAGGGTAATGGGATAGCCGCGAGCAGCCGCAACAAATGCCAGAGCAATACCCGTGTTGCCGCTGGTGGGCTCGATGATCTCCTTACCCTTGGTCAGGATGCCACGCTTCTCGGCATCCCAGATCAGGTTGGCGCCGATCCGGCACTTGACGCTGAAGCTGGGGTTGCGGCTCTCGATCTTGGCCAGCACGCGGCCTTTGGTAACACGGTTGAGACGAACCAGCGGGGTGTGACCGATAGTCTGGCTGTTGTCCTCAAAAATTTTGCTCATGGTGCTATCCCTGTGTTTGTTACGACGATGAAACAAGATTACCCTGTGGTTTCTGAATGAGAAGTGACTATTCGTTATAACCATATGGTATTACAACATATAGATCTTATTCTCTCTGGCCCCTGACTCTGGGCGCCAATCGTCAAAGGAACCGACGTTATGGGATTTTCAGGAAGCAGACAGTATCTCGCCTCCGATGCATTGAAGATGGCGGTCAATGCCGCCATCACCCTCGAAAAACCGCTGCTGATAAAAGGGGAGCCAGGCACCGGCAAAACGGTGCTGGCAGAAGCGGTCGCCGACCATCTCGGCACCGATCTCATTGCCTGGCATATCAAGTCCACCACCAAGGCCCAGCAGGGACTCTACGAATATGATGCGGTGGCCCGGCTGCGCGACTCACAGCTCGGCGATCCCAGAGTGGCCGATATCAGCCACTACATTCGTCAAGGCAAGCTGTGGCAGGCTTTTAGCGCCGAGCAGCGACCTGTGCTGCTGATCGACGAGATCGACAAGGCCGACATCGAATTCCCCAACGATCTGCTGCTGGAGCTGGATCGGATGGAGTTCGACGTCTACGAGACCGGCGAGCGAGTCAAGGCGCGCCAGCGGCCGGTGGTCATCATCACCTCCAACAACGAAAAAGATCTGCCGGATGCCTTCCTGCGCCGCTGTTTCTTCCACTACATCCGCTTCCCCGACAAGGCCGAGATGCAGGCCATCGTCAAACTCCACTACCCCGACCTCAAGGAGAGCCTGCTTGGCGAGGCAATGGATCTCTTCTTCGAGCTGCGCGAGGTAGAAGGGCTGCGCAAGAAACCCTCCACCTCGGAGCTGCTGGACTGGATCCGCCTGCTCTTGGCCGACGATATCGCCCCCGAGGCGATGCGTGCCCGCGAGCCCGGCAAGCTGGTGCCCGCGCTATATGGCGCCCTGCTCAAGACCGAGCAGGATCTGCATCTCTTCGAGAAGCTCGCCTTTCTGGCCCGGCGCGGCAGCTGACCCATGCTGATCGACTTTTTTACCCACCTGCGCCGCCACAAGCTGCCGTGCAGCCTGCGTGAGCTGCTGGACTTGCACGCCGCACTGGCTGCCCGGCTGGTCGCTGTCGATATGGACGAGCTCTACCAGCTCTCCCGCTGCCTGCTGGTAAAAGACGAGGCCCACTACGATCGCTTCGATCGCGCCTTCGCCGAATACTATGAGGGGCTGGAAGCGATTCCCCTGCTGCCGGAGAGCCTGCCCGAGGAGTGGCTGCGCAAGGAGTTCGAACGGCTGTTGAGCCCAGAGGAGAAGGCGCTGCTCAAATCCCTTGGCGGACTCGACAAGCTGATTGAAACCCTTAACCAGCGATTACGCGAGCAGAAAGAGCGCCACGCCGGCGGCAACAAGTGGGTGGGGACTGGTGGCAGCAGCCCGTTTGGCCACGGCGGTTTTCACCCCGAGGGGGTGCGCATGGGTGGAGAGGGGCAGCACGGCAAGGCGGCCAAGGTGTGGGAGGCCCGTCACTATCGCAACTTCAGCGATGACTCACCGCTTGGCCAGCGCGCCATCCAGCTGGCGCTGCGCAAACTCAGGCGTTGGGTGCGCAGAGGCAATCCCGACGAGCTGGATCTCGACGACACCATAAAAAGTTCTGCCCGCCAGGGCTGGCTCGATGTGAAGCTGCGACCCGAGCGCCACAACGGGGTGAAGCTGTTGGTTTTCTTCGATGTGGGAGGCTCCATGGATGCCCACGTGGCCGAGGTGCAGCGCCTCTTCTCCGCCCTGCGCCACGAGTTCAAGCATCTGGAGTACTTCTATTTTCACAACTGCCTCTACGACTTCGTCTGGAAGGATAACGAGCGCCGCTTTGAGGAGCGGTTCGATACCCTGCGCCTGCTGCGCACCTACGGCAGCGACTACCGGGTGATCCTGGTGGGGGATGCCACCATGGGCCCCTACGAGATCACCTGGCCAGGCGGCAGTGTCGAGCAGTGGAACGAAGAGTCGGGTCAGGTGTGGCTTACCCGCTTGCAGCAGCACTTTCCCAAACTGGTGTGGATCAACCCCACCCCGCGCCGGGAGTGGCTCTGGCATCCCTCCATCAAGCTGATGAATGACGTGGTTGGCGGGCGAATGCACCCGCTGACCCTGGCGGGTCTCGCTGCGGCGATCGACCAGCTGTAACCCTCTCTACCCTATAAACCGACAAGCCGGGAACGCACCCGGCGAGGAGCAAAGATGACCTCTATCGTGATCAGTGGCTCAGGCCTCTATACCCCACCCTTTGCCGTCAGCAATGAAGAGCTGGTGGCTGCCTTCAACCAGTATGTGGATCTCTACAACGAGGAGAACGCCTCTGCCATCGACGCCGGCCAGCTCCCCGCCAAGCAGCACTCCAGCTGCGAGTTCATCGAGAAGGCCTCCGGCATCAAGAGCCGTTATCTGGTGAGCCGCGAGGGGGTGCTCAACCCCGATATCATGCAGCCGCTGCTGGCGGAGCGGCCCGATGAGATACCCTCCATCATGGTGGAGATGGCGGTGGCCGCCGCCGAGCAGGCGCTGATCGCCGCCGGTCGCGAGCCCGGCGAGATCGATCTGGTGATCGTCGCCGCCTCCAACATGCCGCGCCCCTACCCAGCGCTGGCCATCGAGCTGCAGCACTATCTGGGGGCGAGCGGCATGGCCTTTGATATGAACGTGGCCTGCTCGTCTGCCACCTTCGGCATCAAGACAGCCGCCGACATGCTGGCGGCAGGCACAGCCAACGTGGCGTTGGTGGTCAATCCGGAGATCTGCTCGGGGCACCTCAATTTTCGCGATCGCGATAGCCACTTTATCTTCGGTGATGCCTGCACCGCGGTGCTGCTGGAGCGGGAGGCCGATTGCAAGGTGGCCAATCCGTGGCAACTGGTGGCCAGCAAGCTGGTGACCCAGTACTCCAACAACATCCGCAACAACTTCGGCTTTCTGAACCGGCTGAGCCCGCGCACCCGCTACAGCGACGACAAGCTGTTTCGCCAGCAGGGGCGCAAGGTGTTCAAGGAGGTGTTACCGCTGGTGTGCCACCAGATAGCCAACCAGCTCGATGAGCAGGGCTGGCCCGCCGAGAGCCTGAACCGGCTCTGGCTCCATCAGGCCAACCTCACCATGAACCAGTTCATCGGTCGCAAGCTGCTGGGCCACGATGCCAGCCAGCAGGAGGCGCCGGTCATTCTTGATAGCTATGGTAATACCAGCTCGGCGGGTTCCATCATCGCGTTTCATCTGTACAATCGCGACCTTCCTGCGGGGGCTCGCGGCGTACTGTGCTCCTTTGGCGCAGGCTACTCCATCGGTAGCCTGCTGCTGCGGCGCTTGTAATGGCGGGCCTCCCGCCGACATAACAATAACCAGCAACATGGGTGGGAATATGCAGAGGATCACGGGGCGCTGCGCCCTGCACTACGGGGTAACCCTGTCACTCTTTTGTCTCTATGGCTGGCAGGTTTGCCCGTTTCTCGAGAGTCTCACCCTGCCCCAGTTGCTGGGGCCAACCCTGGTGACCTTCGCCATCATGTTCGCCGTGCGCAATTGGCTGCTCTCAAGGCGGCCCCTGCCGCGCAACGGGCTGGACGGGTTTGGACTGGAGGTCGGTTTCTACCTGCTGGGAGCACTGCTGCTGTCGGGCTACAACGCGCTGGCCCACGACTTTCCGCTGGAGAGTCACCTCAAGGTGCTGCTGGGGATGACCACCCTCGGCTTTTTGGTAGCGGCCGACCTGACTCTGGAGCGAGACTGGCATCGGGCCAGAACACGGCAAGCCGAGCAGAGCCTGACACTGAGCCACCCGCTGGCCATGCCGATGCCACGCAAGTTCACCCTCTTTACCCTGGCGACCCTCACCCTGCTGGGGGGCGTCTTCTTCTTGCTGTTCAACAAGGATCTGGAGTGGCTGGTGACGGTGGAGCGCAGCCTGCCGAGGGTCGATGCCCAGCACTACATCCTGTGGGAGATCGCCTTCGTAATGACGGTGACCTTCTGTTATCTCGCCCTCATCATCCACGGTTATGGTCGCAATCTCGGCCTATCCCTGCGCCAGCAGACCAGCACCATGGCCAGAGTGCAGTGCGGTGACTTCGACGCCCGGGTGCCGGTCACCCGGGATGACGAGTTTGGCCTTATCGCCGCCAGCACCAATCAGATGATCGGCGAGCTGAAATCCCGCAGCGACGAGCTCAACCTGACCCGCGACGTGGCTATCCTCGGCCTAGCCTCGCTGGCGGAGACCCGGGACAACGAGACCGGCGCCCATATCATTCGCACCCAGCACTACGTCAAGGCGCTGGCGCAATACCTCAGTCGCAGCGACTGGGATCGCTATCCGCTCGATGACGCCACCATCGATCTGCTGTTCAAATCGGCCCCGCTGCACGATGTGGGCAAGGTGGGCATTCCCGACGCAATCCTGCTCAAGCCGGGCAAGCTAACCGACGAGGAGTTCGCCATCATGAAGCGCCACCCGCAGATCGGAGCCGACGCGCTGGCGAGTGCCGAGGCGCAGCTGGGCTCGAACTCCTTCCTGCGGCTGGCCCGGGAGATCTCCCTCACCCATCACGAAAAGTGGGATGGCAGCGGCTATCCGGCAGGGCTGGCGGGTGAGGACATTCCCCTCTCCGGGCGTTTGATGGCGGTAGCAGATGTCTACGATGCACTCATCTCGAAACGAGTCTACAAACCTGCTTTCAGCCATGAGGAAGCGAAGGAGATCATCGTGAAGGGGAGCGGCAGCCATTTTGATCCCGACATTGTCGCGGCGTTTCTCGCCTGCGAAGCGCAGTTCAGGGAGATTGCCGCGCAGTTTCAGGATCACCACTGAGCAAGTACATGCTGACCAGCTTGCTCTGATGGCTGACAGGGCAACCGGCGTCATAAATTGTACACAAACAGGTCTGACCATGGCCGACTCAGCGCCATGCTGACGGCCTTTGCCACGCCGCGCACATATTGATATTTCCCTTTATTTACAGCTGTTTTTTGTCATTTTGTGATCCGGAGTCGTGCCAATGACGCAACCGGGATCACAAGATGGCAGGAAAAGGCCGCAATTTGCCCTCCGGCGCCAATGATGGCTTCCAATGAAAGCGAGGTTTGCTATCATCCGGAGACATTTTTCATCTGTCGCCGGCTACAAAAGAATACCCTCATGTACACACAGTTCTTCGGCCTCTCGGAACACCCGTTTTCCATCTCGCCCAATCCCAAGTACCTCTATATGAGCGAGCGCCACGGCGAAGCCCTTGCTCATCTCAACTATGGATTGCAGGATGGCGGCGGCTTTGTGCTGCTGACCGGCGAAGTGGGCACCGGCAAAACCACCGTCTCCCGCTGCCTGCTGCAACAGCTCCCCGCCGAGACCGAGATCGCCTATATCCTCAACCCCTCCCTGACCGAACGGGATCTGCTGGCCGCCATCTGCGACGAGTTTCAACTCCCCTATCCCGAAGATGCCGGGATCAAGCGGCTGTTCGACCTTATTCGCGATCACCTGCTGGCCAACCTGGCGGCAGGCAAGCGCAGCGTGGTACTGGTGGATGAGGCGCAGCACCTGCTGCCCGGCGTACTGGAGCAGCTGCGTCTGCTCACCAACCTCGAAACCGACGAACGAAAACTGCTGCAAGTAGTGCTGATCGGTCAGCCCGAGCTGCAACAGATGCTGCGCCAGCCCCTGCTGCGTCAGCTGGCCCAACGCATTACCGCCCGCTATCACCTGCTGCCGCTCTCTCACAGCGATGTGGATGCCTACGTCCGCTTCCGGCTGCAAGTTGCAGGCTGCGTACAACCCATCTTCACCCCGCGCGCCATCAAGACGCTTCATCGCCTGAGTGGCGGCATCCCCCGTTTCATCAACCTCATCTGTGACCGCGCCCTGATCGCCGCTTTCGCCCGTGGCAGCTACAAGATTGTCCACAGCGATATCAGCCAGGCCGCCTTCGAGGTCAATGGCGTTCGGGACGAAGGGAGCTGGGCCTCCGGTCTGATGGTGACGCTGGCGGGCGCCCTGCTGGTGGCCGCAGGCTGGTGGGGCTGGCAATTTTTCGGCGTGTTCCCCACCCGTCCGGTAGTCAAGGTCGAGGTGCCGGTCACCATCGACGAGACTGCCGAGCAGCAGGAGCAGCTGACCGAGGCGATCAATCAGGCCATCGCCCCCGACAGCGCCATGCAGAATCTCTATCGGGTCTGGGGGTATGAACCGGAACCGTTCGAAGCAACCTGCGACAACGCGCCCCGTGCCGGTCTGCGCTGTCAGGAGGGAGAGGCAAGCCTTGACGAGCTGCGCGCCCTGCAGTACCCAGCCATGATCACTCTCACTGACCAGACTGGCGGCCTCTACTATGCGACCCTGGTCAATCTGGGGCCGAACAAGGCCAGCCTGATGATAGGTGACCAGAGCTGGCAGGTGGATCGCCAGTGGCTCAGCGACAACTGGGGCGGCAGCTACACCCTGCTCTGGCGCATGCCGAAAGGGGGCGTCAGCCTGATCGCCAGCAATGCCGGTCAGACCCAGATCCAGTGGCTCGACAATGCCCTGAGCCGTGCGCTGCAACAACCCGAGCGCAAGGTGCGCCGTTTCGATGGCGAGCTCAAGAACAAGCTGCAGCAGTTCCAGCGGGATCAGGGGCTCACCCCTGATGGCATCGCGGGCAGCAACACCCTGCTGCGTCTCAACGCCCTCTCCGGTGAACCCATGCCCAGACTGGAGGAGGCCTCCTGATGTCTACCCTGCTCAAGGCGCTGCGCCGTGCGCAGCAACCACAACTCTCCGCCCATATTCCGGCCATGGGCTTGCCCATGCCCCGGGAAGAGGAGCGCAGCCCACGCCGCATCGGCTGGCTGCTGGCCCCCCTGGCCCTGTTGCTGGGGGCGGGCGCCAACTATGGCTGGCATCTGATCCACCTGCGCCCCATCGAGGAGAAGGTGGAGGTGAAAGAGGTGATCACCCCGCCCTTCGTGCGGGTCGAACCCAAGGCGATGGTGACCCGTCCACTACCCCCACCCCTGCCGGAGCCGGTGGTCCAACCCAGAGCAGTGGCCAAAAACGAAGGAACCAGTCAGGGGAATACCCCCACGCTGAGTCTGGCCGAGCAGCTGATGAAAGCCCTCAATGAAACCCCATTGCAGGAGACGTCACACACCACCGGCCAGAACAACGTGCAACCGGCCCAGTTGATGGCGCTGGGCTCGGCACCCCAATCGGTGCGCCAGCAGGTACCTCAGCTGAGCTATGGCTCTCATGTGTTCTCCTCCAACCCCGCCAAGCGCGCCGTAGTGCTCAATGGCCGGGAATACCGGGAGGGGAGCGAAATCGCCCCGGGGGTCGTGCTCGCTACCATCGACCAGCAATACATAGTGCTGCAGGTCGCCGGACAGAGCGTGACCCTCAAGGCGCTGCAGGATTGGCGAGGATGAGTACGCACCGTACCCTGATGTTTGCTGGCAAGCAGGATGCACCTCACCTGAGTGACACTTTTGTGAGCATTCAAAGCTTTACGGTGTGATGAAATGTCCATTTTTACGGTTTGGCGCGCCCCGACCCGTTGTGTCACAGCACTCCGCCGTACACAATACGCAGCCGCCCCAGAGCCTGGAATTTGTTGATTAATATGACGCTACGATTCAGGGATGACATCTTGACCATGCTGCTGGCCCAGTGCCGGCGGCTTCCCATGACCAGAGTCACCCAGGTGGCCTTTCTGGCACTGCTGATCATGCTGGCCCAGCAGAGCGCCGCCCTCACCTGGCGTCTGCTCACCCTGGCAAGCCCGCAAACCAGCCAACCGTGGCAACCCTCCGCCGTGGCGGCCAACGGCCTGAGCAACCCGCGCCTTGAACTGGGCGAGGTGAGCCGACTGGCACTTTTTGGCAAGGCGATCCCCAAGGCGCAAGCCAAAGCCGCCGTGGCCGCTAATGCGCCGCGTACCCAGCTCAATGCCCAGCTCAACGGGGTGCTGGCCAGCTCGGATCCCGCCAAATCCATCGCCATCATCGCCATGTCCGGCATCCAGAACTCCTACGGGGTCGGTGACATGATTGACGGCACCCAGGCGCGGATCCGGCAGGTCTATCCGGATCGGGTGATCATCGAGCGGGATGGCCGCGACGAGACCCTGATGCTGGATGGCGAGGAGTATGGCAAGCCACTGCCGCAGACCAACACCGCCCCCCTTGGCTCCCTGCGCAGCGAGCTGATGGCCGATCCGGGCAAGATCACCGATTACCTCAATATTTCACCGGTTCAGGTGGATGGCCGCATGACCGGCTATCGCCTCAATCCGGGCAGCAATCCTGAGTTTTTCAACCAGAGCGGGCTGCAGGCCAATGACCTGGCCATCAGCATCAACGGGCTGGATTTACGGGACAACATGCAAGCCATGCAGGCGATGCAGCAGATGGCTGGCGCAACGGAAATGACAGTGACCGTCGAGCGACAGGGCGAACAGTTCGACATCTATGTGCGCTTGTCAGAATAATGATTTGGAGTCGTACCAATAATGACCACTAAAGGGAAAAGCTGGCGTCTGGCCACTATCGCAGCGGCACTGATGATGGCGGGCTCAGCCTGGGCCACCGAATACTCTGCCAGTTTCAAGAACGCCGATATCGAAGAGTTCATCAACACGGTGGGCAAGAACCTCAACAAGACCATCATCATCGAGCCCTCGGTGCGCGGCAAGATCAACGTTCGCAGCTACGACCTGCTCAATGAGGAGCAGTACTACCAGTTCTTCCTGAGCGTGCTCGACGTCTACGGCTTTGCCGTGGTGCCGATGGACAACGGGGTACTCAAGGTGCTGCGCTCGCGGGATGCCAAGACCTCCGCCATTCCGGTGGTGGATGGCAGCAACCCGGGCATGGGCGACGAGATGGTGACCCGGGTCGTGCCGGTGCGCAACGTCTCGGTCCGTGAACTGGCACCACTGCTGCGCCAGCTCAACGACAACGCCGGCGGTGGCAACGTGGTGCACTACGAGCCCTCCAACGTGCTGCTGATCACCGGGCGCGCCGCTGTGGTCAACCGCTTGGTGGAGGTGGTGAACCGGGTCGACCGCGCAGGCGATCAGGATGTAGACATCATCAAGCTCAAGTTCGCCTCGGCAGGTGAAATGGTGCGGCTGGTGACCAACCTCAACAAGGATGGCAACCCCCAGGGTGGCACCGCTTCCCTGCTGCTCTCCCCCAAGGTGGTGGCCGACGAGCGCACCAACTCTGTGGTGGTGAGTGGTGAGCCGAAAGCGCGCGCCCGCATCATCCAGATGGTGCGCCAGCTCGACCGCGACCTACAAAGCCAGGGCAACACCCGGGTCTTCTACCTCAAATATGGCAAGGCCAAAGACATGGTCGAGGTGCTCAAAGGCGTCAGCTCCAGCATCGAGGCCGACAAGAAGGGCGGCGGCGCAACCACAGGTGGCGCCAGCATCGGCGGAGGCAAGCTGGCCATCTCCGCCGACGAGACCACCAATGCGCTGGTCATCACCGCCCAGCCGGACGTGATGTCCGAACTGGAGCAGGTGGTGGCCAAGCTCGATATCCGCCGCGCCCAGGTGCTGGTGGAGGCGATCATCGTCGAGATGCAGGATGGCGACGGCCTCAGCCTCGGCGTCCAGTGGGGCAATGCCAACGGCGGCGGCACCCAGTTCACCAACTCAGGTCTGCCCCTCGGCAGCGCCATTGCGGCGGGCAAGGATTACCAGAATGGCAAGACCGACACCGCTGCCGGTCTGCTGAAAGAGTTCAACGGCATGGCCGCCGGTTTCTATCACGGCGACTGGGCCATGCTGGCCACGGCGCTGGCCTCCAATACCAAGAACGATATTCTCTCCACCCCGAGTATCGTCACCATGGATAACAAGGAGGCCTCCTTCAACGTCGGTCAGGAGGTCCCGGTCCAGAGCGGTTCGCAAAGCTCCACCACCAGCGATCAGGTGTTCAACACCATCGAGCGCAAGACGGTGGGCACCAAGCTGGTGGTGACCCCGCAGATCAACGAAGGGGATTCGGTGCTGCTCAATATCGAGCAGGAGGTCTCCAGCGTCGCCCAGACCCAGGCGACCGGTACCGCCAACCTTGGCCCCACTTTCGATACCCGTACCGTCAAGAACGCGGTGTTGGTCAAAAGCGGCGAAACCGTGGTGCTGGGCGGTTTGATGAATGAGGAGACCAAGGAGCAGGTCTCCAAGGTGCCCTTGCTGGGCGATATCCCGGTGCTGGGCTATCTGTTCCGCTCCACCTCCAACACCACCTCCAAGCGCAACCTGATGGTCTTTATCCGGCCGACCATCTTGCGCGATGCGGACGTCTATACCGGTGTCTCCAGCAACAAATACTCCCTGTTCCGCGCCGAACAGCTGGATGCGGCTGCCCAGGAGGGCTATCTCACCTCGCCCAAACGTCAGGTATTGCCTGCCTATGGCCAGGATGTGATGGTGTCGCCCGAGCTGCAAAAAGAGATCCAGAAGCAGATCAACGAGATGCGGAGCAGACAGCAGAACACTATCGAGACCACCACCCCGTTTGTGCAGAGTAAGCCCTGATGAGTGCCTACCATCTGGATGGAAGCGTCGGGCCTGCGCCACTGCCCGAGCTCCCCTTTGTCTTTGCCCGCAACTTCGGTGTGATCCTGATTGAGCGGGACGGCGCCCCCGTGCTGCAGTGCCGCCCCGGCGTCACCCCGCACGCCCTGCTGGAGGTGCGGCGGGTCGCGGGTTGCAGCTTCGCGGTGGAGCAGCTCGACAACGAGGCCTTCGAAGAGCTGCTGATGGCCCACTATCAGCGCGACTCCTCCGAAGCGCGCCAGCTGATGGAAGATCTCGGCAACGAGATGGACTTCTTCGCCCTGGCCGAAGAGCTGCCCCAGAGCGAAGATCTGCTGGATGCCGACGACGACGCCCCCATCATTCGCCTCATCAACGCCATGCTGAGTGAGGCGATCAAGGAAGAGGCCTCCGATATCCATATCGAGACCTTCGAGCGGGCACTGGTTATCCGCTTCCGCATCGATGGGGTACTGCGGGAGATACTTCGCCCCCATCGCAAGCTGGCATCACTTCTGGTCTCCCGGATCAAGGTGATGTCGCGAATGGATATCGCCGAGAAGCGGGTACCGCAGGATGGCCGTATCTCGTTGCGTATCGGCGGTCGCGCCGTCGACGTGCGGGTCTCCACCATGCCGTCCAGCTACGGCGAGCGGGTGGTATTGCGTCTCTTGGACAAGAACAACGTGCGCCTCGAGCTCAAGCAGCTGGGGATGACCGCGGCCAACCGCACCATCATCAGCGAGCTTATTCGCAAGCCCCACGGCATTATTCTGGTCACCGGCCCGACCGGTTCCGGTAAATCCACCACCCTCTATGCGGCGCTGTCAGAAATCAACTCGCGGGATCGAAACATCCTGACGGTGGAAGACCCTATCGAATACGACCTCGAAGGGGTGGGCCAGACCCAGGTCAACACCAAGGTGGACATGACCTTCGCCCGCGGCCTGCGCGCCATCCTGCGTCAGGATCCGGATGTGGTGATGGTGGGGGAAATTCGTGACCTCGAGACCGCCCAGATTGCGGTGCAGGCATCGCTGACCGGTCACCTGGTGATGTCGACCCTGCACACCAACACCGCCATCGGCGCCATCACCCGGATGCGGGACATGGGGATCGAGCCCTTCCTGCTCTCCTCGTCGCTCTTGGCGGTACTGGCCCAGCGACTGGTGCGCACCCTCTGCCCCGATTGCCGCGCCCCGCGCCCCATTACCGAGCAAGAGCGCCTCGCCATGGGCATCGAGCTTGCCCCCGATCAGCAGGTGTGGCGCCCGGTCGGCTGCGAGTTGTGCAACCACACCGGCTACCGTGGCCGGACCGGCATCCACGAGCTGGTGGTGATCGATGAAGCGGTGCGTGAAGCCATTCACAGTGCCAGCGGCGAGCTCGCCATCGAGCGGCTGATCCGCGGCCACACCCCCAGCATCCGCCGTGACGGCATCGACAAGGTCCTCAAGGGGCAGACCAGTCTCGAAGAGGTGCTGCGCGTGACCCGGGAAGATTGAGATGGCGGCATTCGAATACAAGGCCCTCGACAACAAGGGGCGCAGCAAGAGCGGCGTGATGGAGGGGGATTCCGCCCGTCAGGTACGCCAGTTGCTGCGCGAGCAGGGGCTCACTCCCCTCGAGGTGAACGAGACCACCGAGAAGGCGAAACGGGAAGCGACCCGCTTCGCCCTGTTTCGGCGCGGTGCCAGCACTGCCGAGCTGGCTCTGATCACTCGCCAGCTGGCCACTCTGGTGGGCGCCGGTCTCACCATCGAAGAGGCGCTCAAAGCGGTAGCCGAGCAGTGCGAAAAAGCCCACTTGCGCTCTCTGGTGGCGACCGTGCGCAGCAAGGTGGTGGAAGGTTATTCGCTGGCCGACTCGCTGGGGGCCTTTCCCCATGTATTCGACCAGCTGTTTCGCTCCATGGTGGCGGCCGGTGAAAAATCGGGCCATCTGGAAAAAGTGCTCAACCGCCTCGCCGACTACACCGAGCAGCGCCAGCATATGCGCACCAAGCTGCTGCAGGCGATGATCTACCCCATCGTGCTCACCTGTGTCGCCATCGGGGTTATCTCGATCCTGCTCACCGCCGTGGTGCCCAAGGTGGTGGCCCAGTTTGAACACATGGGCCAGCAGTTGCCGGGCACCACCCGCTTTCTCATCGGTACCAGCGAACTGATGCAGGCCTACGGCCTCTGGTTTCTGCTGCTGCTCTTTATCGCCAGCTTTGTCTGGCGCTGGTGGCTCACCGATGAAAAACGTCGCCGACGCTGGCATCAGGTGCTGCTCGGCCTGCCGGTGATTGGCCGGGTCAGCCGCGGCCTCAACACCGCCCGTTTCGCCCGTACTTTAAGCATCCTCAACGCCAGTGCGGTGCCCCTGCTGGAGGGGATGAAGATCTCCGGCGAAGTGCTCTCCAACGACTTTGCCAGAATGCGCATTCTCGAGGCTGCCGAGCGGGTGCGCGAGGGGACCAGTCTGCGCAAGTCGCTGACCGAGACCAAGATTTTCCCGCCCATGATGCTGCACATGATCGCCTCCGGCGAGCAGAGCGGCGAGCTCGACAGCATGCTGGAGCGGGCGGCGGACAACCAGGATCGGGAGTTTGAATCCCAAGTCAATATCGCCCTCGGGGTGTTCGAACCCATGCTGGTGGTCTCCATGGCCGGGGTGGTGCTGTTTATCGTGATGTCGATCCTGCAGCCGATCCTCGAGCTCAACAACATGGTGAATATGTAAGTTTCCGGTGTTCGGTGGCGCCGCTGGCGGCCCGCCGAACCCACCCAGTGATCACTCTCTGATGGGCCATCCCATCTCATTCGTTACGGAGCAACTCATGAACAAACGTCGTCAATCCGGTTTTACCCTGCTGGAAGTCATGGTGGTCATCGTGATCCTCGGCATTCTGGCCAGTCTGGTGGTGCCCAACCTGATGGGCAACAAGGAGAAAGCTGACCAGCAGAAAGCGGTCTCAGATATCGTGGCGCTGGAAAACGCCCTCGACATGTACAAGCTGGACAACAACCGCTACCCGACCACCGAACAGGGTCTGGACGCGCTGGTGACCAAGCCTTCTATCGATCCGGCACCGCGCAGCTACCGCGATGGCGGCTACATCAAGCGCCTGCCGCAAGATCCCTGGGGCAACCCGTACCAGCTGCTGAGCCCGGGCCAGTTCGGCAAGATCGACATCTTCTCCATGGGTCTGGATGGCGAAGCCGGTACCGATGACGACATCGGCAACTGGAACCTTAAGGATTTCCAATAAGTGATGTGCCGCCACCGCACTCCTTGTGAGCTGACTGCATGAAGCGGTCTCTCTCCTTTCATCGCCAATCCGGCTTTACTCTGCTGGAAGTGTTGTTGGTCGCCATGCTGATGGGGCTGGTGGCCACCGCCGTCACTCTCAGCATGGGAGGCGCCAGAGGAGATCGGGACCTGGACAAGCAGGCGCGTCGTCTGATGGCGACGCTGCAGCTGGCGCAGGAGTATGCGGTGATGGATGGTCGGCTGGTAGGCATTCGCATCGAGGATAACGGCTGGCAGTTTATGCAGCGTCAGGCCAAGGATCGCAAGTGGCTGGCCCTGACTGGCGACAAGCAACTTGGGCCGGTGCAACTGGCCGAGAACATGACGCTGGCACTGGAGCTGGAAGGCTTTGGCTGGCAGCCGGATCCCGACGAGAAAACCGAACAGAAGCGCGACGAGAAGGAGCGCACGCCACAGTTGCTTATTTTCCCGGGCGGCGAGCTGAGCCCGTTCGTGCTCACCTTCACCCAGCAGGATGAGGATGCCCGCTACACCCGTATCGTCAAAGGAGACGAGTTCGGCCGCCTCACCCTGCTCACCGGCGATGAAGATGAAGAGGTGAGCGAATGAACGCCCGCGGCATGACACTACTCGAAGTCATGGTCGCACTGGCCGTCTTTGCCATCGCGGGTCTGGCGGTAATGAAAACCGCCAGCGAACACCTCTCGGCCCTCAACTATCTGGAGCAGAAGACACTCGCCACCTGGGTGGTAGAGAACCAGCTGGTGCAACAGAAGCTCGAGAACAAGTGGCCCGGCGACAGTTGGGTGGAAGGGGATGAGCAGATGGCGGGCAGCACCTGGTACTGGCGCTATCGCGGCGTCGCCACCGCCGACAACAACTTCAGGGCGCTCGATATGGAAGTGCGTACCGAGGCCAAGGCCGAGAGCCCGGTCGCCATGATGCGGACCTATATCAGCCGATGACCCAGCTATCCGCCCGCACGCCTCGCCCCGTCCGTCACGCCGGTTTCACCCTGCTCGAAATGCTGGTGGCGATCGCCATCTTCGCCACTCTCAGCATGGGCGCCTATCAGGTGCTGCAGGGGGTGCTCACCAGCGACGAGGTGGCCAAACGCAAGGAGGCTCGCCTCAACGAATTGCAGCTCGCCTTCACCCTGCTGGAGCGAGATATCACCCAGATGGTGCCGCGCAGCGGTCGCATCGAGGGGGAGAACAACAAGGTGCTGCTGGCGGCTTCCCGGTTCGGCCAGCAGAGCGATGACTGGGGCATGGCCTTTATGCGCAGCGGCTGGCTCAACCCGGACGGCATGCTGCCCCGCTCCCATCTGCAGCGGGTCGGCTGGCGCCTCAAGGATCAGAAACTGGAGCGCCTGAGCTACCTCTATCCGGATCCGGTGATCGGCACCGAGCCGCGCATCCAGCCGGTGCTGGCGGGGGTCACGGCGTTTCGCCTCTACTTCTTCGACAAGGGCAACTGGAAAGAGGAGTGGACCCAGCGCAGCGTGCTGCCCCACGGGCTGGCAGTGGAGCTGGATCTGGAAGATTACGGCACCATTCGCCGTCAGTTCCTGATTGGCGCCGGCGGCCAACGCGCCGAAGAGAACAGCCAGAGCAGCAACCCCGACCAGGGGGGCGGCAACAACAGCAATAACGGGAACAACGGCGGCAACGGCAATACCAATGGCGGTAATGGTGACAGCCAGAACGGAGGGGGCGCCAATGCGGGCTAATCTCGCCGCCCCCGGTCACCAGCGCGGCATGGCGCTGCTGGTGGTGCTGCTGATCCTCTCGGTGATGGTGATCATCGCCAGCAATATGAGCGGCCGCCTGCAGCTTGAGCTGCGCCGCACCGCCAATATCACCACCGGCAAACAGGCGTGGTGGTATGCCCTCTCGGCGGAAGCGCTGGTGAGCAAGGTGCTGACACAGGATTTCAAGGACAACCCCGAGGTGGTCAACCTCAGCCAGAACTGGGCCCGCAAGAACACTGTGTTTCCGGTGGATGATGGCCAGCTCAAGGGCGAGGTGACCGACCTGCAATCCTGCTTCAACCTCAACAGCCTGAGCGTGGCCTCCAAGGCGGGGAGCGGCGAGGAGCTGGCGCAGCAGCCCTATCCGGTGCAGGTGTTTCGCGAACTGCTCAAACAGCTGGCGATGGATGATTACGAGGCGGCCCAGCTCACCGATGCCATCCGTGACTGGACTGACAAGGATACGGTGCTGGTCTCCAGCCTTGGCGCCGAGGACGCCTATTACGAGGGGCTCAAGCCACCCTATCTGACCGCCAACCAGTGGATGCTGGGCAAGGATGAGCTGAGGGCGGTGCGCGGGGTGACTGCCCGGGTCTATGCCAAACTGGCCCCCTATGTCTGCACCCTGCCCAACGACAAGTTGAAGATCAATATTAATACCCTTGCCCCCCAGCGCCCCGAGCTGCTGGTCGCCCTCTATCTGGGTACTATCGGGCTGGATGACGCCAAGCGAGTACTGAACGAGCGGCCACAGAAGGGGTGGAAAGAGAGCAAGCTGATGACAGACATGCTCGCTCCGGTCGATGCGGTGAAAGGGCTGAAAGAGGCGCTGGTGGTCAAGAGCGACTTCTTCGAAGCCCGAGTCGTGGCCGAGGTCGGCGACAACCGGGCCTGGCTCGAAACCCTGTTCCAGCGGGGCAAGGACAATAAACTGGTGATGTTGCGCCGCCTCAGTAGTGGCGCCGAATAAACAGCGCATCTGCGGGCCCTCGCCCGCGGGTACGAGAGATGTTGGATGCAGCCTGCGGGCTGCGCACCGGTTGCCAGGGCGCACAACGCCCTTTGCAAACCGGTATCGCAGGAGAGAGATGCGTGAGCGAAAGTCTGGTCATCCGACTGGGGACCAATAAACAACAACCCGTGGCCTGGCTGGTCTGGTCCGGTCAGGAGCAGGAGATCATCGCCTCCGGCACCCTACCTTCGGCCGATGCCCTGGGCGAGCTGCAGGAGCGGGCCGGTGGCCGCCCCGTAGTCACGCTAGTGCCGGGCAGCGATCTGATCTTCCGGCGCGTCACCCTGCCGGGTCGCTACAACCGCCAGTCGGCGGCGGCCCTCCCCTACCTGCTGGAGGAGCAGATCGCCTCCGATGTGGACGAGCTCCATCTGGTGGTGCTGGCCCACGAAGGGCAACAGGTCGACCTGATGGCGGTGGATCGGCAGAAGATGGGCGAGTGGCTCGGCTGGCTCGATGCCGCTGGCCTCAAAAGCCTGCAACTGCTGCCCGATGTGCTGGCGCTGCCACAGGCCGCTGATGGCTGGTCTGCGCTGCAACTCGGCAGCGAGTGGCTGGTACGCCAGGGCCCCTGTCAGGGGATCGTCGCCGACGAACCACTGCTGGCCATCTTGCTGGCAACCGAAGTCGAGCCGGTCACCATCCACACCCACACCCCGGTGCCCGCCATTGCCGCCGCCAACTGGCAGGCGGCGGAGCCCGAGCTGCCCATGCTGCTGCTGGCCAAAGGGGCACTCACCTGCCGGGCCAACCTGCTGACCGGCCCCTACCGGCCGCAGACCGAATATGCCCGCTATTGGTTGCAGTGGCGCAAGGTAGCCATCACCGCAGGCTTGTTGCTGCTGGTGGCCCTCGGCCAGCGCGGGGTGCAGCTCTATCAGCTCACCGAGCAGGACAAGGCGCTGAAAGCGGAGATCCGCGCCGTCTATACCCGTATCTTCCCGGGTGAGAGCCGCATCGTGAACGTGCGCAGCCAAATGAACCAGCATCTGCAACAGATGGGACAAGCCCCGCAAAACGGCGTGCTGCTGATGCTCACCGAGCTGGCCCCCACCTTTGCCGAAGTCCCCGGTCTGAAACCGCAGGTGATGCGCTTTGATGCCAGTCGCCGCGAGCTGCGGCTGCAGGTGACCGCCCCCGGCTTTGCCGAGATCGAGCGGTTCCGCGAGCTGGCCGGCAAGCAATTCGAGGTACAGCAAGGCGAGGTGCGCAGCACCGAGGGCAAGGTAGAGGGCGCACTGGTGCTCAAGGGTAAATCATCATGATGGAAAAATTGCAGAGCTGGTGGCACGGCATCACCGCACGGGAACAGCGGCTGGTGGCCGCAGGCGGCGTTCTGTTGCTGGTCGGCCTCTTCTACTGGAGCGTCTGGCAGCCCATCGCCAACCGCATCGCGGAGCGGGAGCGGCAGGTGCAGAACCAGCAGCAGACCCTCGCCTGGCTCAAGGAGAAGGGTGAAGAGGTGCTGGCTATGCAGGGGGGCTCGGGTCGCCAGATCGATACCAGCGGCACCCTGGAAGGGGTGGTCAACCGCACCGCCTTCAACCACAAGATCAAGATTGCCAGGCTGCAACCCCAGGCGCAGGAGCTGCAAGTGTGGATCGACACTGTCCAGTTCGATGACTTGCTGCTCTGGCTCTCCACGCTGGTGGAGCAGCACGGAATTCAGGTTCAAATCATCGAGATCGCCCGCGAGGATCTGGCCCCGGGTCTGGTCAAGGTCAGACGTTTGCAGTTGAGTCGTCCACAATGAAAAAACGCATCCTGATTGCCAGCCTGTTTCTGGCCGCCTATCTGCTCTTCCTGCTGGCCACCCTGCCCGCGGCACTGGTGGCTCGCCATCTGCCGCTGCCTGCCAACGTTGCCAATCTGCTGAAACTGGAAGGGGTGAGCGGCACCCTCTGGAGTGGCCAGATTGCCCGACTGCAATATGCCAGCGAATCGGTGAACCAGCTGCGCTGGGATCTCAACGGCTGGTCGCTGCTGCGCTTAGCCCCCGAAGTGGCCATACGCTTTGGCGATCGCAACGGCCTCAATGGTCAGGGCGTTGTCGGCTGGAATGGCGCCGCCTTCGGCCGGGATCTGACCCTCAACGCCCCCGCCTCCTGGTTGCTGAGCCGGTTGCCGATGCGCCTGCCGATCCCGATCACCGTCAGCGGCCAGCTACAGCTCAAAGTGGAGCAATTTGCCCAGGGCAACCCCTGGTGTGACAACCTCTACGGCAACCTCGACTGGTACAACGCCAGCGCCGATACCCCTGCGGGCAAGCTGGATCTGGCCGACCCCGAGCTGAAACTCACCTGCCTCGACTCCAAACTGGTGGCCGAACTCAAGCAGGGCTCGGATGCGGTACAGACCATGGGTCGCCTCGAGCTGCAACCCAACGGCCAATACCTGTTCCAGGGCACCCTGAAGCCGGGCCCAGAACTGCCACCGCAGATGCAGCAAGGACTCCCCTTCCTCGGCCAGCCCGACAGTCAGGGCCGCTTCCCCCTTCGCTATCAGGGGCGGATCTAAGCCATCATTCAAGGTGAAAATGGCTCAGGGACAACCCGAGCCATTTTTATCGTCCATGTGACGAGTCAGTTGAAATACCAGATACCGCAGATACAAAAAAAGCCCAAGCGGGTGACCGCTTGGGCTTTCTCTTTGAATATGGCGGAGGAGGTGGGATTTGAACCCACGGATGGTCGCCCATCGCCGGTTTTCAAGACCGGTGCATTCAGCCGCTCTGCCACCCCTCCGAACGGCGTGCATACTACGCTAAGCCCTTGTTCATATGCAATACATATTTCCTGTGGGATAGTGTGCGGGAGCAAAATGGCAGGTGGCTTGAAATTGTTCCTCGTCATCCCTATTTGTTCTACATACAATGCGTAAACATGCAGTAACAAACAGCGATCACGAGGCGGCTGCTCGCCGTCTCACCCGGACATCAAGAGGACACCCAAGATGGATACCCGTTCTATCTACACTGGCACCCAAAGTGCCGTACGCGATACCAACAAGGTGCTGCGTAACACCTATATGCTGCTCTCCCTCACTCTGGGCTTCTCTGCCGTGGTGGCGGGGGTCGCTACCGTGATGAACATGCCGCCGCTGCACTGGGCCGTGTTCCTGATCGGCGTCTACGGTCTGATGTTCCTGACCGAGAAGAATCGCAACAACGGCATGGGGCTGGTCTTCACCTTCGCCCTGACCGGTCTGCTGGGCTATAGCCTGGGCCCCATCATCAACATGTACATGAACAATGGTGGTGGCGAGATCGTGATGACCGCCCTTGGCGGCACCGCGCTCACCTTCTTCGGTCTGTCGGCCTATGCCCTGACCACCAAGCGTGACCTCTCTTTCATCGGCGGCATGCTGTTCGTCGGTTTCTGGGTACTGCTGGTGGCCATGATTGCCAACATCTTCCTGCAGATGAGCGCCCTGAGCCTGGCTCTGTCCGCCATGTTCATGCTCTTCTCCTCCGGTGCCATCCTGCTGACTACCCAGCAGATCGTGCGCGGCGGCGAGACCAACTACATCTCTGCCACCGTCACCCTGTATGTCTCCATCTACAACATCTTCCTGAGCCTGCTGAGCCTGCTTGGCGGCAACCGCAACTAATCAAAAACCCCGCTTCGGCGGGGTTTTTATTGGCTCCTGTTTCTGTCAGGATAAGTTGTAAATCAAGGATATGAAGCGAAGTGGCCCTGATTTGGATCAGGGCCACTTCGCGCTTGGCGGGGTAACATCCTGCCCTCGTTTCGTTCAAGGGTTGTTCCTGTTTCATGCCGATGGATCTCTCTGGCCTGCTGCGCCGACTGCTGACCGATAGTCACATCTACTTCGCACTCAAGGTGCTGCTGGCCATTCTCGGTCTGCTCGCCTTCACCCTGGCCACCGGCAATATCCAGCTCACCGTGCTGCTCTCCCTAGGGGTAGTGGCGGGCGCCATCGCCGAAACCGACGACAGCCTGTGGGGACGCCTTAAAAACCTCGCCATGACGCTCATCTGCTTCATGTTTGCGTCCCTGTGCGTGCAGTATCTCTACCCCACCCCCTGGCTGTTTGCCATTGGGCTCGCCAGCTCCACCTTTATCTTCGTGATGGTGGGGGCGCTCGGCGCCCGCTACGCCACCATCAGCTTCGGCTCGCTGCTGATCGCCATCTACACCATGCTGGGGGCCGCCAAGGCGCCGGATCTCTTCTACCAGCCGCTGGCCCTCGGCGCTGGCGCCCTCTGGTACGGGCTGGTCTCGTTTATCTGGCTCTGGCTGCTGCCCTACAAGACCCTGCACGAGCAGCTGGCCCAGAGCTACTTCGCCCTTGGCCGCTACCTGCTGGAAAAATCCCGCTTCTTCCCGGCGGACGAGCACGGCGCCCAGGCCATTCGCCACAATCTGGCCCAGCTCAACATCAATCTGGTGAGCGCGCTGACCCTCACCAAATCGGCCCTCAACGCCCGCCTGAGCCGCCGCCATCCGGCGAGCCCCGAGCTGGCCAGCCTGCTGCGCCTCTACCTGCTGGCGCTGGAAATACACGAGCGCGCCACCTCCAGCCACTACCCCTATAGCCGACTGGAAGCTGAGCTCAAGCAGGGCATCGTACTGGAAGGATTTCAGGAGGTGTTCCTGCAACTCTCCGAAGCGTGCCAGCGGCTCGGTTACGCCATTCTGGTCCACAAGCCCTACGCCCATAACAAGCGCATCCACTGGACGCTGGAGGCCCTCGGCGATCAGCTGGAGTTCACCAATCTCAAGCAGCACTACCCGAAAACCCTGCTGACGCCGATGAAGTTCCTGCGCCGCAATCTGGCCAGCATCAACCAGCTGCTCGGCAGCGCCGAAGTGCTGCAAAACCCCGAGCAGCCAGAGCAGGAGCTGCCCGCGCTGGCGCGGCCGCCCCGCCTGCCGCTGCTGGCCCAGCTCAAGCAGCACCTCACCTTGCACTCCATGGTGTTTCGCCACGCGCTGCGCCTATCCTTGGGGCTGGTGATCGGCTACGGCATACTGCAAGCCTTCGATCTGGAAAAGGGCTACTGGATTTTGCTGACCGTACTGTTTGTCTGCCAGCCCAGCTACAGCGCCACCCGCCGCCGACTGGTGCAACGGATGCTCGGCACCTTCGCGGGTATTCTGGTGGGCATTCCGGTGCTCTGGATCTTCCCCGAGCTGCACGTTCAGCTGGTAGTGATGGGGCTGGCCGCCTTCCTCTTCTTTACCCAGGTGCGCAACAACTACAGCGCCGCGGTCTGCTTTATCACCCTCTACGTGCTGATGGCGTTCAACCTGCTCGATGGCATCGGCTTTGCCATTCTGGGGCCGCGGCTGCTCGATACCCTGCTCGGCTGCCTGATCTCCTACGGGCTGGTGGCCTGGCTCTGGCCTGACTGGCAGTACAAACGGCTGCCGACGCTGATCGCCAATTCACTCTCGGCCAACGCCCGCTACCTCTCGGCGGTGCTGGCGAGCCTCAAGCAGCAGCGCGACGAGTCCATCGACTATCGGGTGGCGCGCAAGAGCGCCCATCTGGCGGACAGCGAACTGGCCACCGCCTGGCAGAGCATGCTGGTGGAGCCGCAAAAGCGCCGCCGCTTCCTCGATCTCTGCTTTACCCTCACCTGGCGCAACCACGCCCTGCTCTCCTACATCTCGGCGCTGGGAGCCCATCGCGACAAGCTGGAGGCCATCAGCGGGCTGGATGAGGTACGCCACCACATCTGCCACACCCTGGAGCAGGCCGCCGGTCATCTGGCGGGCAACCCCTCCAGCTCCATCGGGGGTCAGTGCCCCATCATTAGCGCAGATAGCAGCGAGGAGCAGCTGATGCTGACCCAGCAGCTCAACCTGATCAGCGAGCTGGCGGATCAGCTGCTGCATCTGGCCAACGAGAGCCGGTTGCTCACCGGGGATCAAGGCGCTACCATGCCCGCCCAATCCTGATAGCCCCATTAGCGAGGAGCCCCCATGTCTGCGTCCGAAAAACATCAGCTGGAATTCAACGGCCAACTCATCGAGACCGATGCCAAGGGCTACCTGCTCAACAGCAACGACTGGAGCGAGGAGCTGGCACTGGTGCTGGCTGCGCAGGAGGGGATCACGCTTGAGGAGCCGCACTGGGAAGTGGTGCGCTTTGTGCGCGCCTTCTATCTGGAGTTCAACACCTCCCCCGCCATCCGCGCGCTGGTCAAGGCGATGGAGAAGCAGTACGGCCCCGAGAAGGGCAACAGCCGCTATCTCTACAAGCTGTTCCCGGAAGGGCCCGCCAAGCAGGCGACCAAGATTGGCGGCCTGCCCAAACCGGTGAAGTGCATCTGATCCCATGCATCTCATCCCATAACAACGGGGGCCCCCGTTGTGTTTGGTGCGCTACCTTCGCGCACCTCGTATTCATATCTCTCAGACTTCCAGCCAGCCTTATCCCCGCTTGTCAGCCAGCGCCACCAGCTGCTCCGCTATCCGGTGGCCGTGCAGGTAGGAGGTAATCAGCTCGCTATCCGCTTTGCCGATTTCAATCTGTTGATACCAGTGCGCCAGCATGGCGGCAAAGCCGCGCTGGGCCAGCACCGGCTGCCAGTCGCTGGGGCTAAGCATCTGCGCCTGCTTGTCACGGGCAATGCTGCCGCGAGTGCAGTTCTCAAGGTGCAGGGAGAGGTTGTCGCCGTAGGCATCGATGCGCTCCTCGGTGATCCCGGCACTGCGGTTCATGCTGCCGCTGATGGCACGATCGCCGCTCTGCCAGCTGACGCTTACCCCGGCCAACAGGCTGTGGTCCTTCGCATCCGGTCGCAATACCGCATGCAAGTCGCCGTCCGGCACGCCGCCATAGAAGCAGAGGCTGTCGAGTACATGGATAAAGTCGTCGAACATAAAATCCCGCGCCTTGCCCGGCAGGGCGAAGCGGTGCTTTTGCCAGTTGAGCTCGGTGAGCGGCTGGGCCCGCGCCTCGACCATGGCGGGCAGATAGCGGCGGTTAAAGCCGGTAAAGAGGGCGCAATCTTGCGCGATGGCGAGGTTGGCCAGCGCTTCTGCCTCAGCCAGATTGTCGCACAGGGGCTTGTCGACAAAGGTGGGGATCCCCGCACGCAGGCACTGCTCGGCCAGCTCGCGGTGAACGGCGGTGGCGGCGTGGATCATCACGGCATCGGGACAGCTGGCCAGCATGGCCGCCACATCGGTAAAGCACTCGGCGACCCGATACTGGCGGGCGAGCTTCTCCAGCACCGATGGACTCCGGGTGCAGAGCAGCGGGGTGACCCGCTCGTCGCTCGTCAGCAGCGGCAGATAGGCTTTTTGGGCGATATCCCCCAGACCAATCATGGCAATGCGCATCTCAACTCCTTTTCACTCGATAAAGGGACAAGCGGATAACTGCCCGCACCATCGCAGGATTTGTCCCGCAGATCCAGCCTGCCGTTAGCGCGCTGGCTGGTGGCGGCCGCTCTCTGCAAACGGTAGCGTTATCCGGGCATGGCAAGATCGCAGACCGACTTGATCACCTCGGCCAGCCACTCGATGGCGAGATTGCCCTGGCTTTTGCGGTGTCTGCCGACCACCACCTCGAACGGCTGCGGCGCCCCGGCCAACTCCAGCACGCGAAAATCGCCGAGGGCAGCGATGGCCGACGGAATGCAGGCCGCCACGTCATTGACCGACATAAAGGCTTGCAGCGAGGTGTAACAGGGGAGCGTCGCCACCGCCGCGCTGGCAATCTGCTGCGGGCTCATCTGCCCTTCGAAATTGCCGACGCTGTTGGCAAACTGCACAAAGGGGATGGCCGCCAGATCCTGCGGGGCCTTGTCCGGAAGATATCGGGAGTCGCGGCGCAGCACGCAGCAGTAGTGATCCCGGCGCAGGGTGGCGCGCAGCAACCCCGGGTCGAGATAGGCATCAAAGCCAATCACCAGATCGACCTCGCCGCTGGCCAGCGCGTCCAGATGATTTTCGGTCTGAAAGTCCACCACATCGAGCCGGATGGAGGGCGCCTGACTGCGCAGGGCGCTCGACAGCCTTGGGATAATGGCGAGCTGGGCATATTCGTTCGCCATCACCCTGAAGGTGCGCTGGCTGCTGACGGGATCGAAGGGAGCAGCCACAAAGACCCCGTCGATATCGGCCAGGATCTGCTCGAACTTGTCGGCCAGCTCGCAGGCGTAGTCGGTCGGCTGCAATCCGGCGCTCTGGCGGATAAAAAGCTCGGCGGGAAAGAGATCGCGCAGCTTTTTCAGATGGCTGCTCACCCCCTGCTGGGAGATCTCCAGCAGCTCGGCCACCCGCGACACACTCTTGTATCTCACCAGCAGCACCAGCACCCGCATCTGCCTGATATCGATCCTCTCCACCCTTACCCCACCAATTTCAGTTGTATCATATACAAATTACCCATGATTTACATTGTATCAGTGGCTCTCTAACCTTGCAGCTCTTCCAGCAAAGCGAGGTTAACGATGAAAACTGTCATTCTGATTGGTGCTCAGGGGAAAATGGGGCAAGCCGCCCTCAGTGGTCTGGGCAAGCACAAGGTCATTACCGCCAGCCGCTCCGGCGAGGGGTGTGATTTTCAGGTGGATATCACCAGCAGAGAGTCCATCGAGCGGCTCTACCAAAACGTGGGCTCCTTCGATGCGGTGGTCAATACCGCTGGATTTTGCGAATACGCCCCCTTTGGCGAGATGAGCGACGAGCAGTGGCAAACCACCATCCAGAGCAAGCTGATGGGGCAGATAAATCTGGTCAATATCGGCCTCAACTACATCAATCAGGGGGGCTCCTTCACCCTGATCTCCGGCATCCTCAATATCAAGCCGATCCCGCTGGCGATTGCCGATGCCACCACCAGCGGCGCCATCGACACCTTTGTCCAGTGCGTGGCCCACGAGCTGCCCCGCGGCATTCGCATCAATGTGGTCAACCCGACCGTACTGGAAGAGGCGTGGGACGTATATGGCGAGATGATGCCAGGCTTCCAGCCGGTGCCGGGCGCCCTGGTCGGCAAGGCGTTTGAGCGCTCCGTCGATGGCTTTATTAGCGGTCAGGTGCTCTATGTCGATGCCTGATCCGCTTCAGGTGTGACCCCAATGCCTTTGTAATTCCTTGTCGATGTTTTTCCTCTTCCCCGAAAGTTCTGCTCTCGGGGCTTTTTGCATAGAGGAACCGGAGTAGCGACAAAATATGATTTCATTTCGACGGCGGCACACAGATTTATGTCATCCGGGTCACTGTCAGAGTGGCCTCGTTTGGCTTACTATGGCGCTCTTCTCCCTGTTACCGAGCAAAGGGACTATTTCAGGCCATTTGCCGAAATGAATTACCGCTGACCAACGCCCTGTTTGGCCGCAGCTTATTGGCGCGGCCACTATTGCCTGTGCGCTATCGGCACTTATAAAACGCGTTATTTATGGATGTATAACGATGAAATCATCAATTGCACTCAAAGCCTTGTCGCCCTATATATTCGCAATATTGTCAGTTGGGCTGATATCGAGCGGATATCATGCGCTGCCGATCTATTGCGGCCTGGCCATTGTCGTCTATCCGGTGCTGGTTGCCATGCTGGCGGACGAGTGGGAAAAACAGGGGCTGGTCTATCGCGAATCAACCCAGGTCGAGGTTGATGTCAATGTGCGCGGGATCCTTATCAAAGAGCAGAGACGACATCTGGAGAACCTCTACTTTGTCTCGCCGGACGTGATGCAGACCAAACTCACCAGCCTCGCCCGCCTCAAACTGCTGCTCTGCGGCGCCATGTTTGCCGTGTCACTCTATGAACTCGCGCAGCAAGCCGAGGCACAATTTGCCCTGCACGCCGTCAATCTGATGGATATCAATCTGCTGGATATATGTGGCCTGATGATCGGCCTTGGCGCCGCGCTATTTCTCGGCCACTGCGCGAGAAAAAGCCTCTCCCTCTACGGGACCTGTAGCCATAAAAACTATCTGGTGCAGAGTCATAACGAACCCGGCGTCCAGCTCTATAGCGCAGCCATTTCTACCAAAGCGGCAAACCTGCAAGTGACCCATACCCGCATGTTCGATGCCTTATTGGCGTGGTATTGAGCAACCCTTAATTGGCAACCTTTAATTGCCCCCCTTGGATCAAGATGGCGGGGCAGGAGGTAAGACAATAAGCCCCCATCCCAAACGCGCTCACTGACCACTCAGCCGTGACAGGCGCAGTGGTTGGTTGAGCCTCTATTGCCCTCCCTATAGTCATCCTCTACCCCTCCCCTTGCTTACTGCTTTATTAGAAGTCATCAGCCTGTCATCTGGCTGACATCCCGCGGTCATTTTCAAGCCATAGAGTTTTTCACTTATTTTTCATATGGATAGATAAGGAACATCATGACTTTCCCGCGCTCTTCTTATGTGGCTTTGGCCGTCTCGCTGGTCTTGCTTGGCGGCTGCCAGTCAGAGAACGAATCATCTGCCGACAGCCAGGGCAAAACCGCCTACCAATACAGCACCAAAGCGGTCTACAGCCCGCAGCAGCAGGCGGAGAGCTACGAGCCAGCGCCTCAGGGGTTCAGCCCGGTCTTTACCGAGATGGTGGCGCGCCACGGCTCGCGCTCCCTCTCCAGCCCGAAATATGACGTGCTGACCAAGCTGGTATGGGAAGAGGCGCAGCGTCAGGGGGCGCTCACCACCCTCGGGCAGGGGCTGGGAGGCAAGGTCGATCTGGTGACGGCCGCCAACCAGAAACTGGGCTATGGCCTGCTCTCGGCGCTGGGCAAGGAGGAGCACGCCAACCTCGCTACCCGGCTGGCGGCGCGGCTGCCGACCCTGCTCAACAGCAGCGAGCCCCACTGCATCAAGGTGGTCACCTCGGGCAAAGACAGGGCCAACGAAAGCGCCTTCTACTTTATGGAGAGCCTCAAGCGCGGCGTGAGCTATGTCAGCGACTCGGCGCAGTGCTACCTCACGCAGGATGACCCCTCGAAGATCGACAAAAAGCTGGTCAACAAGTTCGAGCTCTACTTCCACAAGACCACGCCCGAGGGGGATTACGCCCGCTACCTGCCCGCCTATGAGAGCTACCAGCGCTTTATCGGCGACGAAGATGCCGCAATCGCCCCGGCCCCCGAGCTGGCCAGGGCACTGGATCAGCTTAAAAACCTGAACAAGACCAAAGAGATGGCCCGCAGCATGCTGGAGCGTATCTACAGCAAGGGCTTTGTCGACTATCTGGCGGGCGGCGTCGAGTTTGTCGCCGTCAACCCGGAAGATGGCGGCATGACCTATGTGCGCGACGAAGTGGATGCGGCCCTGATGCTCTACAACCTCTTTATCATCGGCCCCGGCATGATCCGCGAAGCGCAGGCACAGGGCAGCGAGCCCTGGGCGCTGGAGCAGTTCCTGACCCCGGAGGAGTCTGCCTGGTTCTCCTACCTCTCCGATGCGGAAGATTTCTACGAGAAGGGGCCGAGCTTTGCCAACCAGAGCGCCCCCTACGCCATTGCCCAGCCGCTGCTCGACGGCCTGTTTGGCGAGGTGCAACGTCAGGTAGTGGAAGGCGAGCAGAGCCGACGGGCCACCCTGCGCTTTGCCCATGCCGAAGCCATTATCCCCCTCGCCGCCCTGATGAAGCTGGAAGGGAGCCGTCAGGGAGCCAGCCCGGATCAGCTGTTCAGCCAGCAGAACAACGAGTGGCGCGGCGGCTGGGTCTCCCCCTATACCGCCAATATTCAGTGGGATATCTACCAGAACGGGCAGCGGCAAGTGCTGGTCAAGATGCTCTATAACGAAAAGGAGATCGCCTTTAAAACCGGCTGCCAGCCCTACCAGAGCGGCAGCCACTACTACGACTTCGAGGAGCTCAAACGCTGCTACGGCTATAACGGCTAACCCTTCGCGAGCCGGATATAGCAATCACCAGGGGCGACCAGCAGGTCGCCCCAATTCACTCCCTTCCCTGCTGGCCAAAGCGGGATATGGCTATAAAGCCGCCTTCCGGCTCCATTTGCTGATCCAGTTCAAAAAACGATTAATTTCTGATAGTTAAGTCATTTTAAGGCTCGCCTCGGCAGTTTCGTTTGGCTTACCATAGCCATCCAGAACCTGTTGAACTGCGATGGGTTACTGCCAGCGCGGGTCAAGGGAGCATATTGGAAGCTGTAATCCACGGGCGGTAGCGTATTTTTGTCAAGCTCAGACAACTTTATAGTTAAAAAATTATTATTCAACTCATATTCGATAACATATTCACAATATATACCAAATTTTTCAGCAATTTTTAAGGAAAGATAATGGAACAATTTATTTTATTCGTTAAATCAGATGTCGGTGTTGTTATTTCATGGATATGTACTGTAGGAAGTACAGTATTTGCAATTATGAAAAGCAAACAAAATAAACAATTAAAAGCAGAAATTCAAAATTTGACCGTCAGCACTGTAACAGATCATAGTCAAGACATTGTCAATCAGAGTGGTCAAACAAACATATACACCCAAAATAATTCTGGTGGCATGAATATAAAAATGTAGGGATTGCACATTGGCTATGGATAATGAAAGAAATCACACATCTACTACTCACAAGACCGTTAATGTTGAAAGAGTAGCTGGTAACTTACACATTGGTGATTCCCCAGAATATAAAATAGGTTCTGCCATAAATGAGCTATTGAGAACATTAGCTAACAAGCCTTTTACTTTCAGCCCTGTTAGAAGACGCCCATCTTCTGAAACTATGACAAAAATTGATTATAATAATCTGAAGTCTAAAAGTCATATTATAAAGCAGTATCTAGATCACTCATCAAAAATAGAAGAAGCATATGTAGACATTGATGCCTTAATTCCTTTTGGAAAAGATACTATCCTTCAGAATTTGAATGATTTATATTACCTAGCTTTAGATGCTGTCAATATAGATTATTTATCTTGCGATATAGATATCGTAAAGGTAAGAGAAAACTCAGATTTTATTTTGGAATTTATAATTCAAAATCTAAAAAATACTGCTTTCGAATCAAAAAACACTCCAGAATATAAAGAGCATATTGAGTTGGGCGTTAACGTAGTTGTCGCTCATGCCTTTATTGAATGTATAATTATGGAGAATCCTACTTATGATTCCTAGACGTGGGTGTGACCCAGAAATAAACATTGTAAGTATGGGTGCAAAAATTTTAGAGATACTAAAGAGAAATAGTCTAACTCTGGATGAAATTTTAATTGAGGGTTCTTCAGAGTTATCCGTATCAACTGACCATATAATACTAACGTTAGATTGGCTTTTTTTAATTAAAGCGATTGACTTTGATGGCGTAGGGGTTTTCATAAATGAGACTAGATAGCCTTGATATAAAAATAAACAATGAGTTGATAAGGTCAATCAAATTCCACTCAGGATTAAACCTTGTAACCAACAAACCAAACTCTGGTAGAACTGGTAATAGTGTTGGGAAATCCACGTTATCACGCGTGATAGATTTCTTAATGTTAGGCAACCTATCAAATATATATATAGATGAAGAGTTCAGAAAGCCAAATAAAGAGATAGAGTCACTATTTAAAAATAACATTGTTATTGCTTCGCTTAATTTCTTCGATTACGAAAACAAATTAAACCAAATATCACGTAATTTATGCACCAATACTATTTTAGATTCAGCCTACTGGATTAATGGTACTTCTGTTGATGAAAAAGAATATGAGATTTTCCTACAGAGTAAATTTTTCAACATTTCCACCCGAAGACCATCTGTTCGTGCCATTGCACCAAAATTCATCAGAAACGATAGTCATCGAATGTTAAGTACAACCAAGTTTCTTGATAGAAGAGCAGGAAGCAAAGACTATAGCGAACTCTTTTTGTATCTTTTTGGGTTTAATAATACTGCACTTCTCACAGAGAAAAGAGATGCCACAAACTTAGTTGCACGTCGTAAAAGAAATTCTTTGGCTATAAATGCAATAGTAAAAGAACAAAAACCTGATAGTAAGATAAAGCGATACAAAGCTGACGCTATAGATTTAGAAAAAAACTTACTAAAATTTGAATATTCATCAGAGTACTCCAATCCGATAGAAAGACTCTCTGACTTACAAGCTAAAGAAGATTTATTTACAGAGGAATTGTTATCTACACAAAGAAAGATAGACAATATTAATGATACTATTGAACTATTATCAAAGGATAACAATGGGTATTTAATAAGTCAACTTAAAGCTATATATAACTTCTCAGGTATAGCGATTGATGGTGCATTACGAGAGTTAGAGGACGTAATTCTCTTTCACAATAACCTGGTTGATAAGAAAAAATTATTCCTTACTATTGATATACCAAGATTACAGGAGGAATTTGATGGACTCCAAGCAGAGCTTAACTTATTAAGAAAAGATAAATTACAAGTATTTTCTGATATGAGGTCAAAAGAAAGTCTGGATCATGTGACAAAAAACCTTAAAAAACTTGGTGAACTTAAGGTCGAACTAGGTAAATTAGAAGGACTGATTGAGCAACAGTCAAAAGCAAAGTCTGACCTACTGGAATCAGAAAGTAACTTACAAAACATTCTTGATTCAATTTCTAGAGAAATCGACACTGTTTATTTATTTGAAAAGAAATTTAATGAACACCTCAAATTAATAACAAAGAATTTACATGATGAAGAGTACGATATAGAACTCGATTTCAATAGAGATACTGGAATCTGCTCAATCAAACTAAACAACTCAGCAACAAACCCTGAAGGGGGGAAAAAAAAGGCTGAGGTTATTGCTTTTGACTTTGCTTATATACATGCAGTAAATGAATTAAAAATTAAAAGACCGACTTTTGTTTTTCATGACAGCATCGAAGATATAGATATAAAACAAATTAAAGACATATTCGAAGAAGCAAATAAGCTTCCAGGCCAACAAGTTTTATCAATGCTATCAGACAAAATACCTGACGACGTTTATAGTATGTATTCTGATAAGATAGTTTTATCACTAAATGAGGATGAAAAGTTTTTCCGTGTGTAAATTGATAACTGGTTACATCATAATTAATAAATCATCTGCATGATGCTTTTGTTATAATTTTTACAGAAGATATTTTCATAAATAAAAAGGCGACCATCTGGTCGCCTTTTTTATTTCTATCGCTTTCCAACCAGAAAAACTTACCGCGCCGGTCGCTTGGCACCATTTCCTTTAGCCGCAGGCTTGCCACCTTGAGCGGCGGGTTTGGCACCCGGCTTGGCAGAGCCCGCGCGGGTCGGGGTTTTACTCTTATGGGCGGGTTTTCCGGCAGGTTTGCTTTTACCCGCATTCTGGCCAGCATTCTTGCCTTCGCCTTGTGCGGCCGCTTTGCCATTAGCCGCGCCTTTGTGCAGCTGGGACCCCACCGGTTTGCCGCCGGTCGGCTTGTTGCCTGTGCCATTGCCACGCTGGTGACTGATGTTGCTGTGACGGGTCAGGGCCGGTTTCATCCCCTTGCCAGTGGCGGCACGCTCGTTGCGGCCTTCCGGCGGCACCAGACAACCCGGGCCATTGCCAATCAGATGGCCCTTGCCCATGGCGAGCAGGGCTTCGCGGATCATCGGCCAGCCAGCGGGGTCGTGGTAGCGCAGCAGCGCCTTGTGCAGGCGGCGACGGCGCTCGCCCTTGGCGACAAACACATCGCCACCGGTGCGGCTCACCTTGTTTAACGGGTTTTTCTCCGTGTAATACATGGTGGTGGCGTTGGCGAGCGGCGATGGGTAGAAGTTCTGCACCTGATCGAGCTTGAAGCGGTTCTCTTTGACCCAGAGCGCCAGATTGATCATGTCTTCATCCGTGGTGCCCGGGTGGGCGGAGATAAAGTAGGGGATCAGGTACTGCTGCTTGCCCGCCTCTTTGGAGTATTTGTCGAACAGCTCCTTGAACTGGTAGTAACTGCCCATGCCCGGTTTCATCATCTTGGAGAGCGGCCCCTCCTCGGTGTGTTCCGGCGCGATCTTGAGGTAGCCGCCGACGTGGTACTTGGCCAGCTCCTTGATATAGCGGGGATCTTCCACCGCGATGTCGTAACGCACGCCGGAGGCGATGAGGATCTTCTTGATCCCCTTGAGGTCGCGCGCCTTGCGATAGAGGTTGATGGTCGGGCTGTGGTCGGTGTCCATGTGCGGGCAGATGGTGGGCCAGACACAGGAGGCGCGACGGCAGGTCTGCTCGGCCTTGGGGCTCTTGCAGCGCAGCTTGTACATGTTGGCGGTGGGGCCACCGAGATCCGAGATGACGCCGGTAAAGCCCGGCACCTTGTCGCGGATATCTTCAATTTCTTTGAGGATCGACTCTTCCGAGCGGCTCTGGATAATGCGCCCTTCGTGCTCGGTGATGGAGCAGAAGGAGCAGCCGCCAAAGCAGCCGCGCATGATGTTGACCGAGGTCTTGATCATCTCGAAGGCGGGGATCTTCTCGTTGCCATAGGCCGGGTGCGGCACCCGCTGGTAGGGCAGGCCGAAGACGCCGTCCATCTCCTCGGTTTCCAGCGGGAAGGCGGGCGGGTTGACCCAGACGATGCGATCGCCGTGAGCCTGCGACAGGGCGCGGGCACAGCCGGGGTTGGTCTCGTGGTGCAGAATGCGCGAGGCGTGGGCGTAGAGCACCTTGTCCTCTTTCACCCGCTCGAACGCCGGCAGCTTCACATAGGTTTTTTCCCACGGCTTGGGCTTGGCCGGCTGCACCAGCACGGGTTGGGCTTCCTGCGCGGCAGGAGCCGCGTCGGTGGCATCATCCGAGCATGGGGCCCCTTCCATATAGGGGTTCATGATGGGATCGATGCGGCCAATCTGGTCGAGCTTGCTCGAATCCACCCCTTTCCAGCCCGGCAGCGGCTCCTTGCGGATAACGGCGGTGCCGCGAATATCCTGCATGGTGTCGATGCTCTCCCCCGCTGCGATGCGGTGGGCCACTTCCACCAGCGGCCGCTCGGCGTTGCCGTAGATGAGGATATCGGCCTTGGCATCGAGCAGGATGGAGCGGCGTATGGTCTCGGACCAGTAGTCGTAGTGGGCGATGCGGCGCAGGGAAGCTTCGATGCCGCCGATAACCACCGGCACCTCTTTGAAGGCCTCCTTGCAGCGCTGGGTATAGACCAGGGTGGCGCGATCCGGCCGCTTGCCGCCCACATCCCCCGGGGTATAGGCGTCGTCGTGGCGCAGCTTTTTATCGGAGGTGTAGCGGTTGATCATGGAGTCCATGTTGCCCGCGGTCACCCCGAAGAAGAGGTTCGGTTTGCCCAGACGCATAAAGTCATCCTTCGATGACCAGTCCGGCTGGGCGATGATGCCGACCCGAAAGCCCTGCGCCTCCAGCATCCGGCCGATGACCGCCATGCCGAAGCTCGGGTGATCCACATAGGCATCACCCGTCACCAGAATGACGTCGCAGCTGTCCCAACCGAGCTTGTCCATCTCTTTGCGGGACATGGGCAGGAAGGGCGCCGTGCCGTAGCACTCGGCCCAATAGCGGGGATAGGAGAAAAGGTTGGTAACCGGCTGCATTTTGAACACCTGGAAAAATTCGGGTCGCGCATTATACCGGTTGCGGCCAAGGGGAGCGATGGCTTTTTGTCCCTATAGATCCCGCGGAATAGGCCGCCGCCCGCAATAGCAAGGGCGCCCGCAGGCGCCCTTGTGATGATGAGGCTGATAACCGGCCCCCGCTTGAGCGCGCAGGTCAGGGTTCAGGCCAGGATTGAGGCCAAGGCGCTGATCAGGGCGCCGGAGGGTGCGACTCCCCTGCCCCCCTGGCGGCCAGTGCTTCGTCTACCTGCTGATCCCGCGCCCCTGTCATGCCAGCGTGACGGGCGATCAGATGGTAGATGGCGGGCACCACCAGCAGGGTAACCAGGGTTGCCAGCGACAGTCCGAAGAAGACCACGGTTCCCACCGCCATCCGGCTCTCGTAGCCCGCCCCCATGGAGAGCATCAGCGGCACCGCGCCGATAATGGCGGTGAGCGAGGTCATCAGGATTGGGCGCAGACGGCGCACCGAGCCTGCGATGATCGCCTCCTCGAACCCTTCCCCCCGCTGGCGCAGCTGGTTGATGAACTCGACGATGAGGATGCCGTTCTTGGTCACCATGCCGATCAGCATGATCATCCCGATCTGGCTGTAGATGCTCATCTCCTGCCCCGTCAGCCAGAGGCCAAGCAGGCCACCGAAGATGCCGAGTGGCACAGTCACCATCACCACCGCCGGGGTCAGGGTGCTCTCGAACTGGGCCACCAGCACCAGATAGACCACCAGCAGGGCGAGGCCAAAGACCAACACCATCTCCCCCTGATTGTCGCGGTAATCCTTGGAATCACCGGCGTAATCCACCGTCATGCCGGTGGGCAGGTTGGCGTTGGCCCAGCCATCGAGGAAATCGAGGGCCTCACCCAGGGTGTGGTCGGGGTGCACATCGGCGGTCAGGGTGATCGCTTTTTGCCGCTGGTAGTGGTTGAGGCGGTTGGCGGTCGCCACCTGCTTGACGGTCGCCAGGGTCGAGAGACTGACCATCTCGCCGTTGGCGGCCTTCAGGTAGATGCGACCGAGATCCGAGATGCCGTTGAACTCGGTCTGGTTGCCGCGCAGGTAGACGTCATACTCCTCGCCCCTGTCTACATAAGTGGTCTTGCTCGCCCCGCCCAGCAGGGTCTGCAAGCTGTTGGCCACGGTGGAGACCGGAATGCCGAGCTGGCTGGCGCTGTCGCGATTGATGGTCACCTGCAGCTCGGGGGTCTTCTCGGCGTAGTCGAGATCCGGGCTCAGCATCAGGCCGCTGCCCTGCGCCGCCTGTTGCAGCGCCAACCCTTGCTGGTAGAGCTCGCCATAGTCGTTACCCTGCAGCACAAACTGCACCGGTGCGGTGGAGCCACCCCGGAAGCCGGGCTGGAAGGTGCGGATCATCACATCGGGAATGCCGGAGAGCTTGGCACCCAGCGAGCGGGAGAACTCGGTGGCAGTGACGTCGCGCTCGGCCCAGTCGGTGAGCTGGATGATCACCATACCGGTCTGATCGCCGCCACGGCCAAAGGCGGGAGTGCTGAAGCTCAGCGCCTGCACCACCCCTTTGCCCAGCATCGGCATGATGGCGGACTCCACCTGCTGCATGTTGCGCTTCATCCGCTCGATGCTGGTCCCCTCTGCCCCCTTGACGAAGACATAGATGACGCCGCGATCCTCGGTCGGGGTAAGGCTGGTCGGCAGTTGGGTAAAGAGGGCACCGATACCGCCCAGACAGAGCAGCAGCACCAGCGGCGTCCAGCGGGAGCGACGCAGCACCCACGCCAGCAGGTGGCGATAGTGCCCCTCCAGCCAGCCGAGCCCGCGATCGAGCCCGGCGGTCAGTCGATTCGGTTTATCCAGCGGGCGCATCAGCCAGGAGCCCATGGCCGGGGTCAGGGTCAGCGCCACCAGCGAGGAGCAGAGCACCGCCAGCGAGAGCAATATCGCAAACTCGGTAAAGAGCCGCCCCACCATGCCATCCATAAAGGCGATGGGGACGAACACCATCACCAGCACGGCGGTGGTAGCGATGACCGCAAAGCCCACCTCGCGAGTGCCGTGCCAGGCGGCCAGCAGCGGCGGTTCACCCCGCTGCAGATGGTGGTGGATGTTCTCCACCACCACGATGGCGTCATCCACCACCAAGCCGATGGCAAGGATCAGCGCCAGCAAGGTAATGAGGTTGATGGAAAAGCCGAAATACCAGGCGCCGATAAAGGCAGAGATGAGCGATACCGGCACCGTAATGGCCGGGATCAGGGTGGTGCGCCCCTGCCCGAGGAACAGATAGAGCACCGCCACCACCAGCACGGCGCAGATGGCCAGGGTCTCGTACACCTCGTCGATGGCCTGCTTGATAAAGATGGTGGAGTCGTAATCCACCTCGAGCTTGGCCCCCTCCGGCAGGAAGCGCTGCATCTCGCCGAGTTTCTTCTCGATCCCCTGCGCCACCGCCAGCGGGTTGGCGGTGGACTGGGCGACGATGCCGATACCCAGACTCTCTTTACCGTTGCGCTGATAGGCACTGTCTTCGTTCTTGGCTCCCACCTCCACGTCGGCGATATCGGCCAGATAGACGCTCTGGCCGTTGGCGGCTGTGGTGACTTGCAGCTGCCGGAAATCTTCCGCTGTGTGGTAGAGACGGGCGATCTGCACCGCCATGGTCATGGAGTTGTTGCGGATCTCGCCACCCGGCAGCTCGATGTTCTCGCGCTTGAGGGCCTCTTCCACATCGCTCACCGTGATGCCACGGGCCGCCATGTCGGCCGGGCGCAGCCGCACATACATCACCTGGGTGAGATCGCCGGAGAGCGCCACTTCGCTCACGCCATCCACCAGACTCAGGGGGTCGACCAGCACCCGGTTGGCGTAGTCGGTCATGGCGGTGCGATCCATCTGGCTGCTGCTGAAGTTGAGCCAGATCGCCACATCGCCGTTGCCGCTGTCCTTGGTCACCAGCGGCTCGTCCACATCATCAGGCAGCCGGGGCCGCGCGCGAGAAAGAGCATCGCGCACATCGGAGATCCCCTCCACCATGTTCCAGCCGAGCTTGAACTCGACGGTGATCATCGAGCGCCCCTTGCGGGTCATGGAGTTGATGTTCTTGATGCCGCTGATGCCGGAGAGCTGATCCTCGATGGGCTTGGTGACCTGACTCTCCATCACCGAGGGGGCCGCCCCCTCATAGGTGGTGGTGATGGAGACCGACGGGATCTGCACATCCGGCATCTCCCGCACCGTCAACTTGCTGAACGCGACCAGACCAAACACGGTGAGCAGGGCGCTGAGCACCACCGCCACCAGCGGGCGGCGAACTGAGATATCGGAGAGCCACATCAGCCGTTCACCTCGGCCAGATCGCGCACCTGTACCCCATCACGCAGATTGACCAGCCCCTCGACCACGATGCGATCGCCGACTTTCAGCCCCTCGGTGACCCAGACGGTCTCCCCTTCGGTCTCGCCGAGCACCACAGGCACCCGCTTGACCCGACCATCGGCCTCGAGACGGTAAACAAAGCGCTGCTCACCGGCATACTCCACCGATTGGGCGGGGATCAGGGTGAGCTGCTGGGCAGGCAGCGCCAGCTCGACATTGAGCAGCATGCCCGGGCGCAACTGGCCGTTGCCATTGGGGATCATCACCCGCGCCTTGATGTTCTGGGTATCGTTGGAGACGCGGCTGTCGAGGGTGGTCAGGGTGCCGCTGAATTGCTGATCCGGCCAGGCGGTACTGGTGGCGGTGACCGCCATGCCCGGGCGCAGCAGGGAGAGGTAACGCTCCGGCACCGCCAGATCGAGGCGCAGTTTGTCCAGTTCATCGAGATGCAGCAGGGTATCGCCGCTGTTGACCAGCGCCCCTTCACTCAAGTCAATCAGACTCACGGTACCGGCAAAGGGCGCCTGCAGGGTACGCAGGGAGAGCTCGTAGCGGGCGGCATCGAGGCGTGCCTGCACCTGGGCCACGGTGGCCTCCTGCCCCTCCAGCTCGGATTGGGTCACGGCGCCACGGGCCACCAGCTTGCGCATATCACTCAGCTTGCGGTTCTCGTCGCGCAGACTGGCGCTCTGCTCGGCCAGCTCCGCCTGCTGCTTGCCCGCATCCAGCGCGATAAGGGTCTCCCCCTTCGCCACACTCTGGCCAGATTGCACCGCAATCTTGACGATGCGACCGGTCACTTCGGGGCTGATGATGACGGAGCGATTGGCTGCCAGCTTGCCCACCAGCTTGAGGGTCGGCTCGGCCAGACTCTGCTTGACGGTTTGAGTGCGGATATTGACCTGTCTGGTCGGTGCTTTGGCGGCGGGTTCGCTGTGACGCAGCGCCCAGACGCCGGCAACCACGATTAGAAGAAGGCCCAAGCCGAGCCAGATACGCATTTTCATCGAACAGTCCATGAAGAGTGAGAGGGTAAATCCAGATTGGGGCCATTTTAGCCCCAGACTATGCCGTGACTATGTATAAATGTGACAAAACGTAACAAGAGCGGGATAAGCTCACTCTGTTTCAGGTCGCGCCGTTTGTTTTCACGCCACATCGCATACACTAACGACAATTTCCTTCGCAACCCGACTGACTGCCTATGCCCAAAATGTCTGACCACCGCTTTCTCACACGCCTGACCTGGCTCCTGTTTGCCGTGGTCATCCTGCTGATTGGTCTGACCTTGCGGCAAAGCCTGAAACAGATAGAACGCCTCTACCAGAGCGATACCCTCAACAGCGCAATCTACCTGCGGGATCGGTTCAAGCAGACCGAAGTGTTTCTGGAGGCGATGCGCGGGCAGGCCGAAGAGCGACTGCGCAGCGATCCCCAGTCGGTGCTCACCCGCCAGCTCTATCGCCATATCGAGGTACTGCCAGAGGGGCTGGCCCTCGACAAGCTCCCCGGGGATTTACCAGCCGGACTGGCGGGCAACCTCACCGGTGACGGCCCGCTGCCGCCCCCCGGCAGTGCGCGGGAGGCGCAACTTCATTTGGCCCTGAGCCTCTCCCCCTTGCTGTCCACCGCAAGCCAGCGCCTGGGCAGCGAGATCGCCTGGGCCTACTTCACCGGGGTGGACAACTTTATCTACCTCTATCCCTGGATCCCCTCCAGCCAGTTTCGCTTTGCCCGCAGCATCTATGACAAGCACTACTGGCAGGATGCGCTGATGTCACCCAACCCAAGCCGGGACACCATTCTCTCCCGCCCCTACGAAGATTTTGCCGGACTGGGCACCATGGTCACCATGTCCCAGCCTCTCTACAAGGACGGCTCGCTGGTAGGGATGATCAGCATGGACATCCTGCTCTCACGCTTGCAATCTCAGCTCAATCAACTGGCACCAGCGCTGGGTGAGTATCTGCTGCTCAATCAGTACCATCAGGTGCTGGCCAGCAGCGCACACCAACCCGTGGTGCCACAAGACCCCGAGCCGACCGACGAATACCAGTGGCAACAAGGGGCATTGCAGCTGACCATGGCAATCCCCGATACCCCGTTGCGACTGGTGCACAACGTCACCCTGCTGCCGCTGGTGTGGGCCATGCTCTGCCAGTCCACGCCGACCCTGCTCGCCATTCTCTTTATGCTGCTGGCCGCCCTCTCTAACCTGAGATCCCATCGCCTCAACCAGCGGCTCAATTACCTCTCCTGCCACGATGCCCTCACCGGCGCCTTCAACCGCCACTATCTGGTGCTGCTGGAACAGGCGGGCGATCTGTCCCGGTTGCAAGCGGGGATCCTGATGTTCGATGCGGATCACTTCAAACGGGTCAATGACAACTTCGGCCATGCCGTCGGCGATATCGTGCTGATCCGGCTGGTGCAGATCTGCCAGCAGCAGCTTAGGCCCACTGATCGCCTGATCCGCTGGGGGGGTGAAGAGTTTCTGCTGCTGATTAGCCGCAGTAACGCCGCACAGATCGGCGAACTGGCGGAGCGGCTGAGAAAGGCGGTGGCAGATCACGACTGGGCCGCCATCGAGCCCGAGCTGGAGGTCACCATCAGCCTCGGCTATCTCCCCCACCAGGAGAACCTTCCCCTGCACGAAGCGGTACGCCGCGCCGATGTGGCGCTCTATCAGGCCAAGGCCAACGGTCGCAACCGCAGCGAAAGATGGCAGGGTGACGCCTCCTGACTCTCGGAGTAAGCTGACCCCTCAACCCCTTTTTGGAGGACTGTCGTGCCACGTAAACCCCGCGTAGGGCTCGCTCTCGGGAGCGGCGCCGCCAGAGGATGGGCCCATATCGGCGTCATCCGCGCCCTTGAACGTCTCGGCATCAAACCGGATTTGATCGCTGGCTGCTCCATCGGCAGCTTTGTCGGTGCCGCCTATGCCGCAGGAGAACTGGATCGGCTGGAAACCTGGGTGCGCGGCTTTACCCGCCTGCAGGTGGTCAGCCTGCTCGACCCGGCCCTCTCCGGCGGGCTGTTTCGCGGCGAAAAGGTATTTGGCCTTGCCGCCAGCCATCTGGGGGATCCCGATCTCGAGAATCTGCCCATTCCCTTCGCCTGCATCGCCACCGAGCTCGATACCGGCCGCGAAATCTGGCTGCAACAGGGCCCGCTGCGCCAGTCGGTGCGCGCCTCCTGCGGCATGCCGGGGATCCTCACCCCGACCCGGATCAACGACCGCTGGCTGGTCGATGGCGCCGTGGTCAATCCGGTGCCCATCTCACTGGCCCGCGCCATGGGGGCCGAGGTGGTGATTGCGGTCAACCTCAACACCGATATGCACCAACCTTGGACCGACGAGCCGGATCAACCCGGCAGCGGCGGCCTGCTCAGCCAGTGGCTCAATCGCGGTGAAACCGCGCCAGCCACACCGGGTCTGTGGAGCGTGATGAGTGGCTCCATCAACATCATGCAGGAGCGGATCACCCGTGCCCGGATGGCCGGTGACCCGCCGGAGATCCAGCTCTGCCCGCGCCTTGGCAGCTTCTCCATCATGGATTTTCATCGCGCCAGCGATGCCATCAACGAGGGGGAAGCCTGCGTCGAGCGCAATCTCGATCAGCTCAAGGATGAACTGGGCCGCCTCGGGTTGCTGGGCAGTTAGTTGTCGGTATGCTGCGGTTTACATATGAAAAAAGCGCCATTCGGCGCTTTTTTTTTCAACTCACTTACCCGGTCACTCCTTACGGTAGAAGAGCAACCCGAGCAGAATCACCCCCACAGAGACCAGTAGATAGAGCCCCAGACTGGGATTGGTGATACCGCCATACAGAATGATGAGCGCGCCCAGGGTGGCACAGGTCGGGATCACAAACCGCTTTATCCAGCCCAACTCGGTAAAGGTGCGCATGTACCAGACATAGAGGAACAGATAGAGGCCATAAATCAGCACGATCGGCATCTCGTCCAGGGCGATGTAACGACCGAATGTCTCGTTGATGCTGCAGTACCACAGCACTGAGTAGATCACCGACAACAGCGCTGCTGCGAGGGCCGAGTTGATTGGCATGTGGTGATGCGGTTCGATACGGCTCATCCACTTGGGGGCTGGCCCCTGATTGCGGATCGCCAGCGAGTAGGGAATGCGCATGGTCGCCAATACCAGACCATTGAGGGTGCCGAGGCAGGAGATAATCACGAACACGGTCAAAATGGTCGAGGCAGTCCCGCCAAACAGGCTGGTTGTCGCGAGATTTACCGCGTTATCCCCTTGCGCCACTATCTCGTCCGTCGGCAAGACGCTGGCGATCCCCAGAAAATAGGTGACATAGACCACAAAGACTATCAGGGTGCCAATCACCAGCGCTCTGGGCAGATTCTTCTTGGAATCGCGAATTTCGCTGTTGATGGTCACTGCGGCAATCCATCCCTCGTAAGCGAAGGCGGTGGCAACCACGGCTGTGGCCAGCGTGCCTCCGGTGCTTCCTATCCCATCCATTGCCTGCACAAAGTTGGTCACGGTGACACCATTGAGCAAGCCTGAAATGGTGCCCACAATGGCAACCAGGATCAGCGGGATCAACTTGATCAGGGTAGAGCCCACTTGCAGCTTGCCCGCCAGGGCCGGGGTATAGAAGTTGATCAGATAGGTGACCGTCATATAGACAGCCGCCAGTATCCAGGTCGCACCAGAGTTGGTCGGATTATCACTGCCGAGCAAGATCATGGTGTACAGAGCGGCGACCCAGGCAAGGATGGCGGAAAGAGGGGCGTAATAGAGTACGCCTTTGAACCACCCCACCAGATAACCAAACATTTTGCCGTATGCCGCTTCGGCATAATCGACGATACCGTTGGACTTTTCGATCCGCTGGGCAAACTCGGCAAACACCAGCGCGCCGAAGATCATCGAAAATGCCCCCAGCGCCCATGCCAGCAGCGCAATGGCCAGATTGCCGCCAGTCAGACGCAGTACATCATCGGCCTTGAAGAAGACACCGGAGCCGATCACCACGCCGACTACCATCGCAATGGCAGTCATCAGGCCATAGCGTTTATCCAACTCGTTACTGCTCATACCCATACTCCATACCGATTGCTCATATCATCCTGAATGTAATAGTGTTCGGGTGGCCAGATACCACCAGGGGCCCACTTTTCGGGGCCGCTTATTCTCGTTGGCCTGCATGGATAATTCAAAGCGTGTTAGATCAAAATATCGATCGGCGACCCAAAAAAAATACCGCCCGAAGGCGGCATTTCTATTCACATCTATGATCACGCCTTGGCGAGATCGTCCGGACCAATCTGGCCGATTTCGGCGACTTTCTTGTCTGCCAGCAGCCAGAGGGTGAACTTGTGCAGATCCGGGTGGTGCGCCAGGGCAACCAGGAAGGCGCCCCCAACTTCACGGTAACCCAGCTCGTAGTTTTTCAGCGTGGTGGGAGGAACACCCAGCAAATCTGCAAACTTCGGACGGCTCAAACCGACCGCTTCACGGATCTGACGGATCTTCTTGCCAACAGTGACGATATTTGAATTCATAATGTTCCATACTCCGTTTGGCGGATTTACTCCGCCTTTTATTTTTCGCGACGACTCGTAGTCAAGTGTATCAGTTTTGTTCGGACTCGTTATGGTCGAGCCTCTATCTTATGAGCGCCTTTCGGCGACAACCCTTGCCTTCAAGGGGGGATGGTAATCGCTCAGCCGCCTCAGGTAAACAGTCTCGAAAAGAAACCTTTATTGTGGCCCCCCCAATAACTCGTATAATCCGCCGGATACCCATTAAGAGGAATAAGTATGGCGTTTCCCGGCATTATCTCTCGCCTGCACCCCGTATCCAGCACAGAAGAACTGGCACAACAGCGCCTGCAAGGTGAACAATATCGCGCCGAGGCATTCTGGCTTCCGGCCTTGATGTCCAGCCACGCCAGCGAACTGCTGGCCGCCCTGCCGGAGAGCTGCAGCCTGTTTCTTGAACAGGAATCGCATAACCTACCCTTGCGCAGCCACGATGGTGCCCTGCATAACAATGAAGAGCTCACCACGGTAAATGGCCAGTCTATTGCGCTGGCAAGCGCCCCGGGTGATGGTGGTCTGGTAGCTGAATCGGGCATGTGCGAGATGGCCGACTGGCTGGAGGCGGGACACCGCCATTTCATCTGTTCAGCCGCGGTTCAGCCTGTGGCACGAGCCATCCTCAACATCTGGCCCCTTGACCCCTATCTGGCCCGACATTTCTTGATGACATTTACCCCCTTGCTGCAGAGCGCAACCCAGGCAGATTACCTTGCGGTCTTTGCCGCCAGAGCGAATCCTGCCAACCCGCATAGCGACTGGGTTCAGGCCTATATGAAGCTGGAGAAGAAACTGCACAGGGCCTATCTGGATCACTAATTAATCTGGATAAACAGCCAGTTAAGGGCACGACACAATTTGCCACAAGGCTCATTTGTGAGCTTGATCATGTTTTAAAATCGGCATAGAGTGCGCCTCGTCATCGGAATGACATCAGTTGCCTGGCAGTGGTTTCTCACGCATTGCGTGCCATGCCAGCGCACTCGACACACCAGGAGAGTGTGCAACCCGGTTATACCGGGTCATCTGCCAGACTCGACGCCAGCCGTACGGCGGAGCCTGCAGCTTACATAAATTACAAAGTGTGAAGCACGTGAATAACGTGCGATCTCAACGAGGATTTTTTTATGATGAAAATGGCTCCTTCCATGATCGCCATCGCCATGGCTGCTCTGGGTGCTACCGCTGCTCACGCCGCTGACGACATCTACTTCGGTGCCGGTGTCGGTGCTACTCACTTCAACGGCCTGAACAAGCTGGAAAGCACCAATGTAGGCCAGGAAGACGCGGCTGCCGCCAACGCCTTCATGGGTTACAACTTCACCGAGAACTTCGGTACCGAACTGGGCTACCAGTACACCGGTCGTGGCAACACCGACGGCAACCGTTACGAGAGCCAGGGCGCCACCCTGTCCGGTATCGCCCGTATGCCGGTTGGCAACGACTTCTCCCTGTTCGCTGAAGGCGGCGCCTACTGGGGTCACACCGATGGTCTGGGTACCAGCGACACTAAAGTTTCCCCGCTGGCTGGCGCCGGTGTGACCTACAAGGTAAATGACGCGCTGGATCTGCAAGCTCGTTACCGCTACATGTGGGACGTGGCTGACCTGCACGCCAACGGTGAGCGTTACAAGGCCAACCAGAGCATCGCTACTCTGGAAGCGGTATACCACCCGTTCCGCACTTCCTACGTAGCTCCGGTAGCTGCCCCGGTTGTTGAAGAAGCACCGGCTCCTGCTCCGCAAGTTGTAGAGAAGAACTTCGCACTGAACTCAGACGTGCTGTTTGCCTTTGGCAAAGAGACTCTGAAGCCGGAAGGCGTTGCAGCCCTGAATGCGCTGTACCAGCAGATCGTTGAGTTCCAGCCGAAAGATGGCAACGCTGTTGTTGTTGGTTACACCGACCGTATCGGTTCCGACGCGTACAACCAGAAGCTGTCTGAAGCCCGTGCCCGTACCGTTGCCAACTTCCTGGTGAGCAAAGGTATGGCTGCCAGCAAGGTTGCCATCGAAGGTCGTGGCGAAGCCAACCCGGTTACCGGCACCAAGTGCAACGGCGTAACCGCTAAAGCTCAGCTGATCTCCTGCCTGGCTCCGGATCGTCGCGTAGAAGTTCGCGTATCTGGCGTACAAGAAGTTCAGCAATAATCTGACCTCGTTTAAATAATGCAAAAGAAAGGGATGCTGCGGCATCCCTTTTTGTTTGTCTCGTTCTCGCTTGCATCCCTCATTCCCGCCTCCCTGCCCTTGCCTGCCCCGTCTCGAAAGCATAAAGTAGTTGCGCCTGTAAGGTATTGGATAAGCACTAAAAAGCGCTTCTTGTCCGGTCTGTTGTCCATGACGCCACTGCCTCATGAGTGTCCATAAGCCTTCGCTATCCACTTTGCTGGCGGTTTTTTCGCAGCAATAAAAACAAGTGCATTGCCCGACATGGGCTAACACAACGAGGATAAACCGATGAAACTCAAAATGGCTCCTACCCTGATTGCACTGGCGCTCGCCGCCACAGGTACCACAGCTCAGGCTGCCGATGACTGGTACACCGGTGTTGGTGCAGGTTGGGCTTATGCCCACGGTCTGGATGATTTTGGCAAAGACACTGACAAAGACGCCACTGCGCTGAGCCTGTTCGGCGGTTACAACTTCAACGACTACTACGCAGCTGAGCTGGGCTACCTCTACGCCGGTAAAGCGGGCGTTGACGGTGCAGATTTCAAAACCCAGGGTGCCACCCTCTCCGGTATCGCCCGCCTGCCGCTGGGCGACATCTTCTCGGTGTTTGCTGAAGGTGGTGCCTACTTCAATCACGTCAACGGCAATGGCAACAGCGACAACGGCACTGCGCCGCTGGCGGGTCTGGGTCTGACTGCCAAGCTTTCCGACCTTATCGATGTGCAAGCACGCTACCGCTATCTGTGGAATCTGGGTGACGAGCAGAAAACCTGGGAGAGCGACATGAGCATCGCGACCCTGGAGCTGGTGATGCACCCGAACCGTACCTCTTATGTTGCCCCGGTTGCCGCCCCTGCGCCTGAGCCGGTTCCCGAGCCGGTACTGGTCGACAAGAACTTCGCCCTGAGTTCAGACGTGCTGTTTGCCTTTGGCAAATCCACCCTCAAGCCAGAAGGTGTCGCAGCGCTGAACACCCTGTATCAGCAGATCGTTGATGTTCAGCCGAAAGATGGCAGCGCCGTGGTCGTCGGTTACACCGACCGTATCGGCTCTGACGCCTACAACCTGAAACTCTCCGAAGCGCGTGCCCGTACCGTGGCCGACTTCCTGGTTGGCAAAGGTCTGCCGGCTGGCAAAGTTGCCATCGAAGGTCGCGGTGAAGCCAATCCGGTCACCGGCACCCAGTGCAACAGCGTCAAGGGCAAGGCTCAGCTGATCACCTGCCTGGCACCGGATCGCCGTGTAGAAGTACGCGTCACCGGCGTGCAGCAAGTACAACAGTAATCCTGCAGTCCGACATAACAAGGAGGCCACCTGGCCTCCTTTTTCTTGCCGCTTATTTCACCCACCTTGTACCCTCTTTTGCCCCCTTCCTCTTCCCGTCTCGCGCCCTAGTTCACGGCGTGTCGCCCCCCATACCTCTTTGGTGGTTAAAAACAGCCCGTCACCTATACATAAGTGTGGGGTTTGACCAGCAGGCAACCCCACTACACCAAACATCGACGAGGATACGCGATGAACATAAGAGTAAAACCTGTGTGGATTGCACTGGCATTGGCGAGCACAGGCGCACAAGCGGAACCGGTTCACGACTGGTATGCCGGGGTTGGCGGTGGCTGGGCCATTGCCCACAATCTGAATGATTTCAGTCAGGATGTCGGCAAGGATGCGACTGCGCTCTCCCTGTTTGGCGGCTACAACTTCACGGAAAACCTGGGGGCAGAGATTGGCTATCTCTCCACCGGTGACTGGGATATCAGCGGCCATGACTTCAACAGCAAGGGAGCCACACTGTCAGTCATTGGCCGCCTGCCGCTCAGCGAGATGTTTTCGATCTTTGCCGAAGGCGGTGGCTATATCTATCACGTCGAGTCAGTCAATGGCGGGGACGACAACCTGGCGCCGCTGGCGGGTCTGGGAGTGACGGCCCGGCTCCATGACTGGGTCGATCTGCAGGCACGCTACCGCTACATAGTGCGCGTTGGCGATGATCCGGATAACGGCAAAGCCAACAGCGGCACCCAGCGCTGGGTCAGCGACATCAGCACCGCCACGCTGGAGCTGGTGATCCACCCGAACCGCAGCCAACCCAAAGAAGCCGCCCCCACGCCCGCCCCGGTCGTGGTTCCCCCGCCACCGGCCGAACCGGAAGTGGTGGATCAGACCTTCAACCTCAGTTCCGATGTGCTGTTCGCCTTTGGCAAGGCCGATCTCAAGCAGGAGGGGATGAGTGCGCTGGACGATCTCTACCAGCAGATCGTCGACGTGCAGCCCAAGGATGGCAGTGCGGTCGTGATGGGGTATACCGACCGTATCGGCTCGGATGCCAACAATCAGAAGTTGTCAGAAGCTCGGGCCCAAACCGTTGCCGACTTTCTGATCAGCAAGGGATTGCCTGCCGACAAGGTGAGCATCCAGGGCAATGGTGCGAGCAATCCGGTCACCGGCAACCAGTGTAATGCCTTCAAGGCGAAAGCGGCGCTCATCGACTGCCTTGGGCCAGATCGCCGGGTCGAGGTGCGCGTCACCGGCGTACAGGGCGGCAGCGAGTAGTTGATCTTGAGGCGATAACCATGTCAGACGTGCAGTAAAAAGGGATGCCGAGGCATCCCTTTTGCTTTGCGTCTTTTCGCAGAAATCAGAACGAGGTGCGGCGGTAGCGGCGATATTCCGGATGCCAGAAGTTGGCGTCGATGGCCTGATCGATCACCTCGTCCGGGGTCTGCACCGCCTTGCCCTGCAGCATGGCGGTCTTGGCCACCATCTTGGCGATGTAGCGGGAGACCTGATGGATATCCGCCAGATCCGGCAGCAGCGAGCCCTCCTCCCCTTTCACCAGCGGCGAGCACTCTGCCAGCGCGCGGCTGGCCGACATCAGCATGGCGTCGGTCACCCGGGTGGCGCCGGAGGCGATGACGCCAAGGCCGATCCCCGGGAAGATGAAGGAGTTGTTGCACTGGGCGATGACGTAGCGCTTGCCCTTGTGCTCCACCGGTGCGAACGGGCTGCCGGTGGCCACCAGCGCCTGGCCGTCGGTCCAGCGGATGAGGTCTGCCGGCGTCGCCTCGACCCGGGAGGTGGGGTTGGAGAGCGGGAAGATGATGGGACGGGCACAGTGCTTGTGCATGGTCTTGACCACCTCTTCGGTAAACAGCCCAGGCTGGCCGGATACCCCGATCAGGATGTCCGGGCGACCGTGCTCCATCACCTCCAGCAGGGAGATATTGTCCCCCACTGGCCAGTCTTTGATCCGCTCCACCGGCTGGGAGAGACGGCGCTGGAAGTCGAGCTGGTTGGGGATCTTGTCGGTGATAAGACCAAAGCGGTCCACCATAAAGACCCGGCTGCGGGCCTGCGCATCGGTCAGCCCTTCGGCCTTCATCTGCGCCACGATCTGCTCGGCGATACCGCAACCGGCGCTGCCCGCCCCGAGGAAGGCAACCCGCTTCTCGGAGAGCTTGGCGCCGGAGGCCTTGCAGGCGGCGATCAGGCTGCCCAAGGTCACCGCTGCAGTGCCCTGAATATCGTCGTTGAAGCAGCAGAGCTCGTTCTTGTAGCGGTTAAGCAGCGGCATGGCGTTGTTCTGGGCGAAGTCCTCGAACTGCAGCAGGATGTCGGGCCAGCGGCGTTTGACCGCCTGAATGAAGGCATCGACAAACTCGGCGTACTCATCCCCCGAGATACGCGGATTGCGCCACCCCATATAGAAGGGGTCATTCAGCAGTTGCTGGTTGTTGGTGCCGACATCCAACACCACCGGCAGGCAGTAGGCGGGCGAGATGCCACCACAGGCGGTGTAGAGGGAGAGCTTGCCGATGGGAATGCCCATGCCGCCGATCCCCTGATCACCCAGACCCAGGATCCGCTCGCCATCGGTCACTACGATCACCTTGACGTTCTGCTTGGTGGCGTTTTGCAGCATGTCATCGATCCTGTCCTTGTCCGGATAGGAGATAAACAGGCCACGGGCGCGGCGATAGATGTTGGAGAACTCCTCGCACGCCTTGCCCACCGTCGGGGTGTAGATGATGGGCAGCATCTCGGTCAAGTGGTTGTGCAGCAGACGGTAGAACAGCGTCTCGTTGGTATCCTGGATGTTGCGCAGATAGATGTGCTTGTCCATGTCGTTGCCAAACGCCATGAACTGGCGATAGGCACGCTCGGCCTGCTCTTCGATGGTCTCGATATTCTGGGGCAACAGACCTTCGAGGTTGAAGTTGCTGCGCTCTTCGCTGGTGAAGGCGCTGCCCTTGTTGAGCAAAGGGGTCTCCAGCAGGGCGGGACCGGCGTAGGGAATGTAGAGAGGACGTTTCTGGTTATTATCTTCAAACATGGATCTTGGTACCTAAACGGTTAGCTAGACGCAGGGACCCGCCGATCCTAGGGGCTTGTGTCATTAATTTCAAAGAGTTTGCACATCCGTTGCAAAAGGTTTGCGACCCAGTCGACGAAAGGCGCCGGGGGTCTGACCAGTCAGACGGCGAAAGCAGTTGGCAAAGTTGGCCCCATCGCTGTAACCGACCCGGGCCGCCAGCTCGCCAAGTGGCCAGTTGGTATAGAGCAGCAGCTGGCGTGCCTTGTTCATTCTGAGCTCGGTCACCCTCGCCATCGGCCCCATACCGAACACTTGCTGACAAAGCCGGTGCAGATGGGGGACGGAGCAGGCCATCTGTCGGGCCAACAGGGCGACACTCCAGGGCTCGTCCAGGCGCGCCTCCACCCGGCGAAACAGCGCCTGCAATCTGAGTTCAGGGGTACCGCGCACCTCCCCTTGCAGGGTACGCTCCAGCAGCGCCAGCAACAGGCTAAGCAGTTGGGGTTGCAGCGAAGATCGAACCCCTTCCCCCTGCATCAGGCTGAGCAGATGGTAGAGCTGATCGCCGCCATCCCCTTGCCAGATACGGTGGCCAAGGCAGTGCAGATGCTGCCAGCGCGGCACGTCATCGAGCAAAATCCAGCTGATCTGCCAGCTTTCGCCAATCAGCTTGAGACCACCGGGCACGGCGGCGGGCAGGAAAATCAGCGATCCGGCCGGAATGGCTTGCTCCCCCTCGTCGGTGAGCAGCGCGCCCCCCCCATCGTGACTCACCATCAGAATGTGAAACTCGGGGCGATTGCGGCGAATGAGGTAGTGATCCCGCACCCGGGATAGGCCGGTCAGGAAGATCCCTGCCTCGCCGAGCAGGGGCAGCCCTTCACGTCCCAGCATCTGCTCTTCACAGGCTGGCGCTATCTCCAGACACTCGCTGGCAAATGGCATAACACCTCAACAGGATAGTTTTACACAAGAAAATCGAGAGCTACTCACAGTGAGAAGAGCCTCGCTAGTCCCTATCATACCCCTGACAAACCTTGCTTTTCTCATACCCGGTTAACAACTATGAATTATTGGCAAGCGATTTTAAAACAAACCACCGATCGCGAGTTCATGACTCGATTGTGGCGGCTGGCTCTGCCTGTCTCGCTGCAATCCATGATGTTCTCCCTGCTCGGCCTCATCGATATCATGATGGTGAGCCAGCTTGGCACCATGGCTGTGGCGGCGGTCGGCTTGGGTAACCGGGTCTTCTTCTTCAATCTGCTGGTGATAGCGGGCCTCGCGGGCGGGGTCTCGGTATTGGCAGCACAATACTTCGGGCGCGGTGAGATGGCCGGGGTGCGCCGCTCCCTGGCGCTGGCCATAGTGGGCGCCCTGCTGGTCACCCTGCCCTTTGCCTTCATCTATGTGTTATCACCGGGCAGCGTGCTGGGTTTTGCCAGTCAGGATCCGGCACTGCGCGAGCTGGCGGATCAATTCTTGATGATCACCGGCGCCACCATCCTCTGTACCGCCATCGTGGTGCCGCTGGAGTCAGCCCTGCGCTCGGTCGGCAATGCCGCCGCGCCGACCCGCATCGGCATTATCGCCATCATCGCCAACGTCATCCTCAACTACGCCCTCATCTTCGGTCACTTCGGCTTCGAGGCGATGGGGGTGGCCGGTTCGGCCTGGGGCACCACCATTTCACGGCTGCTGCAGACAGCCCTGCTGCTGCTCTACGTAAAGCGTTATGAAGCGCGCCTGATCCCGCGTGCACCAGACTGGCTGGCCGCCTTCAAACGCAAGGAGGTGGTGCGCTTTACCCTGATCGCCCTGCCGCTGCTGTTCCATGACGGCCTCTGGGCCTTCGGCATGCTGATTTACGGCTTTCTCTATGCCCATCTTGGCACCGATTCGCTGGCCATCATGACCACCCTCGGCACCCTGGAGAGCATCCTTATCTCCCTCTTCTTCGGACTGGCGGTGGCCTGCTCCACCCTGCTCGGCCACCGGCTCGGGGCCGAGGAGTACGAGATTGCCTGGCAGCACTCCCAGCTGTTCCTGCTGCTGGCACCGATTGGCGCGCTACTGGTGGGGATCATCGTCTGGCTGCTGCAAGCCAACCTGCTGCAGTGGGTCGGCAACCTGCCCCCCGAGCTGATGACGGAAGCGGGACAGGTGCTCGGCATCATGTGCCTCGGGATGCTGCTCAAGGTGTTCAACATGGTGGGGATCATCGGGGTGCTGCGCTCTGGCGGCGATGTGAACTACAGCATCTTCATCGATATTGTCGGCATGTGGTGCATCGGCATCCCGCTCGCCTGGGTGGCGGTCACGCTGCTCGGCTGGCCCCTCTCCTGGGTGGTGGCGGTGGTCTTGCTGGAGGAGCTCAGCAAAGTGTTGCTGGTGCAGCGCCGTATTCGCCAACGCTGCTGGTTGAAGAATCTGGTGATCGGATAAACAGCCACAAATCGGGGTCATATCAATGACAGAAAAACCCTGTTTGCAGTATGCTGGGCGCCTCTTCAATCAGAGGCAGGGATCCACGATTTCCCTGTCCAGTAGTCGTTTAAGGAGACGAGCATGCAACCACAGAAAGAGCTGATCACCGAGACGGCCCTGCTTGAGATGGCCAACAAGATCATCAAAGAGCATGAAGACTTCATCCACGGTATGCGCGCCGATTCGGTGGAGCAGAAGGGGGATATTCTGGTGTTCAAGGGGGAGTATTTCCTGGCCGAAGACGGCACCCCGACCGGCAAGACCATGGCAGTCTTCAACATGTTCAAGCTGCTGGCCCAGCAGCTCTCCGGCAAGTACAAGCTGGCCTGATCTCGTCAGCTCATTGCCTACAGGATGCCGCCCTCAGGCGGCATCTGTTTTTGCGCGGTTTTGCCCCTCGACCACCACGCAGTTGCGTCCCGCCATCTTGGCCTGATAGAGGCACTCGTCAGCACGGTTGATCAGAATATCGATGGTGTCATCGGAACGGGCCATGGCCATCCCGATACTCACCGTCACCTCCAGCAATTCGTCCGAGGTGGGGCTCTTCACCAGCCGCGCCTCAACGGCAATGCGCAGCCGCTCGGCCATTTTGCTCGCCAGCGCCGGATCTGCGCAGTTGTGCATCAGGATGGCAAACTCTTCGCCGCCATAACGCCCCAGCACCATGTCAGGCTCCAGCTGCTCCCCCAGGGTGGTCGCCACCTCCTTGAGCACCGCATCCCCCGCCAGATGGCCGTAGATATCGTTGATCCGCTTGAAGCGATCGAGATCCAGCAGCATCACTGCAAAGGGCTTCTTCTTGAGTTGCAGCCGGATTCTGGCCTGCTCCAGCTGCTTCATCAGCAGGCGGCGGTTCATCATGCCGGTCAGCTCATCGGTGGTCGATTCCCGATATAGCCGCAGCAGCATGTTGAGCTGGCCACACTGCACCCAGCAGCTGGCCATGGTAAACATGCCGAGCACCCACACCTGATTCAGGGTGGCCTGACTCCAGATGCTCTGGCCCACCAGCAGCCAGTGGCCCAGCAGCATGGTCACCAGTACCACACCAGCCAGTTGCAAGCCGAGGGAGAGGGGGATGGGGAAGATGGCAAACAGGGTGATCAGCAGATAGGGAAAGGCCGCATAACCCGCCTGCAACTCCTGTCCGGCGCCAAAGCTGTTCAGGCAGAAGAGGGAGAAGAGCATCATCACGGCCATCAGGTAGCCAAGGGCCAGCTTCATCCGTTCCCGCTTGAAGTGGATGAGGTACGAGAGCGGAATAAGTGGCGAGAGCGCCAGGGTGCAGAAGATCCTAGCCTGGAACAGCTGCTCGAAATGAAGGGCGGGCAAGGTCAACCAATCCACCACGGCCCAAGCGGGCAATCCGAGCATCAGCAAGCAGGTCAGCAGGCGCAAACGCACCGTCATAAAGCCCATGCGAGTACGAGTAAAGTCTTCGGAGTGAACCCTCGCACTCCAGAACTCTGACAACTTGAGCATCCAGAGTCTCCACGATGAATACTGAGGGCTCATTCTACACCTACAAAGTGGTAAAATTGTCATTAGCGGGGAGAATAAAAAGGAGAGGTCTGTCACACAAACCGACAGATGATAATCGCAGCGCGCAAACGTTTCAACCCATCAAAAAATAAACCTTTTTTTGCATAATTAGCGCTGGTCAGCCTCATTTCAATCACTACAATAGCGCCCAATTTTCTCCCCCTCCCCACACAATTCGAGGTACTTATGGAACAGGCTGCTGTCACACGCGCCAATCGAGAGGCACATCCACCCAGGCGAGCCCATAGCGAACTGGTCTATGGCATAGAGGATGTCCCGCCTCTGCCCCAGACGCTGTTCGCCGCCTTGCAGCATATGCTCGCCATGTTTGTCGCCATCATTACCCCGCCCCTGATTATCGCCAATGCCCTCGGCCTCCCTGCCGCCGACACCCGTTATATCGTCTCCATGTCGCTGGTCATGTCCGGCATCGCCTCCTTCATTCAAACCCGCCGCTTCGGCCCCATCGGTTCCGGCCTGCTCTCGGTGCAAGGTACCAGCTTCAACTTCCTCGGCCCCATCATCGCCTCCGGTCTCGCCCTCAAACAGGCCGCCATGCCCACCGAGGATCTGTTGGGCACATTGTTTGGCACCATGATGGTTGCCGCACTCACTATCGTGGTGATGAGCCGCTTCCTCCATCTGGTGAAACGGATCATCACCCCGCTGGTCACCGGCATAGTGGTGCTGCTGATCGGCCTGACCCTGATCAAAGTGGGCCTGATCAGCATGGGCGGCGGCTATGCAGCCCTCTCTGATGGCAGCTTCGCCAGTCACACCAACCTCTTCCTCTCCCTGCTGGTGCTCGGCCTTATCGTGTTGCTGCAACGCAGTCGCAACCCCTGGCTGCGTCTCTCCGCCATCATGATCGCCATGCTGGCGGGCTATGCCGTGGCCCTGCTGTTGGGCAAAGTGAGCGCCCCCACCTTCGACGGCCCGCTGGTGATGGTGCCTATTCCGCTTCACTACGGTCTCGGCTTTGACTGGCAGCTGTTCGTGCCGCTCGCCATCATCTTCGTGGTGACGGCGCTCGAAGCGATCGGCGACATGACCGCCACCTCGGATATCTCCGGCGAGCCACTGGAAGGGCCTGTCTATATGGAGCGGATCAAAGGCGGCGTGCTGGCCGATGGTGCCAACTCCATGCTGGCAGCGGTTTTCTCCACCTTCCCCATGTCCACCTTCGCCCAGAATAACGGCGTCATTCAGCTGACCGGCGTCGCCAGCCGTCACGTCGGGCTCTTTATCGCCGCCATGCTGGCCCTGCTCGGCCTGTTCCCGGCGGTCGCCAGTCTGGTGCAACAGATCCCGGAGCCCGTGCTGGGCGGAGCGACCATCGTCATGTTTGGCACCATCGCCGCCGCTGGCGTGCGCATCATTGCCCGCGAGGAGCTGGATCGCCGCGCCCTGATGATCCTGGCGGTGTCGCTGGCCATGGGGCTGGGGGTCGCACAGGTGCCGGAAGTGCTGCAACACCTGCCGGAGCTGGCCAAGAGCGTACTCTCCTACGGCGTCGCCACCGGTGGCATTACCGCCATCGTGCTCAACCTGCTGCTGCCCAAGCGCGAAGCGCGCCACTCCTGAGACGTCATCAACCGATAGCAGACTCAAGCCCCGCACTGCGGGGCTTTACCTTGTCAGCCGCCACGGGTAGTGTGCTGAGCAGCCTTTTTTGAGGATGCCGCCATGCCCTATCGCCTGCTCTCTCCCCTCCCCGATACCGCTTCACCCGCACAAATACTGGCGCAAGAGCAGCACTGGCTGCGCGACTGTGCCCATGACGGCCAGCCCCGCGCTCACCTCTGGCAGGCGCCCCAATGCCTGATTGTCACTCGCAAAGATACCCGCCTCCCCCATTACGAAGCCGCCTGCCAGCAACTTGCAGCTGAAGGCTGGCCAGTGCATGTGCGCGACAGCGGCGGCACCGCCGTGCCCCACGGGGCGGGGATCCTCAACCTATCCCTGCTGCTGCCCCGCACCACCACAGATCTCGCCCACTACTACCGGCTGCTGGGGGCGCCGCTGCTGACCCTGCTGGCGGAATACGGCCTTGAGGGAAGCTATGACTTCGTACCCGGCTCCTTTTGCGATGGTCAGTACAATCTGGTGATCGGGGGACGCAAGATCACCGGTACCGCCCAGCGCTGGCTGGCGCCGGGGCAGGATCACCAGGGCGCCGTGCTGGCGCAAGCCATGCTGCTGGTGGCGGGTGATGTGGATGAGGGAACCAAGATGGCGAGCCGCTTCTACGAGCTCGCGGGCGGCGAGCTGCGCTTTATGACGGGAACCTCCACCACGCTGGCAAGCTGCATCGGCTGGCGCGGTAGCGATCAGGCACTGGTAGAGAAAGTGCAAGCACGTCTGGATAGCCTGCTGAGCGAGGGGCTATCCCCCTCGTCCTGACCTTATCCCGAAGGGAGAGGGAAAGTACCCATCCGTAGACACAGCGCACAAAAAAGCCACGACCGGAGTCGTGGCTTGTTCTTTTCAAGAGGAGCGTGAAACGGGCTGAGGCGTTCAGGCCGTCTGCGGCTCCGGCTCGGCTTCGCTATCCAAATCCCGGCTAAAGTAGGCGCGGGTCTCGGCGATCACCACATGGCGCAGGCCAATCAGGCCGATGAGGTTGGGCACCGCCATCAGGCCGTTAACGATATCGGCCAGCAGCCAAATCATATCCAGATGGAGGAAAGCACCGCTCGCAACCAGCGCCAGATAGACCAGACGATAGGGCTTGATCGCCTTCACCCCGAACAGGTATTCGGTGCAGCGCTCGCCGTAGTAGTTCCAGCCAAGGATGGTGGTAAAGGCGAAGAACAGCAGGCCAATGCTCACCAGATACTGGCCGACATGAGCATCGAGCCCCTGGGCAAAAGCCAGACTGGTCATGGCCGCGCCGCTTGCATCGCCGCTCCACACGCCGGTCACCACCAGGGTCAGGCCGGTCATGGTGCAGATGATGATGGTGTCGATGAAGGTACCTGTCATGGAGACCAGCCCCTGCTCCACGCACGAGTCGGTCTTGGCTGCCGCCGCCGCGATGGGCGCAGAGCCCAGTCCCGATTCGTTGGAGAAGACCCCGCGCGCCACCCCGGACTGAATGGCCAGCATGATGCTGGCACCGACGAAGCCGCCGGTCGCCGCATGGCCGGTGAAGGCACTCTCGAGCACCAGCATGACAGCATCGGGCAGGGCGCTGGCGTTGTTCACCAGCACGCCCAGACAGGCGACGATGTAGAAGATGGCCATGAAGGGCACCACCTTGCTCGACACGCTGGAGATGGATTTGATCCCTCCCAGGGTCACCAGCGCCACGATCAGGGTCAGCACCACGGCGGTCGCTTCACGGGGCACCGAGAAGGAGAGGCTCATGGCATCGGAGATGGCATTGACCTGCGGGAAGGTACCGATCCCGAAGAAGGCGACGCCGATGCCAAACAGGGCAAACAGCTTGGCGAGCGGCTTGGAGCCGAGCCCCTTCTCCAGATAGTACATGGGGCCACCCGCCATCTGGCCGTTGGCATCCTGCTCGCGATATTTCACCGCCAGCAGGCACTCGGCATACTTGGTGGCCATGCCGAACAGTGCCGCCATCCACATCCAGAACAGGGCACCGGGGCCGCCGAGCTTGATGGCGGTAGCCACCCCGACGATGTTGCCGGTACCGATGGTGGCAGAGAGAGCGGTACAGAGAGCGCCGAAGCTGGAGACATCCCCCTGCTTGCCCTGCCCCTGATCGCGACCAAAGACCAGCCGCAGAGCGAGCGGCAAGCGCACCACCTGAAGCAGACCCAGACGCAGGGTGAGATAGATACCGGTCCCGACCAGCAGGATCAGCAGGGGTGGACCCCAGATAAAGCTATCGATGGCGGTTAACGCCGATTGAATTGATGACATGCATCCTCCTTAAGAAACAGAAATTAAGGAGGAGAAGGATGATCTTCCCATAGGTGTCGCGATCGGCCAGAGGCGATCGGATGCGGGCCAAGCCCAGGTACAACCATCCCATCCCCTCTGTCCTTTTGCCTGAGAGTTTCCGGCGCCAGCCTGCCCTTACGGGTAGTCATGGTGCCTTGCTCCTTCGGCGCCCGATTTAACGGGTCTCTCCAGAGTATCGTCCAGTAGCAGTCCACACCGGTTGCCCGGTACCTGAAAGATTCACTTCTTCGGTGGATGGTTGCCCATCGCTCTCCTGCTACCTTCATCCGAACTAGTTTGGATTAGGAAGTCGGCATGTTAATCCAAAAAATGTGAGCTGTCTCGCACTTGGCCGCCCCCATTTATATTTTTTTAGTGACCGCCAGAGCAGCGACAAGAATGTTAGATGTTAGTTAACTATCAACAAGTTAGGTTCTCACGGATCAAATGTGGCCCAAACGGGAAAAATGGCGGATAGAGAACAGTGATCCCTCTCGTTTCGCCAAGAAAATCTTGCCGACATATCCAATCAAAATTCTTGCACACAGAATCAATAAGCCGATAATCAGCTGCATAACCAAGCACTTTGCTATCAATTTATGCACTGTGTTCGGTTGGTCCCACCGGACCGCTCGCCTGACCCGGCCGTCGCCGGTTCAATCGCATATGGCTTGGGCATATCACGCCCCCTAAGGATGACCAAAAGAGAATGAACGACGCCCTGGTTGCAAAAGATGTGGTCGCACAAGATTACCGTCAGCTGGTTGAACAATTCGGCTCCCCCCTGCTGCTGCTCGACAAGGCAGCCGTCCGCAAACAGTATCGGGCCCTGGCCGCAGCCCTGCCCGATGTACGATTGCACTATGCACTCAAACCCCTGCCCCATGAGGCGGTGGTCTCTGTCTTGAAGGAAGAGGGGGCCTGTTTCGATCTGGCCACCAATGGCGAAGTGGATCTGGTGCGCAGTCAGGGGGTTCGCCCGGGGCGTTGCATTCATACCCATCCCATCAAGCGCGACAGCGATATCCGTTACGCGCTGGAGTTCGGCTGCACTGTGTTTGTCTATGACAACCCGCTGGAGCTGGAAAAGTTCATTCCCTACAAGGACGAAGTGAAACTGCTGCTGCGGGTCAGCTTCCCGAACCCCGAGACCAAGGTCGATCTCTCCAAGAAGTTCGGCTGCACTCCGGAGCAGGCGCTGCCGCTGTTGCAACTGGCCCACGCCAAGGGGATCAAGGTGATGGGGCTGTCGTTCCACGTCGGCTCCCAGGTACCCCACGCCCGTCGCCATGTGCAGGCCATCGACGCCTGCCGCGAGATCATGGAGCAGGCCTGGGCGCTCGGGCTCAAGCCCTGGGTGCTGGATATCGGCGGCGGTTTCCCGGTCGACTATGAAGGGGGCGAGTTCGATATCGGCGGCTTCTGCGCCCCGATCCGCGAAGCGCTGGCCAAGTTGCCCGCTACCGTGCAGAAAATTGCCGAACCGGGCCGCTTTATCAGCGCACCGGCCATGACTTCGGTATCCAGCGTAATGGGCAAGGCCCACCGCGGCGACAAGATCTGGTACTACCTGGATGACGGTCTCTACGGCAGCTACAACGGCCAGCTCTATGACCACGTTACCTATCCGGTGAGCACGCCTTATGCCAGCGGCGAGCAACACAACTCGGTGCTCTCCGGCCCCACCTGCGACAGCGTGGATGTGATCCGCGATGGCATCATGCTGCCGGATCTGGCTATCGGCGAACTGGTGGTTGGCAAGGTAATGGGCGCCTACACCTGGGCCTCGGCCTCCACCTTCAACTTCTTCCCCAAGGCCAGCATCCTCATTCTGGACAGCAGCCAGAAGGGGCAGAAGCTGGTGGCAGTAGCCTGAGCACACCGCTCGCTCGCCAACAGGTTCACTGGGCAAAAACAAGAGGGGGAAGCTTGAGCTTCCCCCTCTCTCATTTCACCAACCCCTATCAGATAAACTGACTGGTCAGCAGCCAGCCGGTGTAGGCAACGAAGCAGGTGAGCAGCACACCCCCCTCCAACCGGTTGATACGGCCTTGTCCCTTGCGGCCCAGACACATCACCAGCAGCAGCAGGGTCAGCCCCATCATGATGCTCCAGTCACGGGTGAGCACCTCCGGAGCCACATCGAGCGGGTGGATGCCTGCCGCAATCCCCACCACCGCCAGGGTGTTGAACAGGTTGGAGCCGAGCACGTTGCCAAGGGCCAGATCATGCTCGTTCTTGCGAATGGCGATCAGCGACGAGGCCAGCTCCGGCAGGGAGGTTCCTACCGCGACTATGGTGAGACCAATCACCAGATCGCTGATACCGAGCGCCTGAGCGATGGTCACCGCCCCCCAGACCAGCAGACGGGAAGCACCGATCAGCAGCACCAGCCCTACCACCAGCCAGAAGATGGCGCTCTTGAGGGACATCCCCTCGCTCTCGATATCCTCGGCTGTCTCGGTATCCAGCGCATCTCCCTTGCCATTCATGCCAGCCCAGATGGACCACCCCATCAGGGCAACGAAGACGGCCCCCAGAATGACCGCATCCATCCGGCCCAGATGCCCATCGATCAGCAGGGCACCGGAGAGCAGGGTAATACCGAGCAGAATGGGGATCTCCTTGCGCACAACCTGAGAGGCCACCGCGATAGGACTGATCAGTGCCGTCAGACCCAGGATCAGCGCGATATTGGTGATGTTGGAGCCATAGGCATTACCAAGCGCCAACCCGGGATTGCCCTGGGACGCCGCCAGTGCCGAGACCACCATCTCCGGGGCCGAGGTACCAAAACCGATGATCACCATGCCGATCAGCAGCGGCGGCATCCCCGCATAACGGGCAGTGGCGGCGGCACCGTCGACAAACTTGTCTGCACTCCAGACCAGCAGCGCCAGTCCGGCAATCAGGGCAACAAAAGCCAGGGTCATAGGATCTTCATCTCTTGTGATCTGCAACGAAGCGCCAGCCCAAACGGGCAGGCACCATGGGAAAGTGGCGCCAGTGTAGCTGTGCCACCTCCCATTTCAAGGGGAAATCAAACCGTGATTAACATTTCACAGTGCAGCCAGCAGGCTCGCGGCATCGGAGACCTCAAACTTGCCCGGCGCCTCCACAAACAGCTGCTCGACCACACCATCGTTGGCGATCAACGCAAAGCGCTGGGCACGGATGCCGCCAAAGGCGCCGGTATCCTTGGCCAGATCCAGCGCCCGGGTCCAGCTGCCATCGCCATCCGCCAGCATGGTGATCGCCTCGGCATTCTGGGCCGTCTGCCAGGCCCGCATCACGAAAGCATCGTTGACCGACAGACAACAGATGGCATCCACCCCTTTGGCCATAAACTGATCGGCCAGCACCACATAACCGGGCAGATGAGCATTGGAGCAGGTGGGAGTAAAGGCGCCGGGTACCGCAAACAGCACCACTTTTTTACCGGCGAACAGCGTCTGGCTATCCCGCAGCTGCTTGCCCTCGGCGGTGATAAAGGTAAATTCGCCCGCAGGCAGGGGGTGTCCTACAGCAATCATGATTTCTCGTCCTGAGTCGTGATGGGAAGTCGCCAGTTTATCCCAGAGTGACGATGCCGCCTAACAGCGGCTCTGAGCCTGACCATGGATAGCGGCAGGCATTTTCCCCTTGGGCAGACTACTCTTGAGCTGGTTTCACGGCGCCAGGAGGCCCCATGCAACACTATTACGATGGTCTGGAAATTCGTCCCCCCGCCATGCGCGAACAGCAGCAACTGGACCAGCTCAATCATCAGCTTACCCATGTCAGTCAATACTGCGCCGGTTACTCCAGCGCCTATCGCCAGTGTCGCCTCGAGGATCTGGCAGAGCTGGCCACCCTGCCACTGCTCGACAGCAAAGAGCTCTTTGCCGCCCAGCAGGCTCATCCCCCCTTTGCCGGTCTCACCGGCCGCCCCGCCAGTCAGGCGCTGCGGGTCTTCTCCTGTCCGGGCCAGCTGGCCATCCCCGAGTATGCGGGAGCAGACTGGTGGGGCGCCGCCCGGGCACTGTTTGCCGCCGGTTTCAAGGCGGGGGAAGTGATGCTCAACGGCCACGACTATCACGCTGGCCCCACCGCCTTTATCTTCGATAACGGCGCCCGCCAGCTGGGGGCTCCCGTGGTGCCCTGCGGGCCCCACGATACCCAGCGCCAGCTGGAGGCACTGTTGCGCTATCAACCCACCGGCTATGTCGGCCCGCTGGTGACCCTGCTCGACCTGCTGGAAGCGGCCGAAGCGGCGGAAATCCCGAGCGACTCGCTGCGCCACGCCCTATTGTGCGAAGCCACCCATCCCGAAACCGCGCCACTGCACGCCATCCACGGCATTGCGGCCCTCAACTGCCTGGTGTGGCAGGATGTGGGGGTGGTGGCCTACGAGAGTCAGCCTGGTCAGGGCTTTATCGTCAACGAGAGCTGCATCGTCGAAATCATCGATCCCGCCAGCGGCAATCCTGTGAGTGGCGACGAGACCGGCCCGCTGGTGGTGACAAGGCTCGATCTGGAGTATCCGCTGCTGCGGCTAGCCACCGACTGGCAAGGGCACTGGCTCGCCAAACCGAGCGCTTGCGGGCGCACCAACCGGCGCCTCAAGCTGGTGTAGCAGACCAAATAAATGCACAAAGGCAGACGGGCAGCCATCAGGCTGCCCGTCTTGTCTCTGGAGAAGAGGATATATGAAGTTGGTCAGCGCCTCGCCTGCCAGGTGGCGATGGCGAGCAGGGAGTCGGGGGTAAATTCGCTGGCGCGCTCGGCAATCTCGGCCTGGCTCATCCAGTGCACCGCGCTCACCTCTTCGGCCTGCAACTGCAGCGGCCCCTGATAACGGCAACTGAAGAGGCCGCCCCAAACCCGGTAGCCCTCCCCTTCCGCATAAAAGCTGCCAAAGCCCTGCAGTGGAACATCCATAATCCCCAGCTCCTCGGCCAGCTCGCGGCGGGCGGAGCGCTCCATCTCCTCACCGGTGGTGACCACGCCACCGGCGCAGGCATCCAGCATGCCGGGGCAGAAATCCTTGCTGAGGGTGCGTCGCTGCACCAGGATCCGATCCGCGTCGTCGAGCACCAGAATATAGCTGGCGCGATGGCAGAGATTCTCCCGCCGCACCTTGGCTCGCTCGGCCACGCCAATCACCCGGTTATTACCGTCCACCACATCAACCCATTCCACGCACAGGCCCTTTTATTTGTTCCATTCAAGCCCGCAGTATATCGGTGCAGTGGTTTGCCATGGCACAACTTTTTCGATGACGCCGTCAATTTGCCGAGCCCACAGGCAAAATAAGGATTCATGCAAATCTTTATAAACCGTCATATCAGTGTCATCGACCGACACCATAGTGTGCCCTGTCCAGGCAATCAGGGAACCGTGTGATGAAGGTATTCAAGCAGTTATCCCCACGGCAGATCGCTCGCTACATCAAGAGCTTTCATCGAGGCTATTTTGCCATCGAGTCGCTGGGGACATTTGAATTCAACGCGGGCAGGATCAGCCTCCATGGCCTGACCTGCCGCCAGCGGCTAAGACTGGCTCGCCAGATCAATCTGGCGGTCAGACAACTTGGTCACCGCGACCCCTTGCCGGACATGTGAGTCAAAGGGTCTTGCCCTACTGTCTGTTGTGCATCCATGCTTTGCCCGCCGGCTACTCGCCGCGCGGGCCGTTTTCGATATCGGTAATGATGCCGTTGCGCACCGTCACAAAGCGCATGAACTCGTTCTTGCCGAAGTTGTAGGTCCAGCGTTCACCATATTTGACCTGCACCATGTTGCCAAACTGGTTCTCCTCGTTGCGGTTGAGCTCTTCACGCAACATCGGCTCACCGCACTTGAGCAGCATCTCGGCGGTGGTATCTCCCTCGGTTATCAGGGCGTTCTTGCAGCGCATGGCATCCGCACTGGCCGGAATGCTCAGCAGCAACAGGGCTAGCCCCGCTACTCTCTTCATCTTCTTGCTCATCGGGTTCTCCTTATCCTCTCTAATGAGTCGCAGTATGCCTGTTCCCGTTTCTGAAAAAAGCAGTAAAAAGCGCAAAAGAGCCGCCCTTTTCTCCTTTCCAGCCCGCTGGTCGCGACAAATGCTGTCTATCACATAACCCAAAAACAAACGGCGACCCGAGGGTCGCCGTTTGCATCAAGCCAGCAGGATCACAGGATGTCCAGCAGCTCGACTTCAAATACCAGCGCAGAGTAAGGCGGGATGGAGCCCGCACCACGGGCACCGTAGGCCAGATCGTGGGGGATGTAGAGCTTCCACTTGGAACCAACCGGCATCAGCTGCAGCGCTTCAACCCAGCCAGCGATCACGCCGGTTACCGGGAATTCAGCCGGCTGGCCGCGAGCGACAGAGCTGTCGAATACGCCACCGTGGGTGAAGGTTCCGTGGTAGTGCACACGCACGGACTGACCGGCTACCGGAACGGCACCGTTGCCTTCTACCAGCACTTCGTACTGCAGACCGGAGTCGGTCACCTTCACTTCAGCGCGCTTGGCGTTATCAGCCAGGAAGGCTTCGCCGTCAGCAGCGGCGGCCTTGGCGGCGGCTTCCTGCTCTTCTTGCATACGCGCAGTGATCACCTGGAAGGCATCATTGATATCGTCACGGCTGACCGCGAACTCCAGACCATTCAGGGCATCTGCCAGACCTTGTTGCAGGGCCGGGATATCCAGACCGGCGAAGGCTTGCTGCGCCAGCTGATCACCCATGTTGCGGCCGATGCCATAGCTGGCCTTCTGTTCGATAGAGTCGTATTGGGACATTGAGATGTTGCTCCAGATCCATGTAGTAAAGAGGCGGGATAATATCAGACTTTTGGCCGGGGTGCTGCCGGGGGCACCCCTGATTTCCCCGTCAGTGGGAGGAACTTCACACAAGATGCGGATGAACGCCGCCCAACGGCGGCGATCTGCTTAACCGCGATCCAGCAAGACTCTGACCGCAGCCACCTTGGCGCCATCGGTGATATTGACCCGACCATCATCCGAAGTGCCCATATTCACTCCGTGCGGCACTATGCCACCGCGCCAGCCCATGCCGGACATATGCACTTCGCTCACCCCGGTGAACTCAATTATGGTACGCACGTTGTCGGCATTGACCCCGGCCCCCGGCATCAGGCTGGCACGTCCCGCCAGCGCTTGTTGCATCTCCTGCAGGGTTTCCAGCCCCGCCAACGCGGTCGGCGCATGGCCCGAGCTCAGAATGCGCTCGCAACCGGCAGCGACTATGGTCTCCAGATCGAGGCGCCAATCGGAGGAGAGGTCGATGGCGCGATGGAAGGTGACCCCCAACGGTCCTGCAGCATCCACCAGCTGTTTGAGCTTGGCGGCAGGCACCCGCCCCTCCTCATCCAGCAAACCGACCACCACCCCTTGCAGCCCCGCAGCGCGTGCCGCCGCGATATCTTGCAGCATCATCTCGAACTCGCCGTCATTGAAGCAAAAATCCCCGGCGCGCGGGCGGATCATGGCATAAACCGGCACGGTGGCGTGGCGGGCCGCCTGCTGCATAAAACCGTAGGAGGGGGTCAGGCCGCCCAGACCCAGCGCAGAGCAGAGCTCGATGCGATCCGCCCCGGATTGCTGGGCAGTAAACAGGGATTCCAGGTTGTCGATACAGATTTCAAGACGGGTCATGAGGACTCCTTTTTCGGGGAGATCAGACCCCACATCTGATCTCATAGATTGAGCAAGGCTGCGCCGCGCACACCACCGGCACCACCGAAGCGGGCCTGGCGGATCTCGGGCAGGGCGACCCCGGGCAGCAAGTGACCGGGCAGACGCAGCGGCAGCTGTTCATAGAGGGCGGGCAGGCCGCTCAGGCCGCCCCCCAATACCACCACCTCGGGATCAATCACCGAAATGGCGGTAGCAAGCCCGGCGGCCATGATCTCCAGCCAGCAGTCGACCGTCTCGACCGCATGGGGTTCATGGGCCTCGAAGCGTCCCACAATCTGGTGACCCGTGGCGCGCTGGCCATGGAAATGGTGATAGAGACGCTCCAGACCGGTGCCGGAGGCATAGGTTTCAAAACAGACCAGACGGCCACAGCCGCAACGGGGACGGGGCAACTCGGGGTACTTCATCAGCATGGTCGCGGGCAAGGGGTAGTGACCAATCTCGCCAGCCAGCCAGTTGCGCCCCTGAATAAGCTTGCCCGCCAGATAGACGGCGCCGCCGATGCCGGTGCCGATGGTGACGCCGAGCGCACTGCCTGCGCCGTCGGCTGCCCCTTGATGCACTTCGGACCAGAGGAAGCAGTTGGCGTCGTTATCCACCTTGACCGGCCGCTCCAGCAGCTCGGCCAGATCGGCGCCCAGATGGCGACCATTGATGGAGGGCAGATTGGCCGCCACTATGCTGTGATCGTGGCTGTTGATGACACCGGGGAAACCGATGCCGACCGAGCCCCGTGCGCCGAAGCGGGCATCCGCCTGCTCGACCCGGGAGCGGATCAGCTGCTGCAACCCCTCGTAATCGTTGCCCGGGGTGCTCATGCGCTCCTCGTGGCAGAGGTTCAATGCACCGTCATAGACCGCAAAAGCAATCTTGGTGCCACCGATATCAAAGCCGTAATACATGCCAGCACTCCCTTGTCAGCCCGTGTTTATCCAACTCTGTTCCAAGGGGGACATTGTATTAATTCGCAAAAAAAATAAAGTGACCGAAGGCGAAAAACGGGAGAGTGATCAGAGCAAACGGCTCATTTGTCGCTGCAGGCAGGGCTGCCCGAGGCTTATCAGGGTGCGCTCCTCGCCATCAAAGACGAAGCCGCGGCGCAGGTAGAATCCCTCGCCAATGTGGTTGCCATCGAGCAGCCACAATTTGACGCTATGGCAACCGGCGCGGCGCATCTGCATCGCCACCGCCTGCCACAGCCGTTTGCCATAGCCTTGTCGCCAGTGGTCGGGATGGAGGTAAAAAGCGCGGATCAGGGCGATGCTCTGCCCCGCTTCCTGCAGTGGTTGCCAGTAGAGCAGGCCAATCACCACCTCATCGAGACAAAGCAGCATGGGCCTTGGGCCCGGCTCGGCCAGACGGCTCTGCCAGATTTGCAGATGAGCGGTGACGTCCAGCTGTTCCAGCAGGTCGGCACCGAGCACCTGGCCATAGGCAGCGAGCCAGCTGGCTCGCTGCATCACCGTCATGGCGGCGGCATCGTCGCTGCGCGCCATGCGCAGGCTTATGCCTTGCATTGGGGCACCAGACCATTGGCGCGAGCCTGCTCATAGAGCGGCAGCACTTGCGCCTGTTGCGCCTGCAACTCGGCGATCCGGTTCTCGTTGCTCGGGTGGGTGGAGAGCAGTTGCGGCGGGGTGTTGCCACCGGCGGCGGCACTCATGTTTTGCCACAGGGGGATTGCCTCGGCCGGATTGAACCCGGCACGCGCCATCAGCTCAAGCCCCAGCCGATCCGCTTCGCTCTCCTGAGTGCGGCCGTAGGGCAGCATCACCCCCACCTCGACCCCGAGGCCAAGGGCGGCCATGGTGGCGCCGCGATACTCGCTGGTGCCCATGGCGATGTCCGCAGCCGCCAGACCGATCCCCGCCAGCTGGCTGCGCGAGAGTCGTTCGTTGGAGTGCTGGGCCAGCACGTGAGTCAACTCGTGGCCGATGACGGTCGCCAGCTGATCCTGATTCTTGGCCACCTTGAGCAGGCCGCTGTAGACCCCGATCTTGCCGCCGGGCAGGGCGAAGGCGTTGACCTGTTTGGAGTCAAACACCACCACTTCCCAGTTGGTGATGCCATAGCTGGCCGGCACCTGGGCGGTCACCGCCTTGGCGACACAGGAGACATAGGCGTTGAGTTTGGCATCCTTGCTCACCTTCTCCTGCTTTTTCATCTGCTCGAAGGAGTCAGCGCCCAGCTGGTTCATCTGCTGGGGAGAGTAGAGCAGCATCTGGCTGCGGCCGGTCGGCGACTGGGCGCAGGCGACCAGCAGGGAACTACAGAGGGCTACCAGGCCAAACTTGGTGAGGGACGCAATCATGAAGGGATCCTTTGCCATAACGTTGCCCTATTCTCGGAAATGCCGCCCTGCTGCGCAAGGGAGCCAGCCCCCGGCTGGCGGAAAAATATCCATCCTGCGCTATTAACAAAACTGACAGCCGCCAAAAACAAAACGAGCCCGCTTGGGGCTCGTTTTATCAGGGCATGCTGACTGCAGGCAGTTACATGATACCCAGCTTTTTCAGGTCAGCCTGTACCACCTTGGCCGGCACCGGCACGTAGCCATCTTTGGCAACGATGTTCTGGCCTGCTTTGGAGAGCATCATCTTGACGAACTCTTGCTCCATCGGGGAGAGCGGCTTGTTCGGATGCTTGTTCACGTAAACGTACAGGAAGCGTGACAGCGGATACTTGCCGGTGATGGCGTTATCAGAGGTCGCTTCGATGAAGGTCTTGCCATCTTTGGAGAGCGGTACTGCACGCACACCAGAGGTGACATAACCGATACCGGAGTAGCCGATGCCGTTCAGGGAGGCAGAGACAGACTGCACCACGGAGGCAGAACCCGGCTGCTCGTTCACGCCGCTCTTGAAGTCGCCGTTACACAGGGCGTGCTCCTTGAAGTAACCGTAGGTACCGGATACGGAGTTGCGACCGAACAGTTGCAGATCCTTAGAGGACCAGTTGCCGTCCAGACCCAGATCAGACCACTTGGTGGCAGCCTTGGCTTCGCCGCACTTCAGGGTGCTGGAGAAGATGGCATCGATCTGCGGCATGGTCAGCCCCTTGATGGGGTTGTCCTTGTTGACGAACACCGCCAGGGCATCGACTGCAACGCGGATGGCAGTCGGCTTGTAGCCGTAACGCTTCTCGAATGCTTCCTCTTCACCGGCCTTCATGGCGCGGCTCATCGGACCGAACTGGGCAACACCTTCGGTCAGGGCAGTCGGCGCGGTAGAAGAACCGGCGGCCTGGATCTGCACGTTGACGTTGGGGTACAAACGCTTAAATTCTTCGGCCCACAGGGTCATCATGTTGGCCAGGGTGTCCGAGCCGACAGAGGACAGGTTGCCCGAAATGCCGCTGGTCGGTGTGTAATCCGGCAGGTCTTTATCCACACCGGCAGCCAGGGCGCTGACAGAAAACAGGGTTGCTGCGGTGAATCCGATTACACCAGCCAGTTTGTTGAGTTTCATCCAATCTCTCCAAAGTTACAAAAGGCGATTACCTTGAGCTTCATTCTGTCTCCTATCTCCGAGGTGACAGAAGGCTATTGCCAATACATGGCGCCGATTAACACTGTCTTGCGGTAGTCAATTCGACTGAGTCAGCGGTGAGTTCCATTCCGACTCACTCTCCAAAGTTACAGAAGGTCCGTTCTTAAGACGGCGCCAGTATCTGACCTGGCAGTGACAAATTTATGGATTTAATGTGACACTTTAATGACATGGCGGCAGATTTGAACAAATGAAAAGAGGGCCCGTTCAAAGGCCCTCTTTTTGCAGCTAACTCATTGCCATAAAAGACTATTTAATCACCACCATACGGCTCGGGATGAGAAAGCTGAAGCGGCTGCCAAGGCCAACACGGCTCTCGATATCGAGCTGGCAGTCGTGATGACTGAGGGCATGCTTGACGATGGCAAGGCCGAGGCCGGAGCCACCGGTGTGGCGCGAGCGAGCCTTGTCCACCCGATAGAACCGCTCGGTCAGCCGCGCCAGATGCTCGGGGGCAATCCCCTCCCCTTCATCGCTCACGGCAAACAGCGCCATCGCCCCCTGCTTGCGCCACTCCACGGTAATTTTTCGCCCCGCCGGGGTGTAGTGAATGGCGTTGTAGACCAGGTTGGAGACGGCACTGCGCAGTTGCTCCTGATCCCCGCGCACCAACAGATTGGGCTGCACCACAAATTCGAGCTGGTGGGCCCGTTCGCCCGAGAGCGCCCGCGCCTCCTGCTCCAGCAGTCCCAGCATGGCAGGCATGTCCACCAGATGGGAGAGATCCACGGTCGGGGCCGCCTCGATACGGGAGAGGGTGAGCAGCTGATTGACCAGATTATCCATCCGGATGGTCTGCTCCATCATCACCCGATGCGCCTTGGCCCACATGGCGGGCGGGGGCGGCTCCTCGGTCATCTCCAGATAACCCTTGAGCACGGTCAGCGGAGTGCGCAGTTCGTGAGATACGTTGGAGACAAAGTGCTTGCGGGTCTTCTCGAGACTGCGCAAGCGGGTGACATCCCGCACCACCAGCATCGCCTGATCCGAGGCGTAGGGCATGATGCGAAACTCGAGAAACTTCTCCTCGTTGACCGGGGAGTGCATCTCGAGGGGCTCGTCATACGCCCCCTTGCCCAGATAGGCGTTAAAGGCCGGATTGCGAATGAGGTTGCCGATATGCTGGCCGGCATCCTCCGGCCAGCGAAAACCGAGCAGTTGCTCCGCCAGCCGGTTGCACCAGAGGATGCTGCCATCGGTGCGAAACACCACTGCGGCATCGGGTAGCGCCTCGGCACCTTCCCGGAAGCGGCGGATCAGCCCCGCCAGCTCGCGGCGACGGGCGCGGTGACGCTGCTGCAGCTTGTAGATACCGTTGAAGATGTACTCCCAGCTGCCATTGCCGCTGGGGGGCACCAGGCTGCGGTCGTGCCACAACCAGTCAGAGAGCCGCTTCTGGAAGCGATAGTGCCAGCCCAGATGCAACACGGCCGCCACCAGCAGGCAGAGGGCAAGATGATCAATCAACCAGCCAACCAATGCGAAGGGGGCGTAGAAAAACGCCATTCGCCACAACTGTCGCCGCCAGGCGTAAGGTTGCAACATAACTGCCTCTAGAGACGGGTTGAGAAGCGGTATCCGGCTCCACGCACCGTCTGGATCAATCTGTCGTGCCCTGTCTCTTCAATCGCCTTGCGCAGGCGACGAATATGCACATCCACGGTTCTGTCCTCGACGTACACATTGGTACCCCAGACATTATTGAGCAGCTGTTCACGGCTGTAGACCCGCTCGGGGTGAGTCATAAAGAAGTGAAGCAGCTTGAATTCGGTCGGCCCCATGTCGAGCGCCTTCTCTTCGGCACTGACCCGGTGGGAGACAGGATCGAGTTTCAGCCCCTGCACCTCGATCACCTCATCCACCGAGGTGGGCGACACGCGGCGCATCACCGCATGGAGGCGAGCGGTCAGCTCCTTGGGCGAGAACGGCTTGGTGATGTAGTCGTCGGCTCCGGCCTCCAGACCACGCACCTTGTCCTCCTCTTCACCGCGAGCGGTGAGCATCACCACCGGGATCTGGCGCGTCACCTCATCCTGCTTGAGCTGCTTGATAAACTGGATGCCACTGCCGCCCGGCATCATCCAGTCGAGCACGATGAGTTCGGGGTAGGGTTCGCGCACCTTCGCCAGTCCATCGGCGTAATCTTCCGCTTCAATCGTCTCATATCCCTTCTGCTCCAACACGAAGCAGAGCATTTCGCGGATCGGTGCTTCGTCCTCGACCACCAGAATTCGCTTAGCCATTCCCTTCTCTCTCCTCTGTGAAGATGGGTGCGCCAATTATTAGAATTTTCTGTGACACTTTTATGACTTTATGACAGGCGGGATGATAAACGTTTTCAGATTCAGTTGGCAGCAGTACGTTGCAACAAGTCCCACCGGTTGCCGCTGATATCCTCAAACACCACCACAGTGCCATAAGGCTCGTCACGAGGCTGTTCACAAAAATGAACACCGTACGCCTGCATGCGCTGGTAATCCCCCCAGAAATCAGTGGTCTCGAGGAACAGAAATACCCGGCCACCGCCCTGCTGGCCGATGGCGGCCTGCTGCTGCGCATTGGCCGCTTGTGCCAGCAGCAACGCGGAACCGGGGGCGCCTTTGGGGGCAACCCGCACCCAGCGCTTGCCCGGTTTGCCCGGTTCATCGAGCCGAGTGTCTTCCAGGAGCGCAAAGCCAAGTCCCTCGGTAAAAAAGCGAATGGCCTGATCGTAATCAGCCACCAGCAGGGTCAGCGCCCCTATGTGTTGTGACATGGCAGAAAATCCTCAACGGATGAGTCAACGGGCGCAATGCCCCGGCAAGGGCGCATCATAGCGGCTGGATGGGCAGGGCTCCAGCCGTCATGTGCGTCTTGAAAACGACCGGTGAGGGGGAGTGAGCACTCAAGGGGCTTCGCGCAGTGTCCGGTAGAGGGTGGTGCGGCTGATCCCCAGCTGGCGCGCGGCCTCGCTCACATTGCCGCCGCATGCCGCCAGCGTTTGCTGCACCTGCCGCCGGGTTTGTTCACGCAAGCTGGTCGCCTCCCCCATCGGTAAGACGCCGGGCTCTGTGGCCACACTGGGCAGATGCAGGTGGGCGGGTTCTATCCAACCCAACCCCTCTGCCAGCACACAGGCCACTTCCAGTGCCTGCTTGAGCTGGCGCACGTTGCCGGGCAGCGGATGGGCCAGCAGCTGTTGCTCCGCATCGCGGGTCAGACGCAGGGTCGGGTCCATCTCCGCCAACAGTCGCTGGATCAGCCCCAGACGCTCAACGGCAGGCCAACGGCGCAGCGGCATCAGCTGCTGGCGCCAGCCGCAGATCCGGTAATAGAGGTCTTCGCGAAATGCGTCACTCTGCACCATGGCCGCCAGATCCCGGTGGCTGGCACTGACCAACCAGAAATCCACCGCCTCCGGCTTGTGACTGCCAACCGGCGTCACGCTGCGCTCCTGCAATACCCGCAGCAGTCGGGTTTGAGCATGCAGCGGCAGTTCGCCAATTTCATCGAGCATCAGCATGCCGCCGTGGGCTGCGCGCAGATAACCCTGACTGCCCTGGCTGCGGGCACCGCTGAAAGCCCCGCCCACATAGCCAAACAGCTCGGCTTCCACCAGATCTGCTGGCAACGCGCCACAGTTGACGCACACCAGTGGCTGATCCCGCCGACTCGATGCTCGGTGCAGGGCCCGCACCAGATGCTCTTTACCGCTGCCGGTCTCCCCCTCGATAAGCAGCGAAATGCCGCGCTCCAGCATCTTGAGCGGCACCTGCTGCGGATGTGGCACCGGGCTTGAGTGACCCGGCAGCGCGGTGCAGGAAGATGTCGCGTCCGTTTCTGGCACCAGCCGCAAGCCACGCCCCTCGCGCAGCAGTTGCCTGCCATCGAAAGGATGCTGACCGAGCCAGAGTCGGCCTGCCCGGTTGGCGCCGAGCAGTTCCCCCTCCTCTCCCAGCAACAGGCGAGCGGACCAGAGGCTCTGGGGATCGAGATCCACCAGCCAGCCCGGCTGACGCGCCAGCAGTGCGTTTTCGAGGGTCATCGCCAGCAGCCGCACCGTGCCCAGCATATCGCCATCGTGATGGGCCGCATCGGTGGAGATATCGAGCACCCCGAGCAATTGCCCATCCGACCCGAGCAACGGGCAAGCACTGCAACTAAGGAAGCTGTGCTGGGCGAAGAAGTGCTGATTGCCGAGCACCTGCACTTCGCTCTGCTCGGCCAGCGCGGTACCGATGGCGTTGGTACCCTTGCTCGCCTCCCCCCAGCGGGCGCCACTGCGCAAAAAGATACGCTCGGCATGGCGGGCGAACCCCTCATCACCACTGGCGGCCAGAATGGCCCCCTCACCGTCACACAACAACAGGCGACAGGGGCGACCCGCCAGCAACTGGGCAAACAGCGGCAGCACAAAGCGCTGGAAGCAGGCGATCAGCCCCCTGTGCTGCTCCTGACGGGCCGACAGCTCCCCCTGGGGCAGCAAGTCCAGATCGGCGCTCTGCTGGCGGCTCAGCCCCTGATACAGGCAGCGCAGCCAGGAACGCTGGATCGGACCGGGACCGGGTTGAAGTGACTCACTCATCACGCCTCCTGTTCACAAACAGCACGACTGTCTCGGCCACTGTCCAGAAACGGTACAGTTTTATCGCAATAGCCGTGGTCATTGGTTAACCAAGATACGCCGCCACACCCCATTTGATAACGTTTTTGTAACCTTTTGCCTGCTGGTCAGACCCTTTGGCACGCCCCTTGCGATATCAGCTGCCAACCGGTCTGTCAGCCAGTCCGGTCAGGATCACACACATAAAGGATGATGAGATGATTTATACCGCTCCCGGTCAGGCAGGTGCCCTGGTCAGCTTCAAGTCCCGTTACGACAACTTCATCGGTGGTGAGTGGGTGGCTCCTCGCGCCGGCCGCTACTTTGAAAACATCTCGCCGGTGGATGGCAAAGTATTCTGCGAGGTCGCTCGCTCCGACGCCGCCGATATCGAGCTGGCGCTGGATGCCGCCCACAAGGCGTTCACCAGCTGGAGCAAAACCAGCGTCACCGAGCGCAGCAACCTGCTGCTGCGCATCGCCGATCGCATCGAGCAGAACATCGAACGGCTCGCCATCGCCGAAACCTGGGAGAACGGCAAGGCGGTGCGTGAAACCCTGGCCGCCGACCTGCCGCTGGTGGTGGATCACTTCCGCTACTTCGCTGGCTGCATTCGTGCTCAGGAGGGCTCGGCCGCCGAGCTGGATCAGAACACCGTCAGCTACCACTTCAAAGAGCCCATCGGCGTGGTCGGCCAGATCATCCCGTGGAACTTCCCGCTGCTGATGGCCGCCTGGAAGCTCGCCCCTGTGCTGGCGGCGGGTTGCTGCAGCGTGCTCAAGCCCGCCGAGCAGACCCCGGTCACCATTATGCTGATGATGGATCTCATCAAGGACATCCTGCCCCCCGGCGTAGTCAACGTGGTCAACGGCTTCGGCGCCGAGGCAGGTCAGGCGCTCGCCACCAGCAGCCGGATCCAGAAACTGGCCTTTACCGGTTCGACCGAAGTGGGCGCCCATATCCTTCGCTGCGCAGCCGACAAGCTGATCCCCTCCACCGTGGAGCTGGGCGGCAAGTCCCCCAATATCTACTTCGCCGACGTGATGCAGCACGAGAGCAGCTACATCGACAAGGCGGTAGAAGGGATGCTGATGACCTTCTTCAACCAAGGGGAAGTGTGTACCTGCCCCTCCCGCGCGCTAGTGCAGGCCAGCATCTATGACGACTTCATGGACCGAGTGCTGGCCCGTGCCCGCACCATAGTGCAGGGCAACCCCCTCGATACCGCCACTCAGGTGGGGGCGCAGGCGTCCCGCGAGCAGTTCGACAAGATCCTGGGCTACATGGAGATCGGCCGCGGCGAAGGGGCCAAGATGCTGATCGGCGGCGGCCCGGCCAAGGTGAGCGGACTGGAGGGGGGATTCTACATCCAGCCCACCATCTTCTCCGGTCAGAACAAGATGCGGGTGTTCCAGGAGGAGATCTTCGGGCCGGCACTCGGGGTCACCACCTTCAAGGACGAGGCGGATGCTCTGGCCATTGCCAACGACACCCAGTACGGGTTGGGGGCAGGCCTGTGGACCCGCGACAGCAATCTGGCCTGGCGCATGGGGCGTGGCATTCAGGCTGGCCGGGTCTGGGTCAACTGCTACCACGCCTACCCGGCACACGCCGCCTTTGGCGGTTACAAAAAGTCGGGGATCGGCCGTGAGACCCACAAGATGATGCTGGACCACTACCAGAACACCAAGAACCTGCTGGTAAGTCACGACATCAACCCGCTCGGCTTCTTCTAGCGCAAGCAGATGTCATCAGAAAGGGCGCCTGCGGGCGCCCTTCTTGTTTTGCTTCACCATATGACATGTCCGGCAATTTGTTATCGGGCTGACTGTAGGCGATAACGCTGGGGGGAGCAGCCCAGCTCCCGGTTGAACATGGCGATAAAGGCCGAGGTGGAGCCGTAACCGAGCCGCCAGCTGATCTCCTGAATGGGCATGTCCCCCTTGAGCCAGGCCAGCGCCTTGAGCAACCGCAGCCGGGCCCGCCACTGACCGAAACTCATCCCCAGCTCCCGCAGGCAGCGCCGCGCCAGGGTGCGCTCTGTGGTGTGCAGTTGTCCGGCCCACTGGACCAGAGTACGGGGATCGGCAGGATCGCTGTGCAACGCCGCCAGCATGGGAGCCAGCAGCTTGTCCTGACTCATCGGCAGGTAGCTCTCCTGACAACGGGTGCGCGCCAGTCGCTCCACCAGCAACTCGGCCTGACGCTGATCCCACTCATCCGCCATATGGCTTACCCGCCGTTCGCAAAAGTCGCTCAGCAGGGTGCGGATCAGCGGGGTGAGCAGCAGCAATCTGGGCTCTGGCGGCAGCTTGGCCGCCAGCTCGTGGCTGACGTAGATGGAGGTGTAGTCGAGGGTCTGCTCGTTGTAGGAGGTGTGGTCGAGACCCGCCGGTACCCAGATAAGGTAGTCGGCAGGGGCCACCAGTCGCTGATCCCCCAGCTCTATCTCCATGATCCCCAGGCTGATCATGTTGAGCTGGCCCCAGGGGTGGGAGTGCAGCACGGTCGCGCTGTCGGCCAGCATCTGCTGGTAACTGAAATAGAGCGGATTGGGAGCGGGCAGAACGACATCTACCGGCTGAAAGTGGTGAGTGGCCATCAGCGCCCCTTGTCAGTGAGAGAGAGGAGCTGGCGTGATGCAACGCCCTGTTGGCTCGGTCTCCGGCACAGGCCAAAAGCAGCCATCAGTTGCGAGCAAACGCAGCCCGTGTGGGCCGGAATAAGATGCATCCGAAAGAGTTGTCTTTTCCGCTGGGTCATCTGTCTGTTTTACGCTACTTGATAATATAAAGACAAGGGTAGACTTGGCCCCCTGTTAATAAGGAGCCTCTGATGCGAATCTTTTCCCCTCTTCTCTTTCCGCTGATGGCTGTGCTGATCTGGGCTACCAATACCGTGGTTTCCAAGGCGGCCGCCAACGTGCTCGATCCCGCGGCCATCTCCTTCTATCGCTGGGTGATCGCCGCCCTGGCGCTGACCCCCTTCTGCCTGCCCACCCTCTGGCGGCGACGCAGTGAGGTTCGCCCCTGGCTCGGCAAGCTGCTGGTGCTGGCGGCGCTCGGTATGGTGCTCTACCAGTGCCTCGCTTACTACGCCGCCCACAGCACCTCGGCTACCAATATGGGGGTGATCGGCTCCCTGATTCCGCTGCTCACCCTGCTGCAAGGGGCGCTCTTCTTCGGCCAGCGTCCCGGCAAACAGGCACTGCTCGGCATGAGTCTCTCCCTGTTCGGGGTGCTCTGGCTGCTTGGCAAGGGCGAACCGCTTGCCCTGCTCCATAACGGCATCAACCCGGGGGATGGCATGATGCTGCTGGGCTCCGCCAGCTACGCCCTTTACGGCCTATTGATCCGCCGCTGGCAGCTGCCGTTCGGCCCCTGGCTCAACCTCTACCTGCAGATCCTGCTGGCGGTACTGCTGCTGGTGCCGCTCGCTCTCAGTGCCGACTCGATGGCGGTGCCAGCTGAAGGGTGGGGACTGGTGCTCTTCGCTGGGCTTGCCTCCTCCCTGCTGGCGGCTTACTGCTGGATGCGCGGCCTCGCTTGCATGGGGGCAGAGCGCACCTCGGTCTTTATGAACCTGATGCCACTCTGTACGGCGCTGATCGCCGTCGTCGGCCTGGGCGAGCCGATCCACGGCTACCACCTGCTGGGTGGCGGACTGATCCTGGGCGGGGTGATGATCTCCCAGCTGAAAAAGCGTGTCCCACTGCCGGAACGCAATGCGGCCTGACGGGCAACATGCAAAAAACAACAAGGGAGCCGCTGGCTCCCTTGTTCATTTCTATCGTGCTCTAACGACGGTGAACCGACTTCACCCCGCCCGGCGCCAGCGGTAACGCCGCTCCGGCCGCCCCCGCTGACCATAGTTGAGATCCACATCCACCCGGTCTTCCGACTCCAGATACTCCAGATAGCGGCGCGCCGTGGTGCGGCTGAGGGAGAGTCGCAGCGCCACCGTGTCGGTGGAGAAGACGTTCTCCGGCTCACCCGCCAGCAGATCCAGCACCTGACGCAGGGTGATGCTGTCGATCCCCTTGGGAGTGACGCGCATCTCCTTGATCTGGGAGCGCCCTCCCTTGCCCAGCAGCTTGTCGAGATCTTCCTGCTCCAGCCGACCCCGCTCGCAGAGGCGGCTGTGCAGTTGCAGGATCTCGTCCAGACTCTGCTGGATGCGAAACAGCCGCAATGGTTTGATGACGTAGTCATGAACCCCCAGATTGAGGGCCTGCTGGATGGTCTCCACATCCCGCGAGGCAGTCACCATGATGACGTAGGCTTCGCGGTTGTGGCTACGCAGGCGGCTCACCCACTCAAGGCCGGAGCCATCGGGCAGGGAGACATCCACCAGCAGCAGTTGGGGCACCACACCGGCCATCATGGCATCGGCCTGGGCCAGGGTGCCGGCCCGCCCCAGCAGGGAGAAACCGGGTGTCGCCGCCACCAGTTCTGACAAGATGGCACCGATCCGATCGTCATCTTCAATAACAAGCGTGATTATTGGATCCATGGCTCACATTAATTGGTTTTTATTCAAGTAGATACCAAACAGGGTGGTCTGCTCGGCGGTTCGCCGCCATTCTATCACACCCTCGTGCCGACCCACGGTCTCCTTGACCAGGAACAGACCCACCCCGTGATCGCCGCTCTGGCGACTCACCCCGTAATCGAACAGATGATCGGCCAGCTCCTCGTCGACCCCCTCGCCGCTATCCTCCACCTCGATCACCAGTCGCCGCCCCACATCGCACAGGGAGAGCAGCACCCTGGGCGGCCGCTGCTGGCGGTTGCGCCAGGCTGCCTGCAGACCATTATCCAGCAGGTTGCCAATGAGGGTAATGAGATCGGCCGAGACCGAGGCCGGATACTCCGCCAGCGCCGAATCGGGATCGAGTTCCAGGGTCACCCCCAGCTCGCGGGCCCGGCTGAACTTGCCGAGAATAAGCCCCGCCACCGGCTTGTTGTCGATCAGCCGCAGCAGCTCCTGCAGCATGGTCTGGCACGCTTCGTTCTCCTGCTGGATCAGCTCCACCGCCTGCTCCACATGGCCCAGCTGCAACAAGCCGGAGAGGCTGCTCAGCTTGTTGGCGAACTCGTGGCTCTGCATCCGCAGCATCTCGGCATACTGGCGCAGATGGGTCACCTGTACCCCCAGACTGGCAGCCACCTCCGGACGACTGAAGATCAGAAGCCGCCCCGGCGCCTTGCCCTGCACCGCCTGCCAGCGACCGACAAAGGACTCCCCCTGAATGGTGAAGCTCACTTCCCCACCCTCTTGCTCCAGACAGGGGGCAAGGGGCGGCACCAGCTCCGCCAGCGACTGTCCCTGCAGGGCGTGGCGCCCGGTGACCGGCAGCCGCAACTGATAGCTGGCGGTACTGTTGATCATATTGATATTGCCGCGGCCATCGAGGGCGATGACCCCTTCGGTAATGTGCTCCAGTACCAGATCCTGCAGGGTAAAGCGGCGCACGATCGCCTCCGGCTCCAGATCGAGCAGGGTCTTGCGCAGCAGGTATTGCACCCAGAGCGCCAGCAGCAGGCCGCACCCCAGCACAGCCACGATGGCGCAGATGAGCAGGGCCACCCGCTCCATATAGATGCCCTCCACCTGCTGCATCAGGTAGCCCACCACCACGGCCCCCATGACCCGCCCATCCCCGCCAACCACCGGGGAGAAGCAGCGGATAGCCGGCCCCATGGTGCCCCGATCCTTGGAGCAGTAGCTGCGCCGCTCCTGCAGCGCGGGCCAGATATCCTCGCCGCGAAACTTCTGCCCCACCAGCTCGGGGTTGGGGTGGCTGAGGCGGCGACCATGCTCATCGGTCACCACCATATAGGTGGCATCGGTGCGGTTGCAGACCGCCTCCACGTAGTCGCGCAGGGTAGGATCACTCCCCTGACGCAGAGCTTCGACCACTCGGGTATCCGCCGCCATCACCCGTGCCAGATCGCTTCCCTTATCCTGCAGATTGCTCTCCAGCAGATGACGGATAAAGAGGGCCAGCAGACTGCCCAGAATGAGGATCAGCAGCAGGGAGAGCCCGAGAGAGAGGGTGACCAACTGGTGGCGAAGTTTCATGCACATACCTTAAAACGTCAGGACGCTGCCCAATAGTGCGGATGCCACCAGGTCTGGTCAATCAAAGGAGCCGGATCGCCGACAAAATCGGCCAACCCCTCCTCGCGGGCACAGAGTGCCACCGCTCTGGCGACGGCGCGGGCCACCTCTCCCACCTGCTCGATGGGGGGCAACAGCCGGCCCGCCACCAGCGGATAGGCGCCGACAGCCCGCACCGCGGCCAGCAACATGCCATCGCTGATGCGGCGCGCCTTGACCGCGCAGGCCCCGAGACCAATCCCCGGGAAGACATAGACGTTGTTGCACTGGGAGACCACCCGCCGCTCACCCGCCACCGTCACCGGCGCAAAGGGGCTGCCGGTGGCCAGCAGGGCGCGGCCATCTGTGGCAGCCCACACCTGCTCGGGGGTGGCCTCGGCGCTGCGGGTCGGGTTGGAGAGTGGCAGGATCACCGGCTGATCGCACACCTCCCCCATCGCCTGCAACACCTCGCCATTAAAGAGGCCGCCCTGACCGCTCACGCCAATCAAGACCGCCGGGCGCACCTGGCGGATGGTCTCCAGCAGCGAACTGCTCCCCTCCTCAACTGCGCGGGCAAACGGCTGCTGGGCACGTGTCAGGTTGGGACGATCGGCGCAGACCACCCCGTCCTGATCAAACAGCCAGACGCCGTCGTGACTCCCCGCCAGCTGGGCCAGCATGGCGGCGATGCCGCAACCGGCAGAACCCGCCCCGACGATCAGCACCAGGGCATCACTGAGGGGGGTCCCCGCCTGCTGCAGACCGGCCAGCACGCAAGCGGAGGCGACCGCCGCCGTGCCCTGAATATCGTCGTTGAACATGCAGAGCTCGTCCCGATAGCGGGTCAGCAGGTTGGCGGCATGCTTGCCGGCAAAGTCTTCAAACTGCAGCACCACCTGCGGCCAGCGCTTGCGAATGGCGGCCACCACCTTGTCCATGAAGTGGTAGTAGCTCTCGCCGTCGATGCGCGGGGATTGCCAGCCGAGGTAGGAGTCATCCTCCAGCAGCTCGGGGTTGTTGGTGCCCACATCGACGCAGAGCGGCAGGGTACGCGCCGGATTGATGCCGCCAGCAGCGGAGTAAAGCGCCAGCTTGCCGATACAGATCCCCATGCCGCCGATACCGAGATCGCCGAGCCCCAGCACCCGCTCCCCATCGGAGATGACGATCACGTCTACCTCCTGCTCCACCGACTCGAGTATGTCGTCGAGATCGTCCCTGTCATGCCAGGAGAGATAGAGACCGTGGCTGCGCAGATAGAGGTCACTGTGGCGCTGACACGCCTCCCCCACCACCGGGGTGTAGATGATCGGCAGCAGCTCCGGCAGGTGGTGGCGCACCAGATCGTAGAAGAGCACCGGGTTGTCCTCCTGCAGCTGACGCAGCAGCAGATGCTGGTCAAACGGACTCTGCATGGCGCTGACCAATCGGTAGATCCGGCGCCGCTGCTGGGAGAGGGACTCCTCCTTGTGGGGCATACGCCCCCGCACCCCCTGACGCTTGCGTTCTGCATAGGGCAGGCTGGTGCCCATCATGATGTCGTTCATTTTGTTTGTTCCTCAATCCGGTATCAGGCGAACAGGGAGATTAGAGCAGTAGCCAGGATCAGCATCACGGCGCCGCCAAGACGGGAGGAGATCTGGGCAAAGGGCATCAGCTTCATCCGCTGGGCCGCCGAGAGCACGGCTACGTCGCCGGTGCCGCCCATGTTGGCCATACATAGCCCGCCGGTGATGGCCGCCTCGATGGGATAGAAACCGATCATCCGGCCCACCAGTGCCGCGCCGAGGGCGCCACCGATCACGGTGACCATGACCAGCACGAAGTAGCTGATGGAAAAAGCGCTGATCAGCTCCGGAATACTGGTATAGGCGACGCCGATCCCCACCAGCAGGGAGGGAGTGAGGTTGCTCACCACAAACTGATACCAGTCGGCCGCCGCCTGCTCATAACGGCGCGGCAGCAGGCCGCTCACCTTGATAAAAGCGACCGCCAAAATCATCAGGGCAAAGGGGTGCATGGGGATAAAGTTACCAAGCAGGGAACCCAGCACAAACATGCTGGAGCTGATGAAAAGGCCCATGCCAAGACTCTGCAGGGTCGGCGATTCGGCCTGCTCGTCAGCAATGTTCTGGCTATTCTCTTTGACCATTAGCTTGCCGTTGCCGGTCAGGGAGGGGTAACGGCGACCGAGCCGCGCCAGCAGGGAGCCCACCAAAATGGCCAGGGTATTGGCGATCACCACCGCCGGTACCATGCGCGACAATAGATCCGCACTGGACATCTGCATCGGGCCGGAGAGGATCTCCACCAAGGGCACCGCACCAGCCCCCATGCCACCGCCCATGATCGGCAGGCCGATCAGCAGCACCGCATTCTTGAAGCCATACCCCATCAGGGAGCCGACCAGACCAACGCTCAGCAGTGCCAGTGCGACGCCACCAAGAATGACCGGCAGGTAGCGCATGGCGGCATTTTTCAGCAAAGCGCCGCTCATACCGAACACCGAACCGGTCACCAGACTGGCGATAAAGAAGTTGAGAAAGCCCCCCTCCTTCATGAAGTTGGTGATGACCTGCCCCGCCTGCACCGGCAGCAGCTGGTATTCGAACAGAGCGGCGCCGCCAAAGATGGCGAGGATGGTGCCGCCCCCCAGATATTCACGGATCGGCATGATCCGCTCACCCAGCTCGGTCAGCAGGGTGCCCAGCACGAACATCAGTGCCAGCGCACCGACCATGCCGAGCGGCAACGAGCCGTTCCAGCCGGAAAAGAGAACGCAGGTCGCCAGCCCCAGAAATATAAAGAGCGGCATACCGGCAATTTGTTGGCCGCCCATAAAGGCGGCCTTTTCTTGTGTGGTTTGTAGGGGTGAGAGGTTTTTCATTGTTATGTACTCTGCGTGTGATTGTGGCCGCTACTTTATTGATCCCCCTCTCCCCTGTCGGTTAGCCAGACTGCAAAGCCATATAAAAACATTAAAAACTTAAACATCATGGTGCCGCCAACGTGCGCAGCACAATAGAACACCAGACATCCGATACCCGACCAAGTCAGGAAATAGGGTGATAAAACGAGCGACCATAATGGCGGATATTTGGGTGATCAGCAGTAATAACGATGGGATGATCTCCCCCATTCGGGGAAATAACAGAGCCAGATGACAAGCTCTGCGACCATTTATCGCCACAGCTCCTGTGGGTGATAATCAGCGGGCAATGTCATCGCTATAACGCGAGTGCCACGGCGTGCCACATCAGGGTTTGAGTCGGCGTGCAGGAAGCACGCACGATGAAAAATGGTGAGGAGAAAGATGCAAAAAGGGGAGATTGAAATAGTGATGAGCCAAGCCAGCGAATACCAGAGCACTGGCTTGAACTCACAAGGATCACACACGGTCAGGTCTATTCTGCCAACAGCAATGGAATATTGGCGGGGTCAAAATCATGACTGATATCGGTACTTCTGATTGCGCCTTCCCGATTCACGCCATGGTGTAACTCTGCACCATATTCCCCATCACTCAACAGCACTTCAATTGCCAGATACATACATCCACTGTCATATCCATCCACAACCCGTTTCCCCCTTGTTTTATAACCCCATCAATATTAGCGGATAAAAAAAGAGCTGCTCGCTGAAGCTGAAAATTTCATGAAAATAACTTCCGAATATCCTCCATTCACGGCGCAATATCCGAATCGGCAAGAGAGCCTCGAGTGGATCAGCCCCGAGAATAATATCAGGGGCTCGAATGCTGCTCGCCCTCACCAACGAAAGATCCGACCAGAAACATGATCAGCATCACATTATTTACTTAGCCTGCTAAACAAGTATGATAGTTAGCATGCTAAGTACATTGAGGATGAGAAGATGACGGATCTGGAAAGGTTGCGCGAGCTGTCGCTCGCCGAGCAGATAGCGCGGATGCACCGGCTATGGCGTACTGCCGCCGACCTGGAGCTGGCTCCCCTTGGCCTCACCCATCCCCGCTGGACCGCGCTGTGGAAACTCTCCCGCATGGGGAACCATGTCAGCCAGAAGACCCTGGCCGAAGCCCTCGAGATAGAGCTCCCCTCCCTGATGCGCACCTTGGGCCAGCTGGAAGAGCAGGGACTGATTGAGCGTCACTGCTGCAGTCAGGACAAGCGGGCCCGCATCGTCTGCGTGACCCCGGCTGGCCAGACCCTGCTCGATCAGATCGCCGACCGCATCATGAATATCCGCCGGGAGCTGCTGGGGGGCATTGACGAGCAGACCCTGCAACTGTTTGAAACCACGGTGCAACGGATCTCGGCCAACGCCCTCAGCAAAATTGAACAACACCACGACCGACAAGCCGGAGGCGATACAAGCCCTCCCGAGACCGACACAGAGAGAGAATAAGATGACCCCGGATCAACAATTTACCCGCTGGATCAAATGGTCCATGGCTGGCTTTGCCACCCTGTTTGCCTATTTTCTGATAGCCGACCTGCTGATGCCCCTCACCCCTCAGGCGATGGCGACCCGGGTGGTCACCAAGCTGGCCCCCCAGGTGAGCGGCAAGGTGATCGAGGTTGCCGTTCACAACAACCAGCAGGTCAAGAAGGGGGATCTGCTGTTCAGGCTGGATCCGGCCCCTTTTGAACTGGCGGTGGAGCAGGCCCGCCTAGCGCTGGCGCAGGCAGAGCAGCAGAACAGTGAACTGGATGCGGCCCTGACTGCCGCCGTTGCCGAAATCAACGCCAAGGAGACCCTGGCCAGCCAGAAGTGGCGCGAGGCTGAGCGGATCGATGCGCTCTACCAACGTCACATGGTTTCGCTGCAACAAAAAGATGAAGCTGACAGTACCCTGCGCAGCGCCCAGGCCAACCTGCGCGCCAGTCAGGCCAAACTGGCCCAGATAAAGGCCAGTCGTGGCGTAACAGGTGAGGACAATCTGTTGCTGCGCCAGGCCCGCAACAAGCTGGCGCAAGCGCAGCTGGCCCTCTCTTACAGCCAGGTCCACGCGGATCAGGATGGCACCATCACCAACCTGCAGCTCAAGCCGGGCAGTATCGCCAGCGCTGGCAGCCCGCTGCTGGCGCTGGTGTCGGAACAGGTAGATGTCATAGCCGATTTTCGGGAGAAGAGCCTGCGCCATGTTGGCGAGCAAACCCGCGCACTGGTCGCCTTCGATGGCGAGCCGGGTCAGCTCTATCCTGCCCGGGTAAGCAGTCTGGATGCCGGGGTGAGTGCCGGTCAATTTGATGCCAACGGTAGACTGGCCGCACCGGTGGAGTCTGATCGCTGGGTACGGGATGCCCAGCGGATGCGGCTGCACCTCGAGCTGGACCAGCTCCCCGATCATCTGCCAGCCGGGGCGCGGGCCACGGTGCAACTGCTACCGGACAATGCCCTGACCGCCATGCTGGCACGGGGCCAGATCCACCTGCTCAGCCTGCTCCATTATGTCTACTAACCACGCCACTCACCCGTCGGCCAATACCGCCCCAGCACACCCCGCCGGTGGTGCTGCCGCTCACCTCTGGTATCGGCCCCTCACCGGCAACGAGCTGCGCCAGTGCCTGCGCATCGCCTTTGGCTGCACCACGGGCTTTTTGCTCTGCAAGCTGTTTGGCTGGAATTACGGGGTCTTCTATACGGTCACACCGGTGCTGCTGCTGGGGATGGTGCCGGTGATGAATGGCCATGCCGCACGCCAGCTGATCGCGGCGGCGGTGGTCTGTGGGGTGGAGGTCGGGCTGCTGGGAGGGCTGTTTGGCAGCCATCCGGCGCTGATGACTCCCATCGCCTTTCTGCTGTTTCTCTACCGTTTCGCCGCCATGTCGCGGGGCAGCCTGTTTCTGTTCGGAGCCAACGGGGTGCTGAGCCTCAGCATCATGCTGCACTTTGCCAGCTATCCGCAGACCGACCTCAGCGACCTGATCCTCAACAATATCTGGGCGAGCGTGCTGTCGGTGTTGATCGCCTACCTCATGACCATGCTGATCCCGGATGTGGAGGCCAGACCCAAGCCCGCCTCGGCCCCCAAAGCGCCGCACCGGATGCGCCATGAAGCCCTGCTGGGGGCCACGGTGGCCACCCTGTCGTTTCTGGTATTTCAGGTGTTTGACCTGCGCGACTCCATGTCTGCCCAGGCCACAACCCTGCTGGTGCTGTTCCCCATGCACTGGAACGGCGCGCTGAGTTATGCCCGCAAACGGGCGATGGGCACCTTGCTGGGGGTCACCTTCGGCTTGCTCGGCCAGTTGCTGCTCTATGACTGGTCAGGGCAACTGCTGCTTGTCGCCCCGTTACTGTGGCTCGGCGCCATGCTGTTCAGCCATGCCCACGTCAAGGAGGCAGGCGGCTCCGGGGTCGGCTTTGGCGCCCTCACCACCCTCGGCATCCTGTTTGGCCAGTACCTCACCCCGGGCAACGATCTGGTGTTCAGCGCCCTCTACCGGGTGAGCAGCATCCTGTTTGCCATTGTGGTCACCCTGTTGGCCTGCTACCTCGTCCACCGGTTGCTCAATCGCTTCGAGGCGACCCGCTTCGGTTATTGATTTCCTATTGTAAGCACTGTTGTCAGCCCATGGATGAGCTCTCTTTCGCCCCGTCGCCTGCCGGGGCGTTTTTTCTCTACCTCGTGTTCCTCCCTTGTCATCCCCCCACCACCACAGCTCAGCGCAGAAGTACGGCTATGCTTGTAAGGCTGCTGTCGATGAGGTGTACCTATGGTCGCGTTGTTAAAAAAATGGCTGGTTTGTCTGATGCTGTTGGCTACCAGCCCGCTCGGGGCCACCCCGCTTGTCATTGGTGCCGAAGATGACTGGGCCCCCTACTGCGAGCGCGACAAGGACAATGAGGATGACCAACCCCACGGACTGGCGCCTGAGCTGGTCAAGGCGGTGTTCGCCGCCGAAGGGATCGAGATTGTCTTTCGCACCCTCCCCTTCGCCCGCTGCATGCACGATGCGAAAAGCGGCAAACTTGCGGGGTGCTTCAACGCCACCATCACCGAAGATAACCGCTACCAGTACCACTGGCACGATACCCCCATGTTCGAGGAGGATCTTGCCATCTTCGCACTCGCCAGCGAGCCGCAACGGGATCTCAAGCTCACCTCGCTGGAGGGCAAGCGGGTGGGCATCACCCTCGGCTACACCTACCCCACCGATTTTATGGAGAACCCCAGGATCACCCGCTTTCAGGCCAAATCCGATGCCCAGATCCTCGAGATGCTGGTACGCGGCCGGGTCGACTACATCCTGATGAACGGCATGCCGGGCTATCTCAAGATCCAGCAGAAGCAGCTGACCGGCAAGGTGGTCAAGGTTGGCAAACTCTCCACCGATGGCTTCTGGCTCGCCTTCTCCCGCCACCACCCGCAAGGGGAAGCGCTGGCCAAACAGTTCGAGCAGGGGCTGCAGAAGATCAAAAACAACGGCATCTATGAGACGCTGATCCGCCAGTTTGAAACCAGACTTGGCCTCTACTGATTGGCGATACCTTCCTGATTGCGTCCCCCTCATACTCGCGCGGTATGCCGGACAGCCAGCGACGCACCGAATGGCCGTGCGGATTGCACAATAACGGCAACCTGTTAGGCTCACGCCCGTATGACACCAATGGAGCTGTAATCATGAATAAGGCACATATGATGGCCGCTGGTGCGCTGGCCCTCGGCCTGCTCGCTGGCTGCAATCAGGGCAATACCCTCTCAGTCACCGGTGGCGAACCGGTCAGTTACCAGTGCGAGCAGGGCAAGAAGGTGCAGGTGCGCTACTTCTCCCTCTCCGACGAAAGCCTCAACTTTATCAAGCTGTCACTGCCGGACGGCAAGGATTACACCCTGCCCCAAGCCATTTCGGCCTCCGGCGCCCGCTATACGGACGAACATGAGGCCGTTTGGTGGAACAAGGGGGATGAGGGCTTTGTCGAGCTTCGGGATCAGGATGGCGAGTGGCAGACCGCCTACAACGACTGCAAACAGCAATAAACGTGACCCCGGCCTGGCCGGGGTCTCTCTTTCTCTGGCATCAGAGTGGTGGGGGATCAGTTGATCTCGATCTCGAAGCGGTTGGTCACCTCGACCGGTATGGCATCCGGGTTGCCCTCTGCCGGGCTGTAGCGGATCCGCGAGAGGGTCGCCAGCGCGCTCTGTTCCAGTTCGCCGGGGGGCTCGGCCGCCACCACTTCCGGCTTGACCGGCGTGCCGCTGGCGTCAATTTGATAGCGAACTTCCACATACCCCTTGACCGGTTTGGCCGGCAGGGCGGGCTCGTCATTGCCAAGCCATGACCACTGCTTCTCCTGAACCCAGTAGCTGGACAACTGCTCGAGAGGGATAGCGATCGGAGCGCGCTCTTGCGCTACCTCCTGACGGGATGAGCACCCCAGCAACAGTGTCACTGCCAGACCTGACCATACTGCGACTTTCCACTTCATGTAACGCTCCTTGTTCTCTGCCGGTGCTTGTTGCCGGACTGCAGGGCGCTCAACGCGGCCCGCTTGGTCAGTCACCCATCCTAACGAAAAAGTATTCGTATGAACATGAACAAAAGGGCCAACCCCGAGAGGTTGGCCCTTTTATCGTCAATAAGCTCACTAACCAGCCGAAGGTATCAGCCGCGCTTGTCGCTCACCACCAGCCAGAGCGCATGGACCATGCCCGGCAGACCGCCCATCAGGGTCAGCACTATGTTGATTAAAAAGTGCAGGCTAAAGCCCACCTGGATAAACGCGCACACCGGAGGCAGGAAAATGGCCAGCAGGATCTTGAGCAGATTGTTCATCTCGGCTCTCCTTTTCAAAAATGTCGTCAGGATTGGAATGGGCTAACCATAAACATCCCGGACTTCAACTGCAAACCAGACAGGGAATTCGCTCACCCGCATCACGCCAGGCGTTGAGGTCGTGGATCTGCTGATTGCTGCTGCCACGCCAGAGCAGGCCCGGGTCTGCCAACTCCTTTTCAAACTTGCCATCCACCAGCACATCCAGCAAGGCCACCAGCTCGCGCTGGGCCTCTGACAGCTCGCCGAGCAGATAGCCGGTCCAGCACCAGATATCCTTGCCCGGACACTCGGCGCGCACCCGTTTCACCAGTGCCAGCACGTGGGGCACGTTGGCAGGGTGGAGCGGATCGCCGCCGGAGAGCGACAGACCTCGCCGTTTGATGCGGCTGTCGTTGAGATCCGCAATGACGCGATCGCTCATCGCCTGATCGAACGGCTTGCCGCCATCGAGCCGCCAGGTGCTCTGGTTGTAGCAACCCGGGCACTGGTGCTCGCAACCGGAGACAAACAGGGTGGCACGGGTGCCAGGGCCGTTGATCACATCGACCGGGTAGTATTGGTGGTAGTGCATCGCTTGTTTCCTGCCTCGTTCACGGGACAGCGGCATAACTGCCGCCCTCCAATGAAAATGGCCCCTTGAGTCAGGGGCCAGCTCTTCATCGCCTGTGCGCTTACATATGTTTGACGCGGCGCTTCACCTCTTCCTGCTTGCCCGCATTGAAGGGGCGCGCATCCGGGCTGCCGAGGTAGCCGCAGACACGGCGGGTCACCGACACCTTGGCGGGGTCGTGGTTGCCGCAGCGCGGGCAGGTGAAGCCCTTGGAGGTACACTCGAATTCTCCGGTAAAGCCGCAGTCGTAGCACTCGTCGATGGGAGTGTTGGTACCGTAGTAGGGCACCTTGTCATAGCTGTAATCCCAGACGTTTTCGAGCGCTTCCAGGTTGTGCTGGATGTTGGGGTACTCGCCGTAGCAGATGAAACCGCCACTGGCGATGGGCGGATAAGGCGCCTCAAAGTCCAGCTTGTCGTACGGGTTGACCTGCTTCTCCACATCGAGGTGGAAGCTGTTGGTGTAGTAGCCCTTGTCGGTCACGCCGGATACCACGCCAAACTCCTTGGCGTCGATGCGGCAGAAACGGGTGCAGAGGTTCTCGCTCGGGGTGGAGTAGAGGCTGAAGCCGTAGCCAGTCTCCTCTTTCCACTCGTCAATGGCTGCCCTGAGACGGGCGATAATGGCGATCGCCTTCTGTTGCAGCTCGGCGCTGTCAAACAGGTGCACCTTGTCACCAAACAGGGCATTGATAGTCTCGTGAACGCCGATATACCCGAGGGAAATGGAGGCACGACCGTTCTTGAAGATCTCGCTGACGTTGTCGTCGGCCTTGAGGCGCACGCCACAAGCCCCTTCCATATAGAGGATCGGCGCAACCCGTGCTTTCACCCCGTCCAGACGGGTGATGCGGTACATCAGCGCCTTCTTGGCGACCCGCAGGGAGGCATCGAGACGATCCCAGAAGTCCGCTTCGTCACGGGATTTCAGGGCAATGCGCGGCAGGTTGAGGCTCACCACACCCAGGTTGTTGCGACCTTCGTGGATAAGCTCGCCATTCTCCTCGTAGGCACCGAGGAAGGAGCGGCAACCCATGGGGGTCTTGAAGGAGCCGGTCACTTTCACGACCTGGTCGTAGTTGAGGATGTCTGGATACATCCGCTTGGAGGCACACTCCAGCGCCAGCTGCTTGATGTCGTAGTTGGGATCGCCCTGCTTGTGGTTGAGGCCATCCTTGATGGCGAACACCAGTTTCGGGAACACGGCGGTCTTCTTGTTCTTGCCAAGGCCAGCGATGCGATTGCTGAGGATGGCACGCTGGATCATCCGCGACTCCCAGCTGTCCCCCAGACCAAAGCCGAAGGTGACGAACGGCGTCTGACCGTTGGCGGTGTGCAGGGTGTTGACCTCGTACTCCAGCGACTGGAAGGCGTCGTAGCACTCTTTCTCGGTGCGGGCCATGGCGTAGGCTTCTACGTCGGCAATGCCCCACTCTTCGGCCACTTCACGGTGTTTCTGCCAGCTGATGGTCACATAGGGGGCCAGCACTTCGTCGATGCGGTTGATGGTGGTGCCGCCATAGATGTGGCTCGCCACCTGGGCGATGATCTGGGCGGTCACGGCCGTGGCGGTGCTGATGGATTTCGGGGTATCGATCTCCGCATTGCCCATCTTGAAGCCGTGAGTCAGCATCCCTTTCAGATCGATCAACATGCAGTTGAACATCGGGAAGAAAGGTGAGTAATCGAGATCGTGGAAGTGCAGATCACCGCTCTCGTGGGCCTGAACCACATCACGGGGCAGCATGTGGCTGGTGGCATAGTGCTTGGCGACGATACCGGCCAGCAGGTCGCGCTGGGTCGGGATCACCTTGGAGTCTTTGTTGGCATTCTCGTTGAGCAGGGCGGCGTTGGTCTGCTCGACCAGACCGCGGATCTCCTGCGCCAGACGGCCGCGCGCCTCGCGAGCCTGATCCCTGTCGTGGCGATATTCGATATAGGCACGGGCGATGGCCTTGTCGTCGGAAGCCATCAGGTGGTTTTCGACCCGGTTCTGGATCTCGTGGATATCAACTTCACCACGCCCTTCCAGCTCCTGACTCACCGCATTGGCAATGCGGGAGGCGAGTGCCGGATTGGCCTGATTGACCGCTTCCGCCGCACGGCTGACCGCCTCTGCAATCAGCTGGGCATTGAATGGTGCGCGACATCCGTCACGTTTGATCACAACCGGTTTCATGGATTTTCCCCGTTAAAAGGCCAGGCATTTGCCTCTGGCTCACCCTTGTTGGGCCCCCCTCCCGGCATCTCGTCCTGGACGCAAATAAATTCAGCCGAGGCTTGACAAGCCTGGGCTGAAGATAGGAGGGGAACAGCTTATACACAGCTTAATAACACAACATATAGGGATTAAAAACGAATGCGTCCCTATATGTGGTGTCTATTAGGCACCAAAGCGAAGCCTCATTTCTTGATCCAGGACAGGTTTTTCAGCGAGCGGGACAGTTCACGACCAACCCAATAGAGCCCCATTCAAATCCAACTTCAAGCAGGGTGCGGGCTGGCGTCCGATCCACCCACCCGAAAAAAAATCGCCCCCCGCCGCACCGGTTTCGAGATGACAGCGTCAACCAAAACCGCCCATACTGAACAAGAACTCTCTCCCCCTCGACAAGGGACAACCCATGCGCACCTCTCTGCTGTTGCTACTGTTATCCACCCTCTCTCTGCCGCTCTGGGCCGCCAACATTCTAGTGATCAGTAGCTACCATCCCGAATACCTGTGGGACCAAAGCTACAACAAGGGGCTGCTCGATGGCTTGCAGGGGGAGCACAAGATCACCCACTTCTATATGGACACCAAACGCCATCCACGGGAGAAGTTCGACGAGATCGCCCAGCAAGCCATCGCCTTTTATCTGAAGAGCAAACCGGATCTGGTAGTACTGGGGGATGACAACGCCATCAACTATCTGGCCAACGAGATCGCCTCGCTGGGTACCCCGGTGGTCTTTCTCGGCATGAACGAGAATCCGCGGCTCAAGGGCTTTGTCGGCCACCCCAAGATCACCGGCGTGCTGGAGCGTCCCCTGCTCAAGCGCAACATCAGCGAAATAAGCCAGATGATGGGGGGGCTCGACAAGGCGCTGGTATTGTTTGATTCCAGTAATGTGGCCCTCACTGCCATTGAGGATGAATTCAAGACCCAGACCGAGCTGCGGGTCGGTCAGACCCGGGTCAACAGCCAGCTGATGGGGGATTACAGCCTCTGGCAGGAGGCGGTGCTCAACGCCAAGAAAAACGGCTATCAGGCAATCTTCCTCGGCCTCTACCACACGCTGGTCGATGACAATGGCAAGCATGTAAGCGAAAAGACGGTGCTGGAGTGGACCAGCGCCAACACGCCAGTGCCGCTCTTCTGTTTCTGGGAGTTTACCGTCGGCAATGGGATGGCCATCGGTGGGCTGGTGCTGGACGGCCACGATCAGGGGATACAGGCAGCCAGCCTCATCAACACCATACTGGCGGGCACCCTGCCCCGTACCATCTCCCCACGCGCGGCCCTGCGCGGCGAATATGTCTTCAGCAAGAGCGAGCTGGCCCGCTGGCAGCTCACAGTGCCCGACAAATGGCGCCACAAGATCCTCTGGCGTGAGTGACCGCCGAAACAAAAAAGAGAACCCGGCCATGCCGGGTTCTCTTTTATCGGGTGCTGCGGTTAGCAGGCTTGGTGAGGGCTATCAGCCCTGCAGCGCCTGTTGCAGCTCCTCTTCGGTCCAGATGGTAATGCCGAGCTCCTGTGCTTTGGTCAGCTTGGAACCGGCCGCCTCCCCCGCGACCAGCACATCGGTCTTGGCTGACACAGAGCCAGCCACCTTGGCGCCCAGTGCCTGCAGTGCCGCCTTGGCATCGTTGCGCGACAAGGTGGTCAGGGTGCCGGTCAGCACGAAGGTCTTGCCGGCAAAGGGTTGCTCCGCGGCCTCTTTCTTCTCGATGGCCGGCCAATGGATGCCGGCAGCCAGCAAGGCTTCCAGCACCTCCACGTTATGGGGCTGACGCAAGAAGTAGTAGACATGCTTGGCCACCACATCGCCCACGTCGGCCACTTCGAGCAGCTGATCCACCGAAGCCGCGCGCAGAGCATCCAGGGTGAGGAAGTGGTTGGCAAGATTGAGCGCTGTCGCCTCCCCCACTTCACGGATCCCCAGGGCAAACAGGAAGCGCGGCAGGGTGGTGCTGCGCGCCGCATCGATGGCGGCTACCAGATTGAGGGCCGATTTTTGCCCCATCCGCTCAAGCCCGGCCAGCTGGATGGCATTGAGGCTGAACAGATCGGCGGGGGTCTTCACCAGTCCCTTGTCCACCAGCTGCTCGACAATCTTGTCGCCAAGGCCGTCCACATCCATGGCGCGACGGGCAGCAAAGTGCTTGATCGCCTCCTTGCGCTGCGCCTCGCAGAACAGGCCACCGGAGCAGCGGGCAACCGCCTCTCCTTCCAGCCGCTCCACTGCCGAGCCACACACCGGGCACTCGGTCGGGAAGAGAATTTCGCGCGCATCAACAGGGCGCTGTGCCTCTACCACGGCAACGATCTGAGGGATCACGTCCCCTGCCCGGCGCACGATCACGGTATCACCGACCATGACGCCAAGGCGCTCTATCTCGTCGGCGTTGTGCAAGGTGGCGTTGGAGACAGTCACACCGCCGACAAACACCGGTTTGAGCTTGGCCACCGGCGTCACGGCGCCGGTACGGCCAACCTGAAACTCGACGTTCTCAAGCAGAGTCATCTCTTCCTGCGCCGGGAACTTGTGGGCGGTCGCCCAACGCGGCGCGCGTGCCACAAAGCCGAGCTCCTCTTGCAGAGCGATAGCATCCACCTTGTAGACCACGCCGTCGATCTCATAGGGCAGCTCGCCACGGCGGGCCAGAATGTCGTCGTGGAACGCCAGACAACCGGCAGCCCCCTCTTTGAGTTTCACCTCGGGACTAAGCGGCAGCCCCCACTCTTTGAGCTGATTGAGGCGACCAAAGTGAGAGCCACCGAGTTGCTCGCCGCCGACACCGACGCCGTAGGCGTAAAAGCTCAGGGGACGGCTGGCAGTGATACGTGAATCGAGCTGACGCAGGCTGCCGGCGGCGGCGTTACGCGGGTTGACGAACACCTTCTCGCCTGCGGCCAGTGCCTTGGCGTTCATCGCCTCGAAACCGGCCTTGGGCATAAAGACTTCGCCACGCACCTCCAGCCGCTCTGGCCAGCCAGTGCCCCGCAATGCGAGCGGAATGGCCTTGATGGTGCGCACGTTCTCGGTGATCTCCTCACCGGTGGCGCCATCGCCCCGGGTGGCCGCCTGCACCAGCTGGCCATTTACATAGAGCAGGCTCACCGCCAAGCCATCGAGCTTGGGCTCGCAGCAGAAGGTGAAACGCACGTCACGCTTGAGGCGATCGCTCATCCGTTGTTCGAACGCCTGCAGCTCTTCGCTGCTAAAGACGTTGTCCAGACTCAGCATGGGGATCTCGTGGCGCACCTGTTTGAAGGCGGTCAGCGGCTGACCGCCGACCCGCACACTCGGCGAAGCCGGGGTTTTCAGCTCGGGGTGGTCAGCCTCCAGTGCGATCAATTCGCGCATCAGACGGTCGTATTCGGCATCCGGCACTGTGGGGTTATCCAGCACATAGTACTGGTGACCATATTCGGTAAGCAGTTCACACAATTGACGGTGGCGGGAGAGGGTGTCGCTCATGAAAAAGTCTCGAAGTGTGATTGAACATACGGCCGGGGTAGAAACAAAAATGCGGTACCTGGGTACCGCACTTTTTCTTCACTCGACCCGCATGGCGTATTAGTCGCGACTGGCCTCGTAGGCAGCCAGCTCATGACGGTAACGGGCAATGGTCTCGTCGCTCAGCGGGCTGCGATCCATATCGGTCAGCATGGCATCGAGATCGCTGGCCAGCTGATCGGCAGCTTGCAGCATGTCCTCGAAGGCAAACGCGGCATTGCTGCGCAGCGGCAGTTGCATGAACAGGGAGACACCCGGCGTGGTGAACTGTTCCATCCGGTACGGATTGAAGGTGCCTGGCTTGACCATGTTGATCATGGAGAAGAGCACTTCACCCTTGCCATTGGCATCTTCGTGACGGTGGAAGATATCCATCTCGCCAAACTTGAAGCCCAGCGCCATCAGGGATGAGAGCAGGGTTGCACCTTGCAAGTCGTGACCCGGACGGCCCATCAGGTTGATGACATAGACATCCTGCCAGATCTTCTCGACCGGCTGGGGGGCCATGCGCGGCTCTTCCACCACAGGAGCAGGTGCCACATAGGCCGGCTCTTCATAAACAGGCTCGGGAGCCACATGACGGGGCTGCGGCTGATATTCCGGCTCGGGAGCACGCACCGGTTCGGCACGAACGGTGTCGGCGGTACGGACTGTCTCTGCACGGGCACCAAAGGTCGGGGCGGTCGCATAGGCGGGCTCGACCAGCGGCTCGTCATCCAGCGACTGCATCATGGGCTCGCGCTGGGGACGGGAACGGTAGACCGGGGTACGACGATTGACCTGAGCAGGTTTGCGCACCGGCGCGGCGGGCGCCTCGTCGAGCTCCTCGGGCAGCGGTTCGTCGAACACTTCCTCCTCTTCATAGACAGGAGGCGGCGGAACCGGGCGGGCAGCAGGCTTGCGCACTACGGGCGGCGGCAGATCGTCCTCGTCATCTTCATCATCAAAGGCGGGGACGGCAGGGCGACGACCGAGTTCCGGCTGGCGGCTCTCTTCACTGCGCAGCTTGGGCTCGGCACGACGGCCACCACTGACCACACGTACCTGGCCGATGCCATCGCTGTCGAAGGCGTCGTTATCACGATCCCGCGACTTGGAGTCCATCCGTCCAATCGGTTTCTCTTTGATCGGTGCCTGACGATTCTTTTTGTTGCTCCACAACCCGTGAATGAGCAATGCCGCAATAGCAATACCGCCCAGGGCAACCAAGATGTAACGCAATTCCTGCATTAGCTGCTTCTCTTTCTAGTTTTGCTCAGCCAAAGCGACGGCTTCACCGATATCGACCGACACAATGCGAGAAACCCCGGGCTCTTGCATCGTGACGCCAACCAGCTGCTCAGCCATCTCCATGGAGACCTTATTATGACTGATGTAAACGAACTGTACTGTGCTCGACATCTCTTTGACAAGAGAACAGAAGCGACCGACGTTCACTTCATCGAGCGGTGCATCCACCTCATCCAGCAGACAAAAAGGTGCTGGGTTGAGTCTGAAGATGGCAAAAACCAGCGCAAGCGCGGTTAACGCCTTCTCCCCCCCGGAAAGCAGGGCAATGGTAGCATTCTTCTTACCCGGAGGTCTCGCCATGATGCTCACTCCGGCCTCCAAAAGATCATCAGAGGTGAGCTCAAGCCAGGCACTGCCCCCACCGAACACTTTCGGAAACAGGGATTTTAAATCTTCGTTGACCTTATCGAAAGTGTCCCGGAACCGTATTTGTGTCTCTTTATCAATTCTTTTAATGGCTTGGCTCAAGGTTTCCAGCGCTTGCTCGAGATCCTGACACTGATTTTCAAGATAGGTTGCCCGAGTTTTCGCCTCTTCGTACTCCTCCAGCGCCGCCAGGTTGATGGCGCCGAGCGCCTCCACTTGCCCCTCCAGGGTCTGGATCTCCTGCCGCAACTTGCTGCGATCAGCGGCGATGAGCACCGCCTGATCGAGATCGACCAGTCGAACCCCCAGCTCTTCGAACTGCTCGTGCAGCCCCTGTCGACGGGTGAGGTTACGTTCGCGCTCAAGGCGCAGGGTTGCCAGCTTCTCTTGCAACGTCACCAGCTGCTTGTGATCGGCACTTCTGGCCTGTTCCAGCTCACCGAGCTGGCGCTCCAGCTCCGCAAGCCGTTGATGGCAGGCAAGCTGCTGCGCCTCCAGATTGCGCTGCTCGGCCAACAGGGGCGCCAGATCCGGCACTGCCTCGCTATCCGGCCCTTTCAACCCGGCCAGCTCCAGTCCGAGCCTCGCCAACTCCTCTTCGCCCATGGTAATGAGTTGGCGCAGATTGCCCAACTCCAGTTGCAAACGCTGGCAGGTCGCTTGTTGCTGTTCGCGGCGCGCACGGGCCTCGTCGACCGCCCGCTCGCAGCGGGTCAGCTGCTCCTGAGCAACCTGTAACCCTTGCGTCAGCGGCTCCCCCTGCTCCTGCAACTCGGCAAGGCGCGCCTCATCGAGTTCCAGTTGTTCGCGGGCGCTGGCCAGTCGCTCTGCCTCTTCGGCCTGCTCCTGATCGAGCCGGATCAGCTCTTCGCCGAGCTGACCGAGCCGCTGCAACCGCTCCTGCCGCTGACCCTGTTGCAGGCTCCAGGCTTCGCGCAGTTGTTGCCATTTCAGCTCTTGCTCGCGCAAGGTTCGCTGCGACAACTCCTGCGCACTGGCAAGCTGGGCACGCCGGGCATCGGCTGAGACAAGTTGCTCGCTCAGCTGTGCCAGCCCCGCGGCAACCTTCTCCTGCTCGGTATGCAACCGCTCACGCTCACCGAGCAGCGCCATGGTGCCGAGCGCCACGCCCTGCCCCAGATCTGCCCAGTTTGGCCCCAGCCAGTCGCCAGCAGGAGTCAGTACCGACTCACCGGCCGCAAGGCTTGGCTGGCGGGCCAATGCGGCCTCCCGGCTCTCCACCAGCCAGATGGCGTTGAGGAAGGCAGGAATATGCTCACCACCCAGTTGCGCCGCCAGCGTACCGGCAACCGCCGGTTGCGCCGGGCCAATCCAGAGCCCCTCTTGCGCCAGATTGCACTCGTCCGCCGGCGTTGCGGTGAGCCAGCGACCCAGCACTTTATCGAGCGCCTGTGCCCACTCGGGGGCAACCTGCAACCGGTCGGCCAGAGTCGCCCCCTCCATCTGTTCGCCGAGGATCTGATCCAAGGTCGCCAGCCGCGCCTCCAGCTCCCGTTGCAGGCTCAACTGCTGGCCATGCTGCTGCTTGAGTTGTTCATGGGTGTCGACCGCCTGCGCCAGCTGCTCGGTCAGCTCGCCATTGGCCGCCCGCGTCAGCTCCAGCTCACCACTCAGGGCATCGAGGGCCGGTTGCAGATCGTCGGCCTCTGTACCGAGGGGGCCAGCGCGTTCATCTTCCAGCTTGAGGCGCGCCAGCCGGGTCTTGGCTTGCAGCTCCTGCAAACCACCCAACCGGGTACGGGTCTGATTGAGCTGCCCCTGCAACCCGGCCAACTGTTGTTGCCACTGCTGCTGACACAGGCGGGCCTGCTCCAGCTGCTCGCTGGCGTGCTGGCGGGCCTCCTGCTGCTCGGTGAGCAATTGCTCACACTGCTCCAGCCGGGCGCTCTCCTGCTCTGCACGCAATACCCCTTCGGTCAGTTGATCCTGCTGGCTGGCAAGCTGCGCCTTGCGGGTAGCAATCCGTTCGCCCAGCGCCTCTGCACGGGCCTGCCAGTCGCGCCCCAGTTCACTCTGGTGCAGTTGCTGTTGCTCGAGACGGGCGATGGCCTGCCCGCCGAGAAAAATCTGTTGCTGACGGCTCGCCTGCTCGGCTTGTGCCTCTTGTCTGGCGACCGACAGGGTGACGTGGCGCCCCTCATCGGCGGTGCGCTTGGCATCGAGCGCCGCCAGCGCCTGCTCGGCCTGCGCAAGTTCGGTTTTAGCCTCGCCAAGGCGCGTCTCCAGCGCCCACAACTCGGAGCCAATCAGCTCGGCGCGAGCTGCGCGCGAACGACTCTTGAGCTGTTTGTAGCGCTCGGCCGTTTCGGCCTGGGCTTTGAGGTGGTCAAGGCGCGAACCCAGCTCGCCGCGAATATCGCCGAGGCGCTCCAGGTTCTCCTGAGTGTGGCGAATGCGCTGCTCGGTCTCGCGGCGCCGCTCCTTGTAGCGGGAGACCCCGGCGGCTTCTTCCATAAAGAGCTTGAGATCGGCCGGACGCGACTCCACCAGTCGGCTGACGGTGCCCTGCTCGATGATGGCGTAGCTGCGGGGGCCAAGACCGGTGCCGAGGAAGAGGTCGGTCACATCCTTTCGGCGGCACTTTTGGCCGTTGATCTGATAGTGGTTGGAGCCATCGCGCAGCACTTCGCGGCGCACCGAGATCTCTGTAAAGCGGCCAAACTCGCCGGGCACCCGGTTGTGGGGATTGTCGAACACCAGCTCGACCGAAGCGCGCCCGTGCGCACTGCGATTGATAGAGCCGTTGAAGATGACATCGGTCATGTTCTCGCCGCGCAGATGACGAGCGGAGCTCTCCCCCAACACCCAGCGCACCGCGTCGATGACGTTGGATTTGCCACAGCCGTTGGGGCCCACCACGGCGGTCATGTCTGCCGACAGTTCGATGCGGGTCGGCTCGACGAACGACTTGAAGCCGGCGAGTTTGATCAGTTTCAGACGCATGGCGACCTGTATCAGTGACTAAATAAAGAGGAGGCGGGCAGGCGATTTTATCAAATCCAGACCCGGCTTTGTTTGTAATATGCAGGCATCATCCCCATTCATGCCCGATTTTTGGTCGCCACGGCACGAAATAAGGAATAGTCGGCGACTTTACCAAATCAAAGGCTTGTTTGTAATATGCTGGCAGTTCTCCCATGCATAGATGGAGCTCACATGAGCCAATCACCCCATATGGTCAAAGATTCAATCAGCGGTGCAGACTACTTTCTGCGCGGGTTTTCCCTCATTCGCCAACCGGGCATCCGCACCTTTGTGCTGATCCCCCTGCTGGTCAACTTCGTGCTGTTTGCCGGGGCCTTCTATGCCCTGCTGCTGCAACTGGACGGCCTGTTCGCCTGGCTCCATCAGCAGATCCCCGCCTGGCTCGACTGGCTGGACTATCTGCTCTGGCCCATCGCCCTCATCACCATACTGGTGGTCTTCTCCTTTATCTTCAGCTCGGTTGCCAACTGGGTAGCCGCCCCCTTCAACGGCCTGCTGGCGGAGAAGGTGGAGCAGATCCTCACCGGTCAGCCCGCCAATGACAGCGGCATGCTGGATATCGTCAAGGATGTGCCACGCACCTTCGGCCGCGAATGGACCAAGCTGAAGTATTACCTGCCCAAGGCCATCGGCTGCCTGATCCTGTTCCTGATCCCGGTGGTGGGCCAGACCCTGGCGCCTGTGCTCTGGTTCCTGTTCAGCGCCTGGATGATGGCGATCCAGTATGTGGATTATCCGTTCGACAACCACAAGATCGACTTCATCACCATGCGCGATGCCTTGAAGCAGCGCCGCGGCAAATGCCTCAGCTTCGGCGCTTTGGTGACCCTCTTCTCCGCCATTCCGGTGGTGAACCTCTTCGTGATGCCGGTTGCTATCTGTGGCGCCACCGCCATGTGGGTCGATCACTACCGTAAGGAGCAGTTGGGGCGCTAACCCTTGAAAATTGATTAGAAAAAGGCACCCGAAACGGTGCCTTTTTCGCATTTAGCATGAATTAAATTAATGCATGCATTCGATAGCTTGTCCCATATGACACGAGTTGGTAGGATTCTGGCCTTTCTCGTTCCCTGGGATATCTCATGTTACATGCACTCTTCTTGGTTGGCCTGGTGGCCGAAGGGATGACCGGCGCGCTGGCCGCGGGTCGGCGACGGATGGATCTGTTTGGTGTGGTGATCATCGCCTCGGCGACGGCCATCGGTGGTGGCACCATTCGCGATGTGCTGCTCGGCCACTATCCGCTGCTCTGGATTGAACATCCGGAATACGTGCTGCTGGTTGCCGCAGCTGCGATGGCGGGTGTGGTCTCCGCCCCCCTGATGCGCTACCTCGGCAAGCTGTTCATGGCCCTCGATGCCCTGGGACTGGTGGTCTTCTCCATCTTCGGTGCGGCCCGGGCGCTGGATATGGGCCACGGCGCCGGTATTGCCTGCATCATGGCGGTAGTGACCGGGGTCTTTGGCGGTGTGCTGCGGGACCTGCTCTGCCAGCGGATTCCACTGGTATTTCGTCGCGAGCTCTATGCAGCCATTTCGCTGATCACCGCAGCCCTCTACTGTCTGGCGCTGGATCAGGGCTTGCCGACCAACTGGGCCGCGTTCGGTTCCATCGGGATCGGCTTTGTGCTGCGGCTGCTGGCGGTACGCTTCAAGTGGGGTCTGCCCACCTTCAACTACCAGTACGCGACCCACTGAGTACGCCAGCTTCTGGCGAGGCGGGTTGGATTGCGAGCAACAAAAAAGCGCCCGAGCGGCGCTTTTTTCATGGACGGTCTGCGACTCAGTTAATCCCTTCCGAGCTGAAGAAGGTCGCCTTGTCGGCGATAAAGCGGATCTTGATGTTCTTCCCTTCCCCGCCCCAGAGGCAACTGGTAGTGCCCAAGGCATCATCACAACGCTCCGCCTTGCCCAGAATGGTGCTGGCCTCGGCGTAACTCATCCCCATCTTCAACTGGTCGTAATTTTCACGGTTGAGCTTGCTGCAACCGGTCAACAACAGGGCGATCAGGCCGCCAATCACTATCTTTTTCATCGCTATCTCCTCTCTGGTGGGAAGAGCTTGGCAGTTTGCCAACCCCTTTACCAGCTGCGCACCGGGCCGGTATCGAGGTGAACGAAGTTATCACGGGGATAGTAACCAACCCCACCCACCTTGAGCTGGAGCGCCGCCTTGCGCAGATGGGCCAGCTGTACGCCGGGGATCCGCACATCCACCGCCTGCCCCAAGGTGTGGTAGCTGTGCTTGGCCACGCCGCGGCTCTTGTGGCGCTTCTGACGATTGGTCGCCGGGGCGCGATAGCCGGAGATCAGCTGGATTTCGCTGCGCCGGCCCAGCTTGTGCTGCAACAGAAACAACTGATCAAACAGCTTCTTGTCGATGTTGAACACTTCATTTCGCCGGTAATCGCGGAAGATGTGGTTGAGCTCGGCCAACCCGTCGCTCAGATAGTGGCCATTCTCCCAATAGCTGGCGCGCACCCGCTCGCCGGTATTGAGATTGAAGAAACTGAGTTCACGCCCGGTGGTACTGCGGCTGGCCAGTGCAGGGAAGGTGATCAGCGAGCTGCCCAGCAGGCAACCGGCTCCCAACAACAGGCGACGTCGACTTATCTCTTGTTCCAGCATAAGGGGTTCGTCCATCGCAGATTCAAGCGAAAAATAGTTGAATAAGATCACTGATTGAATGTGATACAGGCGCTTGAAACTACCCTCCGGCGGGGGGCCCTGTCAAACCTCAATCGCCCATAGAAAAGCCCGGCACAGGCCGGGCTTTTCACTCTGTGGCAGGGATCACAGCAGGCGGCTCTGGAAGCTGACCCGATCAAATCCGTAGATATCGTTGCGCAGTTGCTGGCGACCATTTTCGTCGATCCAGCTGCTCCAGTAGACGGTAAAGACCGGGATCGGCGTGGTGAGCGGCAACCATTTGGTCTGGCTCTCCTTGAGGATATTGGCCACCTTGTCCGGCTGATAGCGGGAGTCCGCCAGCAACAGCTCGGCCAGATCGTCCGCATGCTCCACCCGGATGCAGCCCGAACTGAAGGCGCGCGCCCCCTGCTCGAACAGCGCCTTGCGCGGGGTGGAGTGCAGATAGATGGCGTCATTGTTGGGCAGGTAGAACTTGTAGCGCCCCAGAGCATTATGATCCCCCGGCTTTTGCCGCAGGCGATAGGGGAAACCGGCGGCCAGCGCCTGATGCCACCCCTCTTCGGTGAACTGGACCGGATTGCCCTCGCTGTCGATCACCTCGAACTGCTCGCGACTCAGGTACGCGGGATCGCGACCCAGCTTGGGCAGGATGTCCTTGCTCAGGATGGAGCGCGGCACATGCCAGGAGGGATTGAGCACGATGGAGCGAATTTCGCTGGCGAGGATGGGCGTGGCTCGCTGCTCCTTGCCGACGATGACCCGGCTGGTGAATACCTCGTTGCCGGACTCCACCACGCTCAGACGGTAGTCGGGAATATTGACCAACACGTAGCGGCCACCGGCGAGCTGATCCACCAGATCACGACGCCACAGGTTGCGCAGCAGCAGGCTGGCGCGCACTTGCGGGCCGGTATTGAGCCAGGAGCGGGTCTGACGACCGATAATGCCGTCCGCGGTGAGACCGTGACGACGCTGGAACTGCTTGATGGCCTGCTCGGTATCACCATCGTAAATCTGATCACCATGGCTCGGGGCGCTGTCGCCCAGCTCGTTGAGCATCGCGCGGATTTGGCCGAGCTCGGTGGAGCTCTCTCCGGCACGCAGGGTCGGCATATCGAGGGTCGGCCACTTGCTGGCCATCGGCATTGCCAGCAGTTTGTGCACTTTGGCCCGCACCGCCTCGTATTCCGCCACCTGGGGGCGCAGAGATTTCACCTGGGTGAGCAGGTCATCATCGCTGGGTTGGGTTACCACAGGGCGGTTCAAATCGAGTTTGAGGGTCTTCATCTGCTCGCGCGAGACCAGATCCATCCCCCGCCAGGCGTGCTGGAAACGGCTCAGCTTGGTAAAAATGTCGTCATAGATGGCACCACGCTTGTCTGCAGGGGTGGCCTGCAGACGCTTCCACAGCGTGAAAAAATCGGGGTGCAGCTGGGCTAGCACAGCCTCTTGCAACTGCTGCTCCAGCTCGACACGGGCCTGTTCGGCCTGACTGCCCTGATACCAGTCGTGTCCGGCTTCACTGGCCGCCACCACGACTTGTGCTTCGGTCGCATGTACCGCGCCAGCGGGCAAACATCCCAGCCACACCAGATTGGCAAGGGCCAGCCAATACTTCATCCCCATGGGTACCTCAAAACGGTTTGTTCACTCTGTCAGGCCTGACAAGCAGACCCGATGCTCAGGCCGCTCATGATGCGTGAACGGCCAATACTTTGCTAGCGCCCGGGGGCATAACGCTGCCAGATAATGTCATACGCATCTGTCTCCTTGAACCGCGCCAACGCCTGATTGAATTGTTGCAAGAACTGCGGCGAAAAGCTGCGCTTGCCCAACATAAAGAAGCTCGGCGATTCAGATACCACCATGGGGTGACTGGTGAACAGACCGCTCATCCCCTCCTTGTTAAGGGCGCTGGGGGTAGCCAGCATGTCACCGAGAAAACCGTCGATCCGGCCGCGGGCCAGCTTCTCAAAATTTTGCTGGTCGCTCACCGCACTCACCTGTTTGGCATAGCGAGCGAGCAGCGACATCACTTCCTCACCATAGAAGTACTCTTTGGTAACGCCGAGGGAGTAACCACTGGCCAGCCAGTTCGCCAGATCCTGCTCGGGGTAATGGCTGCCCTTGCGGATCCACAGCAAGGTGCGCCCCGGGTTGTAGGAGTCGGAAAACCAGGCATAACGGGCGCGCTCATCATTGATATTCGCCTCCATCGCCATATCTATTTCGCCATACTCCATTTCGTGCAGTACCCGCTTCCAGGGCAGCTCCACATAGTTGACCTTGCAGTGCATGGAAGTGAGCACAGCCGTCAGCACCTCGGCGGCATAACCGCGCACCTCTTGCGGTGAATCGGCTTCGTAATAATGGTAAGGGGGCCAGTTATCGTAACCGACCTGAATAGGCTCGGGACACAAAGCCCTGGCCAATGCCATTGGCGCCCATAATCCAAGCAACAGACAGCAAGAGATCCACTTCATATGTCATCCTTGACGAATAGGTGAGTCATCATAAATCGCCCCCTGCAAAATGGCGATAGAGGCCAGATGACTATCGCATCCGCTAGAAAATGACGCAGCAAAGCGCTTCTATTTGCCAATTGCCCTGCCGGAGCACTACTGGCAACCTGCGCCCCGCCAGACCTGTTTAACCGGGAAACAGCAACGTTTGGAACAGGGGTAAAAAGGGGTTAATATGTGACCAAATATTTTTTTGTGATCCACTATGCTTTTTTTGCAATTGGATTAGCATATGCGCGACATCGGCCTACCCATTCTGTCAGGCATAGAGAGTGATATGACGTACAAAAAGTTCGGTTTTTTGACTGCCATTCTGGCGTTAAGCGGTTTTTATATTTACACCCTCTATCTGGCTGCTCACCCCAACGTGAGCCTGGCCTACAAACTCTATTATCTGGAAGGCAAAACCCGCTTCTGGGAACACAACTCCAGCATGACCTATCAGCCGGGTAACGAGCTCAATCTGACCAAGCCGAGCCGTTTCCTCTCCAGCGAAGGCTGGGCCAAGAAGCCGAGCGACGAAGGTACCCTGCTCAGCGGTCAGGGCGGTCTCTACTTTGTGCTGCCCAAGCAGGCGGCCAATCCGGATCAGCTTACCGTACAGGCCCGCATCAACAGCCCGGAAGCCGGAGCCCTGTTGAAAGTGGCGCTGGGTCACGACTTCACCACCACGGTGAAACTGGCCAAAGCGGGCATCAACGAAATCCGCCTCAGTCTGCCCGGCGACTCGCTCACGGCAGATCCCAAGCGCCCCAATTTTCTGGCGCTCTCGGCACCTACTCCCATCAATGTGCAGTCGGTACGTTTGACCGTAGCCCAGTGATCCTTGCCCCGAATACCATTTTATAAAAACAACTATCCCAAATAAGGACGTTCTTATGTCGCATCCAGATTTTCGACTCTCTCTGGTCGTTCCCGTTTACAACGAGGAAGAGAGCATCGATGCCTTCATCAACGCGATAGACAACGAACTGGCCCCGCTGAAAGACCAGCTTGAAATTGTATTCGTCAACGATGGCAGCCGTGACCGCACCCGTGAAGTGGTCGAGCAGGCCATCGCCCGCGATCCGCGCGTAACCCTGGTCAACCTGGCACGCAACTTCGGTAAAGAAGCGGCCTTGACCGCCGGTCTGCATCAGGCCAAAGGGGATGCCATCGTGCCGATGGACGTGGATCTGCAAGACCCGCCTGCCCTGATCCTGGAGTTCGTCAAACTGTGGCAGACCGGTGACTATGACACCGTCTACGGCATCCGCGTCGATCGCAGCGCCGATACCCCGATGAAGCGCCTGACTGCCGGTGGCTTCTACCGTTTCTTCAACGCCCTCTCCACCAGCACCAAGCTGCCGGAGAACGCAGGTGACTTCCGCCTGATCGACCGTCGCGTGGTCGAGGCGATCAAGCTGCTGCCAGAGCGCAACCGTTTCATGAAGGGTCTGTTTGCCTGGGCCGGTTTCCGTGCCGTTGGCGTCCCCTACGAGCGCCCGGCCCGTCACGCCGGTGAAACCAAATTCAACTACTGGAAACTGTGGAACTTCGCCCTCGACGGTCTGCTCAGCTTCTCCAGCTGGCCGCTGCGGGTCTGGAGCTATGTGGGTGTCGGCGTCTCCTTCGTCGCCTTCCTCTACATCCTCAAGATCGTGACCCAGGTGGTCTTCTTCGGCATCGACGTACCCGGTTATGCCTCACTGATGTCCGTAGTGCTGTTCCTCGGCGGTATCCAGCTGTTGTCGCTCGGCATCATCGGCGAATACATCGGCCGCATGTTTGTGGAAGTGAAACAGCGCCCGGTCTACCTCATTGAAGGGGTCTATGGCCAGTATGCCAAGCAAGATGCGGCCAAACCACAGAGCGCTGACAGCAACCCGCAAGAGCAGCAGGAGCAAGCGCCTCAATGATCTCCCGCGAGGAATTCTGGCGGCTGGTACGTTTCGGTTTTGTCGGCGGGGGGGCTACCCTCGTCGACCTTGGCACCTCCATCGCACTGTTTCATACCTGGCCCACCATCTCGGAGCACCTGGTTACCACGCTGGCTTTTGCCATCGCGTTCTGGTTCTCCTTCTTTGGTCACCGCTACATCACCTTCCAGAAGCAGGGAGCCGCCAGCAAGTTTCTGCTGGTCGCCCTCTTCTCGCTGGCGGTGCGTAACCTGATCCTGAGCGGCCTGCTGTTTGCAGGGCTCTCTGGTCTGCTGCCGGTGGTCATCGCCACCCTGACCGTTACTGTCCTCACTTACGTTCTCTCTCGCGTCTGGGTTTTTGCCTGATGAATGATATGACCAATACTGTCCCGCTAACCGGGGCTGCACTCCCCTATCGCCCGTCACTGCGCATCAGCGGTCGTGACTGGCTGATGATCATCGCCGCCTTCATGCTGAGCCGGGTGGCGCTGTATGGCATGGGCTACTTCGGTGTCCAGCTCTATGGCTCCCCCGACATCGGCCCGCTGCAGGCCTATTGCCAGTTCGACTGCGTCTGGTTCCAGCGCATCATCGAGAACGGCTACGACCTCTACCCGCGCTGGCTGAGCAAGGGCAATGCGGCCAACTGGGCCTTTATGCCTCTCTATCCGATGGTCTCCGGTGCCATCTCCAACCTGTTCAATGTCGAGAGCCTGATCGGCCTCATCATTGTTACCAATATCTCCTTCTTCGCCAGCCTGCCGCTGATGCTGCTGGTGTTGCGTCAGCTCAAGCTGGGGGACGATACCGCCCGCTTCGGCGTCTGGCTGCTCGCCTTCTCCCCCTTCTCCGCCTACTTCGTCTCCGGTTATACCGAGTCGACCTTTATGGCGCTGATGCTGGGGATGTTCCTGTTCGCCTATCGGGAGCAGTGGCTGATGGTGGCCGTGCTGGGGGTCTGTATCTCCGCCACCCGCAACCTGGGGGTGATGATGGTCTTCCCGGTACTGATCCTGGCGCTGCAAGCCTACGGCTGGCGGGAATTTTTCCGCTTCACCGAGCGCGCCTTCAAGGTGGTGTTCACCCTCTGGATGATCCCGTTTGGCCTGTTTGCCTACATGGTCTACCTCTATCACCTGACCGGTGATGCCTTTGCCTTCAAGCACATTCAGGTGGCCTGGGGTCGCTACATGGACAGCCCGCTGGACTGGTGGCTGAGCGGTTTCGAACTGGGCGGCCGCAAGGCTTACCTCTCCATCATGGTGATCTTCGGCTGGTGCCTGAACGGTTACCTGTTCAGCCAGAAGCGCTGGGCCGAAGCGACCCTGATGTTCATCTGCTGCACCATCCCGCTGATGACCGGCCTCAACGCCATGCCGCGCTACATGTTCGGGCTCTACCCGACCCTGCTGGCCATCATTCTGCTGACCCATCGCTGGCCCGCCATCCGCCCTGCTGTGCTCTGCATTAGCGGCATGGTTGCCTCCTTCATCGCGGTGGCCTTCGTCAACTTCAAGTTCTTCACCGTCTGATGTGACGACGATGCCTGATACACCAAATGCCGGTCACCTGACCGGCATTTTTTTATGGCCGCTATTTTTATCGACAGAGCCTCCCATCTCCTCTCCGTCACACTTTCCTCGGCTTGAAAACGTAACCATTTGAACTGAAGTCACAAATCGGCGTTTTGCCGATCCAAGGCGCGCTTTGCTGCTCCTAGAATGGGCCCTTGTCCGAACTGCCCTGCTCAAGGAATGGCTTATGCGTCGTGCTCAAAACTTATCCCCCCTCTGGCTTGCACTGCTGGCCGCCCCTCTGTTCACCCAACAGGCGATGGCCGCCCCCGAGGTTCGCCTCTATGTGGATGGTCAACCGGTCTCGGCCCCGATCGCGCTGGACAAGGGCACGGTGGAGCTGACCCATCCCCTTGCCAAGGGGAGCCACCAGATCCGTATCAGCGATGCAGACAACAGTTGCGGCACCAGCTTTGGCCCGAGCAAGAGCAGACCGCTCCCCTTCGGCACCGCACAGCCCATGGACAAATGCAGCAAGGATCAGAGCTTTACCCTGCGGGTGATGCTGGCCGGGGAGTATCAGTTCACCTTCAACCCGGATACCCCCAGCCTCAAGGTGTTGCGGGCGACCAAGAAGAGCGAGTTCAAGCGCCAGCCACCAGAAGAGCCCTGCATCAGCTGGGATGGCGGCCCGGTCACGGTATCCCTGAAAGGGGCTTGGCCCGACGGCACCCGACTGAGGGATGCCTACTCAAAACAGGAGGCGGTGGTCAAACAGGGCAAACTGACCCTGGCCCCGAGCAAAGAGAGCGGAGGCCTGCTGCTGCTCGAGCCAGTCAAGGCAGCCAAGCCAGCACCGTTCAGCTGGGATCAGGCGAGCGTCTATTTTCTGCTGACCGATCGCTTCCACAATGGTGACCCCGCCAACGACCACAGCTTCGGCCGCCAGAAAGATGGTCAGGACGAGGTGGCCACCTGGCACGGCGGTGACTTCAAGGGGCTGACCGAGAAGCTCGACTACATCAAGAGCCTCGGCATGAACGCAATCTGGATCACCCCCATGGTGGAGCAGGTGCACGGCTTTATCGGCGGTGGCGAGCAGGGCAACTTCCCCTTCTACGCCTACCACGGCTACTGGGCGCTCGACTTCACCAAAATCGACCCCAACTACGGCGATGAAGAGAGCCTGAAAACCCTGGTGGACGAGGCCCACAAGCGCGGCATGCGGATCATCCTCGACGTGGTGATGAACCACGCCGGTTACGCCACTCTCGCCGATCTGCAAGATTTGGGACTCACCGAACTGACCCAGAACACAGCCAAGCTGCCGACCGTCTGGAACCAGTGGCGCCCGAGCGGCGGTCTCAACTGGCATGGCTACAACCAGTTCATCGACTATCAATCACCTGCGTGGAACAAGTGGTGGAGCGGTGACTGGGTGCGCGCCGGTCTGCCCGGCTACCCGCAGCCCGGCACCGACGATGTCACCGGCTCGGTGGCGGGGCTGCCGGACTTTCTGACCGAATCGACCAAACCGGTAGGGCTGCCGCCGTTGCTGGCCGCGAAAAAAGACACCCTCGCCAAGGCGCTGCCCAACGCTACAGTGAGCGACTACCTGATCGCCTGGCACACCGACTGGGTGCGCCGCTTTGGCATCGACGGCTTCCGCGCCGACACCGTCAAGCATCTGGAGCCTGAGGTGTGGGCCAAGCTCAAGCAGGCGGGCACTGCTGCACTCAAGGAGTGGAAGACCAACAACCCGGGCAAGGCCCTCGACGATCTGCCCTTCTACATGGTGGGCGAGGTGTGGGATCACGGGGTGGCCAAGGATTTCTGGTATCAGAACGGTTTCGATTCCCTGATCAACTTCGACTATCAGCGCGAGTTCGCCCTGCCCCAGGCCCAGTGCATGGCCAGCGCCGAGCCCACCTATGCCAGCTACGCCAGCCGCATCAATCAGGATCCCGAGTTCAACGTGTTGAGCTACATCAGCTCCCACGACACCAAGCTGTTCTTTGGCGACTATCAGGATGTGCCGCTACAGCGCCGGGTCGCCAACAGCTTTATGCTGCTGCCAGGCGGCATCCAGCTCTACTACGGCGACGAGTCCGGCCGCGGGCTGGCCAAGGATGGCGGGGTGTTCGATCAGGCGCTGCGCTCGGACATGAACTGGCAGGATCTGGCTAGCGGAGACAAGGCTGAGCTGGTCAAGCACTGGCAGCAACTGGGCCAATTCCGCGCCGCCCATCCGGCCATTGCGGCAGGCAGCCACCAGAAACTCTCGAATGCCCCCTACGCCTTTGTGCGGGAGAAGGGGGATGACAAGGTGGTGGTGGTCTTTGCCGGTCGGCAGAAGTAACTCTTGGGCCATATATACCAGCAACAGAGAGGGGAGCCACTGGCTCCCCTCTCTCGTTTATCTATCTGCCAAGGCTCACTGTGACTGGCGCGCCGCCACCGGCCACTGCAACCGCGCCTTGAGCAGGGTCTCCTGCCACAGAGGCCAAGAGAGCAGCGCCTGCTGATAGACTCCCGCCTGACCGGGTAACAGGATGCCGTAGCTGGCCAGCCGATAGGCCATCACCGCATAGAAGGCATCGACAATGCCCGCCTCGCCAAAGTAGAAGGGGCCCCGCGCCTGCGACCAGATCTCCTGCAAACGGGCCAGCTCACCGACCGCCTCCACCGGGGGATCGATACGGGTTGGCGCCCCAAGAAAGAAGGGGAGCAGAGAACGGATCTGCCGAAATCCGGCGTGCAACTCGGCACAGAGGCTGCGAGCCTGTGCCCGCTCGGCCAGCGAAACGGGATAGAGCTGGCGGTCGGGACAGAGCTCGTGAACATATTCAGCGATGGCCAGCGAGTCTTGAACCCGCACGCCATCGTGTTCGAGCCAGGGCACCAGACCGGCCGGTGCCAACCGCTTGAGCCGCGCCAGCGACTTGGCATCCTCCAGATCGAACACCTGCTCCTGCCACGCCAGCCCGCTCATGGCGAGCACCAGTGCCGCCCGCATCGCCCAGGTGGAGCCGGTGCCCACCGCCAATACCAAGGATCCCATCTGTTGCCTCCTGCATGAGTTGCCTGCGACCGGCCGATCTGCCCTGATGGCAAAACATCCGATGTTCGCTTCACATTTGCGCACCGGCGGGTTTGACCCTCTTGGTGAGCGATGCTAGTTTGATTTTTCAAAACAATCAGTTAGCAACAATGTGAGCCATTAACCGAAATATGGACAGCCAATTTACCATCGTCATCGCAGATGACCACCCCCTGTTTCGGGGCGCCCTTTACCAAGCGGTGCACATGGCCATCAACGACGCTCAATTGCTGGAAGCGGACTCCATCGATAGCCTGACCAGCCTGCTCGGCGAGCACCCCGAGGTCGACCTGTTGCTGCTCGACCTCAAGATGCCGGGAGCCAATGGCTTCGAGGGGCTGGCCCACCTGCGCGGCCAGTATCCCGACCTGCCCATAGTGGTGGTCTCCGCCTCGGAAGATGCGGCCATCATCCAGCAGGTATTGCGGCTCGGGGCGCTCGGCTTCATTCCCAAATCGGTACCGATGAAGGAGCTGGTCAATGCCCTCAATACGGTGATCGGGGGGGATAACTGGGTGCCGGAAGGCATCTCGCTCCATCCCGAATCGGAAGATGGCCCCGATTTCGCCAGCAAGCTGGCCAGCCTCACCCCCCAGCAGTACAAGGTGCTGATCATGCTGCGCGATGGCAGCCTGAACAAACAGATCGCCTGGGAGCTCAACGTCTCTGAAGCCACCATCAAGGCCCATATCACCGCCATCTTCAGAAAACTGGGCGTCAAGAACCGCACTCAGGCGGTTATCGCCCTGCAACAGCTCGATATCAAGGAGAGCTGAGCCCCGAACGCGGCGACACGCGCGAGACGACATAGCCAGCCATGCTGGCTATTTGTTGCTCGACAATTAGCACGATCGTACTTTATGCTGCCAGCGCCAACGAGGAGAGAGTGATGAGCAAAGGTCGCCTGACCCGGGACAACATTTTGCAGACAGCCTTTGAGCAGGCGAGCCAGCAAGGGCTGGAGAGCCTGACCATCGGCTCGCTGGCCAGCGCCTGCGAGATGTCGAAAAGCGGCCTGTTTGCCCACTTTCAATCCCGAGACAATCTGCAGATCGCCGTGCTGGAGTACGCCGCCGAGGTGTTCCGGCTGCGGGTGATCCAGCCGGTACGCCAGCAGGAGCACCAGAGCCAGCACGACAAGCTGATCGCCCTGCTGCGTGCCTGGCAGGCTTGGAACCACTGCTTCGCCGGACGCTGCATGTTCCTCGACGCCTGGACCTCGGTGCAGGATGGCCATGAGCAAAAGAGCCAGGTGCAGCAAGCCGCCCGGCAACTGGTGCGCTTCTGGCTCGACTATCTGGCCCGTCAGGTGGTGCAGGGTCAGGCCGCAGGCGAGTGGCGACGCGAGATGGATCCCTGGCGCGCCGTTTATCGCCTCTATGGCCTCTATCTGGCGGATCAGGTGTTCAACGACCTCGAACTGTGTCAGGATCCGGCTCGCCACTTCTGGCCCGAAGTGGATGCTCTGCTCGCCAGCTGGCGCTGATGTTTTAGCATCCGTTCAACACGACTTTTTAAAAACCGACAAAAAAGCACGACCGTTCGCACATAAAAACCACAGGATGACCATGAGCAGCAAGATCTACTTCAACACCCGCCGCTTCAGCCCGAGCAAATGGCTGCTGGGGATCGGCACCCGGTTGCACCACAGACTCGCCCCCACCCATGCCAAGCGCACCGCCAGCAAGTTGCTGCTCACCCCCCAGCGCAACCAGCGCGGTGGCCACGAACCAGCCGGTCTGGTGAAGCAGGCCGTCCATACCAGCGAAGGGGTATTGATGAGCTATCGGCTCGGTCAGGGGCCGCTGTGGCTGCTGATGCACGGCTGGTCCGGCAGCGCCAGCCAGTTCTATCCGCTGATGAGCCATATCGCCGCGCAGGGTTTCACCGCAATTGCCTACGATCATCCGGCCCACGGCCAGAGCGCGGGCAACACTGGTCACCTGCCCCGTTTCGTGCGCGCCTTCGACGAGCTGGCGACCAAGCTGGCCAGCGAAGCAGGCCCGCTGCACGGGGTCATCGCCCACAGCATGGGAGGCGCCGTCACCCTCTCCAGCCGTCAGCCGGGTATCGATACCCTGCCGCTGCTGTTGATTTCGCCGGTGCTCGACTATGTGCCCCAGCTCTACGGCATGGTGGCGCGCTCCGGCTACTCCATCCGGTTGTTCGATGCGGTGGTCAAGGAAATTGAGCAAGAGTACCAGCACCCCTTGAGCACGGTCGATCCGCTGGGTCGCCTCGCCAGTCGCAGCGGTGCGGCAATGATCGTGCATGACGAGGAGGACAGATTCGCCCCCCATAGCGACTCCTTGCGGGCCAGTCAGGATGGTCATACCCGGCTGGTGAGCACCCGGGGTCTGGGCCACGGTCGCATCCTCGCCAGCGCCCCGGTATTCGCCGCCTTCGATCAGCTGGCGCGGCCGGAAAATCCTCACCGCGCCCTTTGACATGGGGCCATGAAAAAACGGGCGAGCGCCCGTTTTTATATTTGATACAGCGCCTTATAGTTAACTTGTCAGTGGGAACATTCTTGTCAGTACACAATAAGGCGCCAGCATATGGCCAGACCCAATACAGCGTTGTTGCTCACCGGTGGCGGTGCTCGCGCCGCCTATCAGGTCGGTGCCCTCAAGGCGATTGCGGAGCTCTACCCGCGCAATCTCGGCATCCCTTTTCCCATCCTCTGTGGCACCTCGGCGGGGGCCATCAATGTCACTGCACTGGCCTGCTACGCCTCCTGCTTCCATCTGGGAGTGCGCAAGCTGGAGTGGGTCTGGCGCCGCTTCGAGACTCACCACATCTTCGATTTTCACCCGGGGCGCCTGCTGTGGCGGTTGTTGTACGAGGGGTCGGCGGGGCTGATCAACCCCCACACCAACCACGCCTTTCACCTCTTTGACAACGCGCCGCTGCACCGCCTGCTGGATCAGCTCATCGACTATCATCGGATCGATGATAACATCCTCTACGGCAGTCTGGAGGCGCTCGCCATCACGGCGTCGGATTACGATGACGGCCTCTCCACCACCTTCTTTCAGGGGCGTGCCGACCACCATCCGTGGGAGCGGGCCAGACGGCGCGGGGTGCGCACAGTGCTTACATCTGAGCATCTGCTCGCCTCCTCGGCGCTCCCCTTCGTCTTTCCGGCCACCCGGATCGGCGAGAAGTTCTACGGCGACGGATCCATCCACCAGCTGAGCCCGCTCAGCCCCGCCATCCATCTGGGGGGTGAACGGATCCTTCTGATCGCCCTAGATCCGCCTGAGCACTCAGCACCGACCCATCACCACGGCCACCTCACCAGCTCCAATATTGCCAGCCATCTGCTCGATACGGTCTTTACTGACACCCTCAACTCCGATCTGGAGCGGCTGTGGCGCATCAACCAGACTCTGGATCTTATCCCAGAGCGGGAGCGCAACCGCCTCAAGCTGAAGCGGGTGGAGACCTGTGTGCTGAAACCGAGTCAGGATCTCGACACCATCGCACTGGCCTATCTGCGCAAACTGCCGCTAAAGTTGCGCCGGCTGTTGCGGGTGCTGGGCGTGAAGGGGGATGAGACCAGCAGTCTGGCCAGCTTTTTGATGTTCTATCCGGGTTACTGCCAGCAGTTGATCAAGCTGGGCTATCAGGACACCCTGAGGGAGCGGGAGCGGGTCGTCGCCTTCCTCGATATCGAAGGGCTACCAAAAGAGCGGGAGTAAAGGACGCGGCCGATGAGTGCGAGGGGGCTCAGCGCCCCTCCAGCAAACGCTGCTCCGCCTGCTCCATCGCCACCACGGTGCCAAACAGGATCAGTCGATCGCCAGCCGCCAGCACCAACTCGGGTCTGGGTTCCAGACTCTGATCCCCGCGCTGCACCTCCTTGATCCGCACCTCATCGAGCGGCAGCTCGCGCACTTCACGGCCTACCGCCCACGCCTGATCGTGCAGCAACAGCGGATGGAGGCGTTCGAGCAGCTGATCCGCTTCCAGATTGCTGGCGCTTTGATCCCCCCAGTAGAAGCCGTGCAGAAAGCGATATTGACTGCTGCGCTCCAGCTCCATCCGGCGGATCACCCGACCGATGGGGATATCGCAATTGAGCAGCAGGTGGGAGACCAGCATCAGGGCCCCCTCCTGGGATTCGGGGATCACCTCAAACGCCCCCGCCTGCTTGTACTGCTCCAGAAAACTGTCATCCCGGGTACGCACCAGCACCTTGAGATCCCCCGCCAATTCGCGGATCAGTGCCAGCATCGCCTCCACCCGCTTGCGATCATCGAAGGTGATGATCACCAGCCGCGCCCGCAGCAGCCCGGCGGCCAGCAGAATATCGCGGCGGCTGGCATCGCCGAAGGCCACCTGCTCCCCCGCCAGCTTGGCCTCGCTCACCCGCTCCGGGTCAAGATCGAGGGCCAGAAAGGGGATCTCCTCGAGCTTGAGAAAGCGGGCACAGGTCTGCCCCGCCCGGCCAAAGCCGGCGATGATGACGTGCTGGTTTTTGCTCAGGCCCGACTGGGCGACTTCGGAGCGAGTCAGCAGCGCCGGATCGGTGAGGCTGCGAGCCAGCGAATGGGCCTGGGTCACCAGCCAGGGGGTCATGGCGATGGAGATGATGCCGATGCCGATCAGCAGGGAGACCAGTTGCTGATCCAGCAAGCCGTGGTGGAGCGCCAGCGCCAGCAGCACGAAGCCGAACTCCCCCACCTGACTGAGCATGATACCGGCGGCCATGCTGTCGCGCTTGCGCTCCCCCATCAGCCGCCCGGCCAGCAGCACCAGAAGAGATTTGCACAGCACCAGCAACACCACGCAGATCAGTACCTGCCACCATGCCCGCGCCACCAGCTCCCACTCCATGGCCATGCCTATGGTGATAAAGAAGAGCCCCATCAACACGTCGCGAAAGGGCTTGATGTCTACCTCAAGCTGATGACGGTAGTGGGACTCCCCCAGCATCATCCCCGCCAGAAACGCCCCCAGCGCCATCGACAACCCCAGCGAATGGGTCATGTAGGCAGCCAGCAGCGCCACCAGCAGGGCACTCAGCACAAAAAGCTCGTCGGAGCGGGCCCGCGCCACCTCGTGAAACAGCAGCGGCAGCAACCACTTACCCACCGCCAGCAGAGTGAAGAGGGCAAACAGCCCCTTGAGGGTGGCCCAGGCGATCTCGGCGGCAAGGGCGCTCCCCTGCACTTCCGGCTGGGCGAGGATCGGGATCATCACCAGCAGGGGCACCACCGCCAGATCCTGAAACAGCAGCACGCTCACCCCCAGCTGGGCACGGCGGGTATGGAGCTGCTTCTGCTCGCCGAGCTGCTTGATCACCACCGCCGTCGAGGAGAGCGCCAGCGTCCCCGCCACCACCAGCGACTGGGCCAGACCCAGCCCCCACCACCAGCCGATGGCGAAGAAGAGCAGTGACGTGAGCAGCACCTGCAACATCCCCACCCCCAGCACCAATCGCCGCATCGCCAGCAATTTCGGCAGGGAGAACTCCAGCCCCAGCGAGAACATCAGAAAGACGATCCCGAGCTCTGCAATGGTCTGCATGATCGACTGGCCGGTGATCACCGCCAGCCCGTGGGGGCCGAGCAAGACGCCGGCAATCAGGTAGGCGAGGATCACCGGCAAGCCGAGGCGCCGGAAAGTTGCCACCAGCAGGACGGCGGCGAACAGCAGGATCAACAGGTCGGTGTACAAATTTTCCTCTCCTTTTATCGACTTAAGCTTAGTCAGCCGATCTGGCGGGCAGGAAAGATATATTGGGCATGCCAATTGCAGGGAGGAGACAGTAGTCAGGTGTTACAGGTGGAAGACCATGGAAAATACGTCGTCACTTAATGGCTTTAGCCATGGCATCGAGCAGTGGGTTCGCCAGATGGAGCGGCTCACGCCGTTGCCCAGCGTTGAACGCAACCAGTTGCTCGAGCAGTTGTTGGGGCAGAGCGATCTCGGCGGTCTGCTGACAACTTTTGCCGATCGTGCGGCAAGAATTGTCAGGATCCACAGTCTCTACCTCGATTGTGGCCAGCCCCATGTGCTGATCCAGCACCCGCCGCTGGCCACCCTCAACCTGCACAACTATCCGTTCGAGCTGCGCGGTCAGCATGGCCAGCTGCTCGGCCAGCTTCACTACGAGCTGGAACATCCGCTGAGCGGCAGCCAGCAACGGGTACTGATGCAATACCATCAGCTGCTCTGCCTGCTGCTGCCCCTCTATCTGCGGCTGGAAAAACTGGATCAGCTGGTCCGGCTCGATCACCTGACCGGCCTTGGCAACCGCTCCTACTTTGACGAGGCCATCGGTCGCGCCATCGAGCAGCACAGCCGAGAGCCCCACGGTCTGGTGCTGGTGCTGCTGGATCTCGATCGCTTCAAGCAGATCAATGACACCTGGGGTCATCCGGTGGGGGATCTGGTGCTGAGTCGCTTCGCCCAGCTGCTCAAGGGGTGCATCCGCAGCACGGATCAAGCTTTCCGGCTCGGGGGAGATGAATTTGCCCTGCTGCTGCAACCGGCCGAACCCGAGGCGTGGCGCCCGGTCTGGCTGCGACTGCAGCATATGTTGATGACCAACAAGGAGCTCAGCACCTTCTCGGTCGGATGCAGCCTTGGCGCCGCCAGCTGGCAATCCGGGGTCGATGTGCCGAGCCTCTACGAGGCGGCCGACAGCCACCTCTACGCCCGCAAAAAAGCAGGCAAGGCCAGCTCTAACGAATAATCCCGAACTCTTCTTTGCTCCGGCACATGCGCGCCATGTGACCGGAGCTTCTTTTTTTGGGGCTAATCCTCCCTCACACCGAGATCACCTCATGCAAGATCCTGCTCGGGCAGGATTGGGGCGGCACCGTTTCCCTGCCAGTGACAGACCAGCCCGGCACTCTGTGCCATAAAACCGTCGCAGACAAAGAGCCCCACCACCGCCGCCACCTGCTCGCCATAGTAGAGGATGGGAATGCGTCCCCGTTGCCACGAGGGAACACCATACTCTTGCAGCAGCTTCTTCATCCGCCGACTGCCGCTTCGCCCCACCGGTTTGAGGGGGATCCCGGGCGCTACCTGAAAACGCACCGAGAGCGGCTCGTCCGCTCGGGGGGCACGCAGCAGCCCCTCGCCGTGCTCCGCCATGCGTACCACCAGCTCACCCAGCCCGTCCGGCAGGGTCAGCGGCTCACCCACTGTCAGCGGCAATACCTGATGGCAGGGTTGCAAGTCCGGGCTCACCAGATAGAGCCGCTCCTGAAAACGGCGGCAGCTCTGGCGCCCCCAGTTGAGCCGGGGATTGGCATCGCCGCGCGCCAGCGCTACCTCCTGCCACAGTCGGGCAAGCTGTTCACGTGATGGCATCTCCCCCCCCTGACGGCGGATCCAGTAGCGCAGCAGGTTGTTGCGCCGGGTGGGTGAAAGGGCGTGCAGCGGGCCGATATGGAGCGCCTCCCCCTCGCCCGCCAGCTGCCAGTCGCTCTCGGCCAGCTCATCCAGCAGCGCCTCCTGCTCGGCGCACAGGGCCATGCTGCGCGCCGCGGTCTGGGCCATGGCGGGCCAGCGCGCCTTGAGCTGGGGGATAAGCGTCTGGCGCAAAAAGTTGCGGTCATAACTCACGTCCAGATTGCTCTCATCCTCCACCCAGCCAAAGGGGAGGCTCGCCGCCGCCTCGGCCAGCTCGGCGCGACTCATATCGAGCAGCGGCCGTAGCAGCAGGCCGCCGGCAAAGGGCTGGCTTGGCAGGATCCCCGCCAGTCCACGCAGACCGGCGCCGCGCTTGAGGGCCAGCAGCAGGGTCTCCAGCTGATCGTCCTGATGGTGGGCGGTGAGCAGCCACTCCCCCTCCCGCATCCGGGCGGTCAGCCGCTGGTAACGGGCTGTGCGGGCCTGCGCCTCCAGACTCTCGCCATTGCCACGGGCCAGTGTTACCCGCTCCACCAGCAGCTCCACCGCCAATTGCTGACACACGGCTTCACAATGAGCGACCCACTCATCGGCATGGGGACTGAGGCCGTGGTGCACGTGCAGGGCGCGAACTGGCAGGCCATGCTCGCGGGCATACTGGGCCGCCAGCACCAGCAGCAGGGTGGAGTCGAGGCCGCCACTGAAGGCCACCAGCAGACCGGTGGAACCTTCCGGCGCTGGCATAGTCAGACAAAAGCGAGAATAAAGATCAGAAATCATAGGCTTCCCCAAAACGGACCGGCCGATCTTAGCAGAGTCGGGCTTATCAAGCTGCAACCCTGCTGCTAGAGTGAGGCTCGCCCGCCCTCTCCACCAGGCAGGCCGCAAGGCGGTCGCACAACCGGTTGGAGCAAGGAAGATGGGCAGGGAAGCAAACAATCCGAATTGGAATCAAACAAGATGAACAATAAGAAAAGCTTACTGGCCGGCCTGATTGGACTGGCCCTGCTGGCTGGCTGCAGTCAGGCACCGCAAGACTCCCCCAAACACTCCGGGCTGGCGCTGGCCAATATGGACACCCAGGTCAAACCCGGCGATGACTTCTTCCGCTACGTCAATGGCAAGTGGCTCGCCACCGCCAAGATCCCCGACGATCGACCCGCCGATGGCGCCTTCTACATGCTGCGGGACAAATCCCTCGCCGATGTGCGGGTGCTGGTCGAGGGGCTGGCCAAGCAGGAGGCCGCCACCGGCACGCCGACCCAGCAGATCCGCGATCTCTACGCCAGCTATCTGGATCAGGCAGGCCGTGACGCCAAGGGGCTTACCCCGCTGGCACCGGCGCTGGCCGACATCGATCGGATCGGTGATCAGGCCGCGCTGGCCCGTGCCTTTGCCCAATCGGGCCGCATGGGCGGCGGCGCGCCGTTCGGCATCTGGATCGACGCCGATGCCAAGTCCCCTGACCGCTATGCGGTCTACCTCTACCAAGGGGGCTTGGGGCTACCGGATCGGGACTACTACCTCAAGCAGGATCCCGAGAGTCAGGCCCTGCGCCAGAAGTACCAGCAGCATATCGCCGCCATGCTGAGCCGCCTCGGGGAATCTGACCCGAGCGGCAAGGCCAAGCGGATTCTGGCCCTCGAAACCCGGCTCGCCACCATCCAGTGGGACAACGTCGCGCTGCGGGATCGGGAGAAGAACTACAACAAGCGCCCCGCCAGTGAACTGGCACGGCTCGCCCCTCATCTCGACTGGCAGGCTTATCTCAATGCCGCGGGCATTGCTGGCCAGCCGGAGCTCATCATCGGCCAGCCGACCTATCTGAGCGCGCTGGATCAGGTGATGGCCCAGACCCCCATCGCCGATTGGCAGGCCTACCTCAAGTGGCAACTGCTGACCGACTACGCCCCCTATCTCGACAGCGAGACCGACCGGGCCAACTTCGCCTTCTACGGCACCACATTGAGCGGCACGCCCAAGCAGCGCGCCAGCTGGGAGCGGGCGCTCGGGGTGCTGAACGATCATCTGGGTGAAGCGGTCGGCCAGCTCTATGTGGCCCGCTACTTCCCGCCAGCGGCCAAGGAGCGGATGGAGCAGCTGGTGGAGAACCTGCGCACCGCCTACGGCCAGAGCATCAAGGAGCTCGACTGGATGTCGCCCGAGACCAAGGCACAGGCACTCGAGAAGCTGGCCAAGTTCCGCCCCAAGATCGGCTACCCCGACAAGTGGAAGGATTACAGCGCCATCACCATCAAACCGGATGATCTGGTCGGCAACCTGCAACGCTCCCAAGCCTTTGAATACGCAGACAGTCTGGCGCGCCTCGGCAAGCCGGTCGACCGGGACGAGTGGCACATGTCGCCGCAAACGGTGAACGCCTACTACAACCCGAGCAACAACGAGATCGTCTTCCCGGCGGCCATTTTGCAGCCCCCCTTCTTCGACATGACGGCGGATGATGCGGTCAACTACGGCGCCATCGGCGGGGTCATTGGTCACGAGATGGGCCACGGTTTTGATGATCAGGGGGCCAAATCCGACGGCGACGGCATGATGCGCGACTGGTGGACGCCGCAAGATCTCAAGGAGTTCCGCTTCCGCACCAGCCGGCTGGTGGCCCAGTACAACCGCTTCGAGCCCATCAACGGTCAGTTCGTCAACGGCCAGTTCACCCTGGGGGAGAACATCGGCGATCTGGGTGGTCTCACCATCGCCCACAAGGCCTATGAGCTGTCACTGGATGGCAAGGAGGCGCCGGTGCTGGATGGCTTCACCGGCGAACAGCGCTTCTTCCTCGGCTGGGCGCAGGTGTGGAAGGGGATGTATCGCCCCGAGCTGATGCAGATGCTGCTGCGCTCCGACCCCCACTCGCCGCCCGAGTACCGGGTCAACGGTGTGGTGCCGAACATTCCCGCCTTCTACGAGGCATTCAACATCCAGCCGGGGGACAAGCTCTATCTGCCGCCCCAGAAGCGGGTGAAGATCTGGTAGCAACATCACGGCGGGCTCCCCGGGAGCCCGCACTCAAGAGACAGCAAGAGGTTGCAAGATGAACAGAGCATTGATGATGGCAGGGCTGCTGACCCTGCCGCTGGCGGCACAAGCCGAAGAGGGATTTAGCAAGCAGCTGACCCTCCCCTCCGGGCAGGTGATCCGGGTAGCGCAGGGGGCCGGTGAGCCCGCCTCCATCGGCAGCTATGACGTGCGGCTCTATTCGGGTCAGAACGCCCAATTTCCACTGGATGAGTTTCAGGATGGCAAGGTGATGGCCCGCAACGGCTTTATCCGGGAGCTGAAACTGGTCGATTTGAATGGCGACAAACAGCCCGAGCTGGTGGTCATCATCGAGAGCGCTGGCAGCGGCAGCTATCAGGATGCCGATGCCTACACCGTCAGCCCGCAAGGGGAGCTGGAGATCTTCAATCAGGTCAAGGAGCTGGAGCCCAAAGAGGATGTGGTCAAGGCGCTCAAAAGCCCGCAAGACTAAGCCATCTCCCCGAATCTGAAATATAAAAAGCCCTGATGAACAGGGCTTTGTTGTTTCTGCTGTTGACGTAAATAGCCTAGAGGCGGGTCGCCCGAATGGAGACCTGCGGCAGCGCCATCTCGTGCTGGGCCGCCACCAGTTGCAGCTCGTAGGCCCCCGCCAGCCAGGTACGAGCCAGCACCGCATCCACGCTGGCGTTGGTAAGTTCGAACGCCGCTACCGGGGTACAACCGGCCAGCAGATTGGCCAGCATGGTGGCGATCAGCAGATCCCCCACCCCGATGGGGTGGCGAGCAAAAGGGTAGAGCGGGCGGGAGAGGTGAAAAGTCCCCTCCTCGCACACCAGCAGCATTTCGAAGCGGTCCATGGCAAAGCCAGCCTTGCCCAGATGCTTGACCATCACCAGCTTGACCCCTTGCGCGCGCAGCTGCTGGCACGCCTCGATGGCCTCCGGCACATTGCGGATATCGCGGCCGGTGAGCTGTTCCAGCTCCAGCAGATTGGGGGCCAGCATATCGGCGCAGGCCAGTGCCCGGTGTTTCAGAAAATCGGCGACGCCGGGTGCCACTATGCACCCCTTGTCGGGATGACCCATCACGGGGTCACAAAAATAGAGGGCGGCCGGATTGAGCGCCTTGAGCCGGGCCACCGCCGCCAGGATCTCCTCCCCCTGTTCGGCCGAACCGAGGTAGCCGCTCAGCAGCGCATCGCACTCGGCCAGCACGCCGATCTCCGCCAGGCCGTTTACCAGCTGACGGATATGGCCGCCGGGCATCACCATCCCCTGCCAGCCTTCGCGGTATTGGGTGTGGTTGGAAAACTGCACCGTGTTCATCGGCCACACCTCGATCCCGAGGCGACGCATGGGAAAAACGGCGGCGCTGTTGCCGGCACAGCCAAAGACTACGTGGGATTGAATGGAGAGCACTCGCTTCATGGTTGGCGACTCACGCAATAAGAACAGGAATTCCGGAGGGAAAAACGGGCCTTGCGGCCCGTTGTTGTCACTTTCGACTGTTGTCACTGTCGATTAACGCAGCACCTTGACGGTGTAGCTGCCATCGGCCTGACGATAGAGGCCGTGGATGTCGGTCTCGAAACCCGGGTAGTGGGCACCGATCTCGCACAGCATCTCGAGGAACTCGAGCACCGGCAGAGAATCCTGGGTCACCATCTCGCCCGGCAGTACCAACGGAACTCCCGGCGGGTACGGCAGGATCATGTTGGCGCTGATGCGGTCAACCATGTCACGCAACGGCACCTCTTCCAGATTGCCCGCCAGCTCTTGCTGCCATGCAGCATGCGGGGTCATCTTCATCTCCGGCAGCACGTCGAACGCCTTGAACATCAGCTCCGGCAGACGGTATTTGCAGGTCAGATCGTGGATGCTCTGCGCCAGCTCCTGGATACGCATCCCTTCGTAGAAGCTCGGGTCTTCACGATAGAGGCTCGGCAGGATGCTCTTGATGGTCAGGTTCAGGTCGTAGCCACGCTTGAACTCGGTCAGGGCACGCAGCAGCTGCATCGCCTTGGACTGATCGATACCGATGGAGAAGAGGAACAGCATGTTGTAGGGGCCGGTCTTCTCGACCACGATGCCGCGCTCGTCCAGGAACTTGGAGACCAGAGAGGCAGGGATGCCCTTCTCCAGCAGCTGGCCGTCACGGCCCATACCCGGAGTCAGCAGAGTGACCTTGATCGGATCCAGGTACATGTGGTTGTCATCGATGTCCTTGAAGCCGTGCCAGTCATCTTTCGGATCCAGCTTCCAGCACTCGACGGTGTCGATGTTGTCCGGCTGCCATACGTCGAAGAACCAGCCTTCGCTCTGATCACGCAGACGCTTGATCTCTTTGCGGAAGGAGATGGCGCGATCGATGGAGTCCTTGATCAGACGCTTGCCGGTGTTGCCACGCATCATGGCGGCAGAGATCTCGGTAGATGCCACGATGCCGTACTGCGGCGAGGTGGAGGTGTGCATCATGAAGGCTTCGTTGAAGGTCTCTTCCTCCACGTCACCCTTGATGTGGATCATCGAGGCCTGGGAGAAGGCCGCCAGCAGCTTGTGGGTGGACTGGGTTTCGTAGAACACCTTGCCCGGCATCGCTTCACCGCTCATGCCGCACTTGCCTTCATAGATCGGGCTGAAGTTGGTGTAAGGCACCCAGGCACTGTCGAAGTGGATGTAAGGGGTATCCAGACTCTCCTTGATGAAGCCGGTGTTGTAGAGCAGGCCATCATAGGTGGAGTTGGTGACGACGGCGTAACGGGGAGCCTGGGCACCCGGTGTCGCGGCAACCTTGGCTGCGATGGTGTCGCGGCTGAATTCGCTCTGCGGGATACCACCCAGAATGCCGTAGGCGTTGCGGGTCGGACGGAAGTAGATCGGCGTCACGTCGTTCATCATCATCAGGTGAGTGAGCGACTTGTGGCAGTTACGGTCAACCAGCACTGTGCTGCCGGCCGGCGCGGAGTACATGCCGACGATCTTGTTGGCAGTGGAGGTGCCGTTGGTAACGATATAGGAGCGATCGGCGTTGAAAGTACGGGCGATGTACTCTTCGGCTTCCTTGTGCGGACCTGAGTGATCCAGCAGGGAGCCCAGCTCCGGCATGGAGATGGAGACGTCAGCCTTGAACGCGTTCGGGCCATAGAAGTCATAGAAGATGCTGCCGGCCGGGCTCATCTGGAAGGCGGTACCGCCCATGTGACCCGGGGTACAGAAGGTGTATTTACCCTCTTCCACGTACTTGAACAGTGCCTTGGTGAACGGCGGCAGGATAGCGTCCTGATACTCCTGAGTGGCCTGACCCATCTTGAGGGCGATGTCGTCAGCCATGCCGAGACGGTACTCGAAGAAGTGTACGTTCAGACGCAGGTCGGTCAGGTGAATATCCAGAGTGGACTGGTCGTTGGCGAAGGCGAAGATCGGCAGCTTCTCGTTGCGATCATGGATCTCCTTGCACAGGCCCAGAGAGTATTTGTCCCAGTCGAAGATGGCGCCGCAAACGCGGGGGTTCTTCTCGATCAGTTTCAGCAGGTCGGCGACGTCGACCGGATAAACAACCTCGAAACCCTTGCGCTCGAGGGAGGCTTGCAGCTGGCGAATAGGTTCTTCTTTAAAGAAAACGCCGAGGTGGTTGAGGATGGCAATGATATTCATCGTAATGCTCCACACGTAAAGGGGCGCTCTCCATCAGGGATGGTGAGTGAAGAGCGCTCGGAAGATAAAAGGGGAAATCAGTTGCTGGGTTGTTCGTTCAGCAGGGCATCGTGCTGACGCAGACCCAGTTTTTTGGCGTAGAACATCAGGATGATGAGCGACACCACGAAGGTAGCGGTGAGGTTGGAACCCTTGGCACCCATCAGGGCCACCAGACAGAAGACACAGGCCACACCGGAGAAGATCATCGCGCCGATGCTGCGGGAGGTCATGCCCTCGAAGCGGATCAGGTTAATGCTGGAGTAGAAGTAGGGCAGCATAGTCAGCAGCACCGCATCTGTGGTCAGCACGTTGAAGAGGTCGGCAGCGTGGGCAGACTGGGAGGTGAAGGCGGTCAGGCCAATCATCAGGGCAGTCATCTTCAGGGAGCCCAGGATCAGCCCCTTCTTGGCCACACCGTTCTTGTCCACTTCGCCGTAGATTTTCGGGAAGTTGCCGTCGTTGGCGGCACGCTTGCCCGCCTCGCCCACCAGCATCATCCAGGAGCCCAGCGAGGTGAAGCAGGCCAGGGCGGTGAAGGCAGAGACAAACGGCGCAGACCAGCTACCGAAGATGGCGGAAGAGGCCATGGCAAACGGGGCGCCGGAGGCTGCCACTTCACCGGCTGGGAACATGCCGCTGATCACCTGGGTAGAGAGGATGTAGATAACACCGGCGATACCGGTACCCAGCATGGTAGCGAGCGGTACGGTGCGCTTGGGGTTCTTCACCATGCCGGAAGAGACGGCGGCAGATTCAACACCGACGAAGGACCAGAGGCAGATCAGCACGGCGCTGATGACAGCATGCAGGTCGCTACCGCTGGTGGTGTTCCAGTTCTGGCTGTAGACAGTGGCATCAAAATGACCCCAACCCATCACTGCAGTACCGACAACCGGCAGCAGGATCAGCACCAGACCCAGGGTACAGAGTCGGCTCACCCAGCTACCGCCAAGCAGGTTGACGAAGGTGAAGATCCAGACGGCAGCGATGGTGGCTGCGGCGGCCGGAATTGGGCTATTGAGAATGGGGAAGAAGACCGAGAGGTAGGAGACGCCGGTAATGGCGATAGCCAGGTTACCGATCCAGTTGGCGTGGTAATAAAGCACACCGGTCTGGAAACCGAACACCGGAGAGATCTCGCCAGCGTAAGCAATGGGGCCACCCTCTTGCGGGTTCTTGGTAGCCAGGCGGGCGAAGACGAAGGCGAGGCCCATGGCGCCTACCAGACAGATTGCCCAGCTAAAGACAGAGATGGAGCCGATGGTGGCCAGTGCCGAAGGCAGCAGCGCAATACCACTCCCCATCATGTTGCCGGCCACCACACCTGTACAGGCGATAAGGCCAATCTTCTTGCTCGTATCGAGGGACATAAGATCTCCGGTTCTATAAAAGGTCGGGTCGTCACATACACATTTGGCGGAACGCCCCGCCAAAGAATGGGCACAGACTAGGCCTCTCATCCCCGGAAAACATAAAGACCAGCTAACGGATAAAAATATGAGCCAACTTTTTTCGCTGCCTCATTATTTTTGATAAAAACCATTTAAAAACAGTAAATTGACATCACATCACACAGCCTTCTTGATAAAACCTTGATATCCGGCCAACCCGTTTTTGCCCCTTGATAACCCCCTTATCTCGCCGTCTTGATATTTTTGGTCAGATAAACCCGGGATAAAGCAGCGCCCATTGCGCCCCCTCCCCTTGTAACCATCCGAACGCCCAGCTGACCATCACCCTGAGTGGCCACTCACCTCCTGTTCGCCCCTCAGCTCGGCTCATCACAATCCAAACTCAGAGGTAAAGCGCAACGGCGATAACCGGTAAGCAATGAGAAATGGGTCGAGACAGACAGCTTATCCCGCAACCGACAATGAGCAGATGTCACAAGCTGCGTGCGCGGCGTGAAGCCGAACAAACGCGAGTGCAGCGAATGCCGCGAGCAAGACAAAGGCAAAGGCAAAGGGGGATAGCGGGGGATCTGCGGGGGGATAAATCGGGCCGCACCAGAGCGACTATCCCCGGTGGCAAACAAGCAGGATTGAAACAAGCAGAAACCGCACAGGCCGCCCGAAGGCAGCCTGTGGATGGGGTCGGCAACCGCGCCGACCGGGGGAAAACCAACACTGCGGTGTTAGAAGAGCTTCACCTTGCTCTGACCCAGCGCATTGAACAGAGCCGGGGTGAGGCTCTCCATATTGCTGTAGAAACCGAGCTGCTGGCAGAGCAGATAGGTCTGCTCGGTCGCCTCCATCAGGAAGGCCTGACTGTAGGCATCCCCCGCCGCCTCGGGGCGACCATCCAGCTCCGCCAGCTTGCCCTGCAGTATGTAATAGAGCACCGAGCGGCCGCGACTCGCCGCCTTCTCCAGCAGATAGTTGGCCTGCTGTTGCTGGCCGTTGAGGATCGCCTGCAGGGTCAACGCCTCCCACACCCGGGCTGGCAGGGCGCCGCTGTTTTGCACCACGCTGGCGAGATGGGTGCCAATCCCCTGCAGTCGCTCGCTCTCGGATTTGCCCGCCAGGGTGGCCAGCGCCTCGCCAGCCAGATAGCGCTCCGCCAGCAGCAGCGGCTGATCCGGATGGGCAATCAGCGCCTGCTCCAGCAGATCGATGCCGCGCTTGAGGGCGACCGGATCCCGGCTGTTGATGTAGTACTGCGCCTCCATCATCGCCATCAGGGAGGCATCATCGGTCGGCCAGCCCATCCCCGGCTCGGCATCGGGTTGGTCGAGGGCGCGCAGCAGATCCTGACTGCTGGCCTGCAACACGCCGTGCACACTGTGGCGACTGAGCTGGTACTGATGGCTGAACAGCACCCGGTTAGTGTTGATATTGCGATACTCCAGATCGAGATAGGTGCCGCGCGGCTGGCGGGTGACCCGCACACTCAGCTCCTTGCCGGGCATGATGCCCCCCATCAGAGTGGTGGCGCCGTACTGCACCCGCAGCGGCGTAGCCACGGCCACTTCCCCCATCAGGGCGCGGGTAATGCCATCGGCGAGGCGCACGTTCTCGTTGTTGTCATCCATGCCGGAGTGGAAGCGGAACACCAGCAGATTGGGATCCAGCATGGCGTGTACCTGGGGGCTGGTGTGCTGGTAGCTGAGCATGCTGACAATGACGATCAGCACGATGGCAACGAAGATATCGAAACTCACCATCTTCCAGCGGCTGCGAGCATCCTTGGCATGGGTGGAGATGGCGCGGGTCAGGGGCCCGGCGGGAAAAGGGGCGACATTGGGCTGTGCATCATCATCCTGCTCAGCCACGGGCGGGCTCAGATCGGAGAGCGTCGGGTTGTCGGAGAGAGCGGTATTGACCGCGGGCGCGGGCTGCTCGTCCGCCATCACCGCGGAAACCACCTGCAACGGCCGCACCGGTGCCACCAGCTTGTAGCCGCGCTTGGGTACGGTGACGATATAGTCGGTCGCATCGGTGCGACCATCTTTGAGGATCTTGCGCAGTTCGAAGATGGACTGGGTCACTACCTGATCGGTCACCTCGGCGCCATCCCACACCTCGTTGATCAGGGCATCGCGGCCAAACACGGTGCCGGCATTGTGGGCCAGAAACCGCAACAGATTGACCAGTCTGGGTTCGAGGTAGACCTCACGGTCGGGGCGACACAACATGTTGTCGTCAACGCTCAGGGTCCAGTCGTGGATCTCAAAAACCGATTCGCTCATGATTCACTCGCTGCAGATGGTGACAATGCACGATGAGAGAGACGCAAAACCCGGGCTGACTGAACGGAACAAGGCGCTATCACCACAGGTGACAGATAAAAAGAGAACCGAAGCAATCACATCTCTGAGAGTCAGTCTGGCCAGGCCATCCTGTTTACGTCTGAAGGGCATCCTTGCGGGCATTCCGACCACCGGGATCGGAAGGGATCACTTTAAGCAAAACGGGAGCTGGATCCCACTTTTTTTGGCTATAAATCGCCGTTGAGTTGATCCGACACCGCACTTTTCGGCAAATAGCGTGCCAACTAGTATTCATATGAACATCACATATACCGGAATCAAAAAGCCCTGAACATCAGGGCTTTCTCATTTCTTCGACTATCGGGGAGACGTTACTTCGCCAGCGGGAGCGCATCCTGCTGACGACTGCGGCGCAGATGACGCCGCCACAACGAGAAGCTGCCGTAGCCAAGACTGAGCACCACCGCATAGAGGACCTGAGTGGCGAGCGCCACCAGCACCAGAGCGCAGAGCAGCACGCTTATCCCCGCCAGCCCCTTACCCACCCCGCCGAGCAGACGCCAGCCCGCCGCCATGCAGAGCAGGTAGACCAGCACGAAGTTGCCGTTGGCGTAGCGGATCAGCTCATCAAGGGGCAGTCGCAGCCAGATGATCAGGGTGATACAGATCAGACAGATGGCGAGCACCAGACCGAGCGCCCGCAGCGGCGCGCCGCGCGCGGTGAGCACGGCCAGCGAGGGGGGCAGTTTGCCTTCCCGCGCCATGCTCCAGATCAGCCGGGCAAAGCCCTGAATGTAGATGTTGATGCTGGCAAAACAGGAGAGGTAACCGAGCACTGCCACCAGCCACTTGGCGGTGGGGCCGAACAGCAGCGCCAGCAGGGAGGGGATAGCGGTGGCGTTTTTCGCCTCATCGCCGTAGAAGCCATATTTGAGCACCACCAGCGAGTGGATCCAGTAGATAAGCCCCGCCAGCAGCACACCGCCAAGCAGGGCGATGGGGTAGTCCCGCTCCGGCCGCTTGAACTCCTCCCCCATGTGGGCAAAGGCTTCCAGCCCGACGAAACACCAGAACATCACCGCCAGCGCGGTGGCCATAGGGGGCCACTCGTCCGCGCTCGGCAGCGGTCGCGCTGCATCGCGCCAGCTCACCTCCCCCTTGAACCAGATAAGCAGGGTGAGCCCCAAAATGGCGAGCGCAATCAGCAGTTGCAGGTTGCCGGAAGATCGCGCCCCACGCAGCCCCAGCAGAAAGACCCCGAGCAGGGTCAGCAGCTGGATACCCCAGAGGGCCCACTCCCCCATCTCGAGCAGGGCGTGCCAGAAACCGGCAGCGATCATCAGGGCGGCGGGCAGCCCCACCGGCAGCACCGCCAGAAAGAGAAAGGCAGAGAAACGCTCGGCGCCATTGCCAAAGGCGAGACCAATCAGGTGCGGCGCACCGCCCGCATGGGGATAGCGGCGCCCGAGGCGGGCGAAGGTAAAGGCGATGGGCAGCACCAGCGGAATCAGCAGTAACCAGGCCCACAGCGATGCCCCGCCCGCCAGCGAGGCAGCGGTCGCCGGCACCACGAAGATCCCGGTGCCGAGCAGCGAGGTGGTGAGCAGCCCCATCCCCTGCCAGAGCCCGAGATCCTTTTTCAACCCAGACATATCCTTTTGTCCTGACTAAAAAAACATCCCGCCATGTTAGGCCTGCCCCGCCCCTTTGTTAAGCACGGCAGCGAGAATATGCAGCCTTTTATTCAGGCTCGGACTCAGCTTGCAGGGATTCGGCCAGAAAATCCCCCAGCAGGGTGATTTTGAGCACCTGCCGCCGCGCCGCCGGATAGATGAAGTAGAGGGTCTTGGCCGGGCTCTGATAGCGACCAAGCAGCGGCAGCAAACGCCCCGCAGCGATATGCTCACGCACCTGTTCGGCGGGCTGCAAGGTGATGCCAGCCCCCGAGAGCGCAGCCGTCAACAAGGCTGGCCAGTGATTGATGCGCAGGCGCGAGGCGACCCGCACCTCCTCGCTCTGGCCATCCTGGCTAACAAATTGCCAGCGCTCGTGCTCCCCCCAGTTGCCGTGCAGACACTGGTGGCGAACTAGATCGGCCGGATGACGGGGCACGCCGTGGCGATTGAGGTAGTCGGGAGCAGCGCAGAGCCGGTAGTGCTGGGTCAGCAGCGGACGGGCAATCAGCGCCTCATCCTGCGGACGCAGGGTGCGGATGGCGGCATCGAACCCCTCCTCCACCAGATCGACCCAGCGGGGGGTGAGCTGCAGATCCAGATCCAGCTTGGGGTAACGGTCGAGAAAAGCAGGCAGCAGCGGCACCAGCCGGTGGTGGCCAAAGCTGAGGGGGGCGGCGATGCGCAGCCGTCCGGCCGGCTCGGCCAGCAGATTCTGGGTGAGCGACTCGGTCAATGCCATCTCCTCCAGTACCCGCTGACAGCGAGCGAGAAAAAGCTGGCCCAGCTCGGTGAGAGTCTGCTGGCGGGTGGTCTTGTAAAACAGCTTGCCCCCCAGCCACTGCTCCAGTCCCAGCACATGCTTGCCCACCATCTGGGCGCTGACCCCCTCTTCGCTCGCCACCGCGCTGTAGGAGCCGAGATCCACCACCCGGGTGAAGATACGCATGCTGGTCAATCGGTCCACAACCCCTCCTTTTTGCCCGTTTCAAGGCCGTTTGGCCCGCGACGAGGGCTCTATTCACAACCAAAAGTTTAGTAAGAAATGGATTTTAGCCAATTTATTCAACTTTTAGTTGCCAATACAGTGATGCCATCCCTCCCCCACAGGATAAATTCCCATGAAAAGCACCTATCTGGCCGCCCTGCTGGTCGGTCTGCTGGCCAGCGGCGCCAGTCAGGCCGCCGAGAGCAGCTTTATCAGCAACCACGATCATGCCCCTGCCTCAGCAACTCAGGCCCGGCCCGATATCTTTCGGGTCAGCCTGCTCGGCACCGGCACTCCGGTGCCCCAGATCAGCCGGGGCGGTTACAGCACCCTGGTCGAAGCGGGCAACCAGAAGCTGGTGTTCGATTTTGGCCGCAACTCCGCCACTCGCCTGTGGCAGCTGCATATCCCCATCGGCCGGGTCAACGCCTTCTTCCTCACCCACTTTCACTCCGACCACACCAACGGGCTGGCGGATCTCTGGCTGACCGGCTGGCTGCAACCGGCCTATGGCCAGCGCCACGCGCCGATGGAACTCTACGGCCCCAAAGGCACCACAGCTCTCGCCCGTGGCTTGCAGCAGGCCTACGCCACCGACATCGCCACCCGGGTCAAGGATGAGGGAACGCCGCTGGACGGGGTGGAGATCAACAGCCACGAGGTCACCGCCGGGGTGGTCTACAACCATGACGGGGTCAAGGTAACCGCCTTTGACAACGACCACGGGGTCAACATCAAGCCGTCATTCGGCTATCGCATCGACTACCACGGCCACAGCGTGGTGCTCTCCGGCGATACCCGCTACAGCCCCGAAGTGGTGAAGCAGGCCAAAGGGGCCGACCTGCTGGTGCACTGCGTCTCCATGACCTCTGCCGAGCAGATGAAGGCCAACCCCGGCTACAAGGCGATCGCCGGTCACCTCGCCTCCCCTGAGCAGGCGGCCCGGGTAATGAACGAAGCCCAACCGGCGCTGACCGTGTTCAGCCATATCGGCCTCAACGGCAAGATCATGGTCAAAGATCTGGCGCAGGATCTGCGCGCCCGCTACTCGGGCCCCTTTGTCATCGGCAACGACCTGATGCAGATTGATCTGCCCACCACGGCCTCCGGCAAGGGCTATGCCCTCTGGCAGTCGGAGAATATCGACAATAAATAGCTGGCACGGATGCCGGTCAGCCATGGCCGGCATCCGCAATCGACACCGGGGGCTATCTTTAAGGGGTGTTTGACCACAAGGAGTTATCTCTATGAGCCTGAAATGGAAGCACCTCGCCCTGGCCACTCTTCCCTTGTTCGGCATGTCGGCCGCTCAGGCGGCGGTGTTGACCAGCCTTGAATGGCCCCCTTACACCAGCGCCAGCCTCCCTGAACAGGGCAAGAGCAGTCAGGTGGTGACCGCAGCCTTTGCCCTGGCTGGCGACCCGCTGACCATCAAGTTCTATCCCTGGCAACGGGCCGTGGACGAGGCAACCAACAACCCCGAGGTACTGGGCTACTTCCCCGAGTATCTCGACCCCAAGAGCAGCTGCCTCTTCTCCGACCCCATAGGTAACGGCCCTCTCGGGTTTGCCCAGCGAGCCGATCAGCCGGTCACCTGGCAGAGCCTTGATGACCTCAAGGGCAAGAAAATTGGTGTCGTCACCGGCTATGTGAATACCACCGAGTTCGACGAAAAAGTGGCCAGCAAGGTGCTCTCGGCTGACGCCACCAGCTCGGACAGCCAGAACCTGCTCAAGCTCGGCAACGGTCGGCTCGATCTGGCGGTCATCGACCAGAATGTGATGACCTATCTGCTGGAGAGCGATCCCCAACTCAAGGACGTTGCCGCCAACCTCGGCTTCAACGGCAAGATCCTCGAGGACAAGTCCCTCCACGTCTGTTTTACCAACTCTGCCAAGGGGAAAGAGGCGCGGGACAAATTCAACAAGGCGCTGGCCAGCGATGAGGTGAAGAAGCTGATGAAGTAGCGATACCGCATCCGCTTAGCGCCCCAAACACCCATAAAAAAAGCCGCCTCTTGCGAGGCGGCTTCTTCATTCAACTTGGTAACCGGAGTTATCAGGCAATCAGCTTGTAGATGATACCGGACATGGCGATCAGGCCGATGATGGTCACGAAGCCGTTGCTGATGTTGCCAGCGTATTTGCGCATGGCCGGAACCTTGGTGATGGCGTACATCGGCATCAGGAACAGCAGCATTGCGATGATCGGGCCGCCCAGGTCTTCAATCATGCCGAGGATGCTCGGGTTGATGGTAGCGATGGCCCAGGTGGTCAGGATCATGAACACGGCAGTGACTTTGTTCAGTTGCTTGGTGTCAACGTTCTTGCCCTTCTCGCGCAGCGCCTTGGCCATCAGGCCGTTCATGCCTTCTTGCGCACCCAGGTAGTGACCCAGGAAGGATTTGCTGATGGCAACCATGGCGATCAGCGGAGCCACAGTACCGATAACCGGGTTATCGAAGTGGTTGGCCAGGTAGGACAGGATGGAGATGTTCTGTTCTTTGGCAGCAGCCAGGTCAGCCGGGGAGAGGCTCAGTACGCAGCTGAATACGAAGAACATAACGGTCATCACCATCATGACGTGGGCGCCCAGCAGGATGTTGCTGCACTTCTTCTCGGCACCTTCACCGTAACGACCTTTGTTGTCCACCGCGAAGGAGGAGATGATCGGGGAGTGGTTGAAGGAGAACACCATTACCGGGATAGCCAGCCACAGGGTCTTGATAAAGTCACCGTTGAAGGCGTCGGACAGGGCCGGAGCTTCAGTGATGATGGCACCGTTCCAGTGCGGGATCAGGTAGAACGCCAGACCCATCAGGGTGAGCACGAACGGGAATACCAGCACGCTCATCGCTTTGACGATAACCTGGCCGCCCAGACGAACAACCGCCATCAGACCGAGGATCAGAGCCAGTGACAGAACGGCACGGGGAGGTGCAGACATGCCCAGCTGGTGAACAATCACGCTCTCGACGGTGTTGGTGATGGCGACTGAATACATCAGCACGATCGGGTAGATGGCAAAGAAGTAGAGCAGGGTGATGAATTTGCCTGCGGTCTTGCCGAAGTGCTCTTCTACTACTTCAGTGATGTCTCCATCACGGGTAGAGCCGGACAGCACGAAGCGAGTCAGACCACGGTGAGCAAAGAAAGTCAGCGGCAGCGCCAGAATCAACATAGCAACCAGCGGCCACAGGCCACCTACACCGGCGTTGATTGGCAGGAAGAGCACACCGGCACCGATCGCGGTACCGTACAGACCCAGCATCCAGACCACATCGGCCTTGTTGACGCCGCGGGAGGTGTTGCTGGCTAAACGACCATCAGCTGCAATATTCATGTCAGACATACGTTGTTCCTGTCATCTAGGAAAATGGGATTCTTGTTTGGTCGGGCCTTGGCCCGGTTCCATCTCCCTGGAACGCCTGCTGTCCGTCCTTGATATTAACCTCTCGCCCCCCGGCAACCTCGCCATCACTCCTTGTGACAACAGGATTGCAACAAACAACAGTGCGAGATTTTGACCCTCAGGGTCGGCGCCCGTTTCACTTAACAACCGATTAACGTGCGCCACTCTTGATGGGCTGACTTTAATTAAATGCCCTTATTAATCACAGCGTTTTTTTGAATTAATCAACCAAAGTTTGATTTTGGTCGCCTTTCGGACGACCAAGATCACACTAAAAGCGCCTTATTGTGAGTTTTTTTTAACAATTCAACTTAGTTTCACTGGAATCAATGGCCTGCGAGCAGCTACATATTTGCAACAAGCCACCCGTTTAGCGCGGATTGTGTGCAGCACGGCCTTGGCGTACCCTTGTGACTTACGCCTTTTTGTTGATTGATGATGACCATTACCCGTACCGATCTCGCCGAACTGGCAGTGTTTGCCGCCGTCGCCCGTCACCGCAGTTTCAGCAAGGCCGCCCTCGAACTCGGGGTCTCCGCCTCCGCCCTCAGCCACAGCCTGAAGGGGCTGGAAGCCCGTCTGGGGGTGCGGCTGCTCAACCGCAGCACCCGCGCCGTGGTACCGACCGAAGCGGGCCAGCGGCTACTCAAGCAGCTGCTCCCCACCCTCAATACCCTGGAAGAGGCGCTTTGCGAGCTAGCCCGCAACAGCGATGAACCGGTGGGAAGGCTCAAGCTCTGCGCCCCCCGCGGCGCCATCGACAGCCTGCTGGCACCGGTACTCATCGACTATCTGGCCCGTTATCCGCGGATGCAGGTGGAGGTAGTGGAGCAGGAGCTGATGCCCCGACTGATTGAAGATGGCTACGATGCCGCGCTCTTTTATGGCGATCTGCTGCCCAAGGAGATGATCGGCATCCCCCTCGGCCCGCCCCAACGTTATCTGGTGGTGGGCTCCCCGGCCTATCTGGCGGAGCACGGTACGCCGGAGCACCCGAGCGAGCTGAGCCGCCACGCCTGCATCGGCTATCGCCTCACTCCGCACCATCACTATCGCTGGGCCTTTGCCGCCGACGGCACCATGCTGGAGATCGAAGTAACCGGGCCGCTCACCACCAGCACCCCGGCCCTCTATCTGGGCGCCGCCGAGGCGGGGCTGGGGCTCGCCTACTGTCTGGAAGAGGAGGTGAGCCAGAAGGTCGCGGAGGGGAAACTGCTCACCGTGCTGGAGCCCTGGTGCCCCACCTTTGCCGGCTTCTATCTCTTCTATCCCAGTCGGCATCAGCTGGGCAGCGGGCTGCGCATCCTGATCGACATGCTCAAGGCGCACTACCAAAACCCCGGATTAATGAGTAATACTCAGCAATTCATCAAGTGAAACCCTGATTATCACCAAATAAGTATTAATCTAGACTAGCTGTTCGATAATCGAACTCCCCGAGAGAACAGATATGTCTGCCTATTTAACACTGCGGCAACGGGCCATGACCCGTCGCTTCTGGGCTTACGCCCTCCCCTCCATTCTTGCCATGCTGGTCTCGGGGGCCTACTACCTCATCGACGGCATCTTCGTCGGCCACTATGTCGGCGCCGCTGGCCTCGCCGGGATAAACCTGGTCTATCCGGTCATCATGGTGCTGATCGGTCTGGCCGCCATGATCAGCATGGGGGCGGCCACCGCCATCTCCTTCCAGCAAGGGGCGAAAAACGACACGCTGGCCCGTCAGGCGCTGGTCAACGCCCTCTGGCTGCTGGCCGGACTCGGGGGCGTTGCGCCGGTGCTGCTCTATTACACCCACACCGATATCCTGCTGGGGCTGGGAATAGAACAGGGCACCGAGACCTGGAAACAGGCGAGTGACTACCTCACCTGGATTGGCGGCGGTACCCTGCTGCTGGCCAGCAATCTGGCGGTCCCCTATCTGCTGCGCAACGATGGTCGCCCGAAACTGGCCATGGTGCTGGTGAGCAGCGGCGCCGTGCTCAATATCATCCTCAACTACATCATGGTGGGTCTGCTGGGACTGGGATTGATCGGTACCGCGCAAGCCACCCTGATGGCAGAGGGTGCGGTGAGCCTGATCGGCCTTGGCTACTTCTTTACCCCCTGGGCGCGGCTTCGCCTCAGCTGGCGGGATCTGGTGCCCAACCTCCCCGCCATGCCGCACCTGCTCTTTACCGGCCTGCCTAGCCTGATTGCCCAGTTCAACCTCGGCCTGCTGCTGATGCTGCACAACAGCCAGCTGATGGTGTACGGCAATGTGAAGGATCTGGCGGGCTTTACCGTGGCCGGTTACACCGAAGCGGTCTTTATCGTCATTCTGCAGGGGCTGGCGTTCGGCATTCAGCCGCTCATCAGCAAGGCGGCGGGGGCCAAGCGCCATCGCAGCCTCAAGTACCTGATGGAGATGGGGCTCAAGTTCACCTTTATCTACGGCATGCTGGTGTGGCTCACCATCCAGCTACTGCCGGGACAGGTCGCCATGCTTTATACCGGCGACAAGGATCCCGAACTGCTGGCCGCTGCCATCAGCAGCCTGACCCTCAACCTCGGTGCCATTCCGCTGGAGGGGATCATCATGTTCGGCATAGTGCTGCTGCAATCCATGGCGCGTACCCGTCAGGCGCTGGTCATCTCCATCGCCAAAACCGTGTTGCTGCTGCCGCTCATCTTCCTGCTGCCGCTGCTGTGGGGCCGTGATGGGGTTCTGATGGCCCAGCCCGCGACCGTGCTGCTGCTCACCCTGCCGCTCTGCTGGCTGCTGTGGCGCGAGTGGCTGCGCCTGAAGATGGCCTGCGCGCCAAAAGCCAAACAGCGCCCGCAACCGGCCCGCGCACGCGCCGCCGTCCAGCTGGCCCGTTAAGGCCACCCATCCCGCAAAACAATAAAAAACCGGCATCATTGATGCCGGTTTTTGCTATATGGGCGGGTCTGCTTACGCTGACACAACAAGCCAGGCCAGCACTGCTGCCCACACTTATGCCAATACTTCTGGCCTGAGCTGGGCCATCAACCCCGGGTTGTCGGAGTAATCCACCGGAATGGCCACCACAGCAGGCCCCTCCACCGCCAGCGCGGCCCGCAGGGTGGCGCGCAACTCGTCTGCCGAGCGCACCGCAAACCCGGCCGCCCCGAATGATTCGGCATAGCGTTTGAAGTCGATGGGGCCAAAAGAGACGCCGGAGGTGCGGCAATATTTCTGCTGCTCCTGCATCGCGACCATGTTGTAGCCGTTATCGACCCAGATGATGTGAACGATATTGCTCTTGAGCCGCACCGCCGTCTCCAGCTCCATGCTCGACTGCATGAAGCTGCCATCCCCCGATACCGAGATCACCTTCTCCCCCGGCCGTACCAGCGCTGCGCCGATAGCCCACGGCAGTGCCACCCCCATGGTCTGCTGACCATTGGAGATCAACACCTGACGAGCGCGGAAGCTGTAGAGGTAGCGGGCAATCCAGATATGGAAGCTGCCCATGTCGACGCAGAGGGTCATGTCGTCGCGCACCAGATCCTGCAGCTCGCGCACGATACGCAAGGGGTGAACAGGATTGCCGTGCAGATCGTCGGCCCGCATTGCCAGTCGCAGTCGCTGCTGGCGTACCCCTTGCAGCAGCCGATCTACCTCGGGGGGACGGATTTTCGGATTGCCCATGATGCGGGTCAGCTGCAACAGGTTGGCGCGGATCGACCCCACCAGCTCAGCGGTCGGGCAGTAGCTACTGTCGATATCGGCGGGCAGCACGTCGATATGGAGGATGCGCCGCTCCCGATCGCCATTCCACAGCACGGGGTCGTACTCGATGGGGCTGTAGCCGATGCAGATCACCAGATCGGCCCCAGCCAGCAGCTGATCCCCCGGCTGGTTGTTAAAGAGCCCGACCCGTCCTGCAAAGTCATCGAAGTGGCAGCTGTCCACCACCCCGGCGGCCTGATAGGTACCGGTCACCGGCAACCGCGCCTTGTCGAGGAAGGCGCGCACCGCCTCGGCATTCTCCGGCCGGCTCGCCATCAGGCCGAGCAGCACCACCGGATTCTGGGCATTGCGCAGCAGGGTCAATGCCTGCTCCATATTCTGCTCATCGGCGCAGCCCGGCTCCGGCACCTCGCGGGGCACCAGCACATTGCCCTGCACCGGCTTGTTGATGATGTCCATCGGCAGGCTGACAAACGCCGCCCCCGGCCGTCCCAGCTCGGCGGCGCGAAAAGCGTTGGCCATCACTTCCGAAATTGCCGCCCCGCTGTTGACCTGGGCGCTGAACTTGGTGACCGGACGGCAGAGGTTGACCGTATCCATGCTCTGATGAGTGAGCTTGAGGCCGTCGGCACGGCGCACCGCACCGCCCAGCGCCACCATGGGGTCCCCCTCCGAGGTGGCGGTCGCCAGCCCGGTAATGAGGTTGGAGCAACCGGGGCCCGAGGTGACCAGCGCCACCCCCGCCTTGCCGGTGAGACGCCCCACGGCGGCAGCCATAAAGGCAGCGTTCGCCTCGTGGCGTACCACTATGGTCTCGATGGGGGAGTCCTCCAGCGCATCGAACACCCGGTCAATCTTGGCCCCCGGGATACCGAACACCTGCTTGACCCCTTGCGCCTCCAGATGACGAACCACCAGCTCGGCACCGCACTTCCACTGTCTGTTTTCCATGATATTGCTCCTTGTCTATCAGCCTTCGGCGGCCTGAATGGCGCGATCGAGATCGGCGGGGTTGAGGTCGGCCTGCCGGAAAGCGAGATCCGATGGCAGGGCCAGATTGAGGTGACGCACCACAGAAAGCCGCAGGGTGCCGTGGGCCATGGTGTAGTCGAGCAGATGGCCGCCCCCCTTGCGATCGGCGGTGATCATGTGCTCGTGAAAACCCGCCACATTGACCCCCTGCACGAACGGCGGGCAGCGAAAGCCCACCAGAGTTCCCGCCACCGCGGCAAAGCGGAATAGCGGCTGCTGTTCGATGGCTTCCAGCATGGGGCGATAGGGGGGCTCCTGACGCGGCACGGTACGGACCTTGGCTGTTTCAAACTGGCCGTCGAGGCGCAGGGCGACAAAGACGTTGTCGGATCCCACCAGCCGATCCACCCACTGGTGGATCTCGTCACGGCTCAGGGGGTGATCGAAGCGACGCTCCAGACAGGGGCGAAAATGGGTCATCACCGCAAAGGGGGTCTTCTGATCGGCGCGGGCGGGCCGGGCCGAGCCATCGGAGCGCAACTGGTGGATCTGGCGCTCGAAGGCGATCAGCTCACCATCTAGGTGGTTGAAGGTGCCGAGGCCAAAGTCGCCGTGGCGCAGCAGCTCGCACATGGTGGTCTCCCCTTCGTAGACCCCCGCCAGCAGGGCGCTCATCAGGGAACTCTGGTAGATCTCGCCACCGTCATGCTGCCTGCGCCAGCGGGAAAACTGCTGGCTCACTTCGAGGGCACAGCTGCACCCGGCACTGTCAGATGTTGCAATATGTTCCATTCGGGTTTCACCTCCACCGTGAATCCTGTTAGCGTTCGGATCCAATGGTGACTTGGTTCACATTTCAACACCAATACGCTGATCCCATGACTTTGAGACTCAATCGATATGGAACTTCGTACGCTCCGCTACTTCATGGCCGTTGTTGAAAAGCAGAATTTCACCCGCGCAGCCGAATCACTCAACATGGCCCAGCCGCCGCTGAGCCAGCAGATCCGCAAGCTGGAGGAGACCCTCGGCACCCCGCTACTGCGCCGTTTGACCCGCAGTGTCGAACTGACCGAGGCGGGCGAGAGCCTCTATCGGGATGCGGCGCAGATCCTGGCGCTGGCCGATGCGGCAAAACTGAAGGTAAAGCGGATTGCCCGGGGCGAGCAGGGGGCACTGCGGATCGGCTTTGCCGGTTCCACCGTGCTCCACCCCGCTGTGCTGACCCTGCTGCACGACTACCGGGAGCGCTACCCCGAGGTGGCCCTCAGCCCGCAGGAGGGCACCATGCCGGCACTGGTGGAGGCGCTGCGCAACGATCGGCTGGATGCCGCCATCTTGCGGCTCCCCTGCCGGGGCAGCGAGGGCTTTGCCCATCACCTTATCGAGCAGGAGCCGCTGCTGATCGCCCTGCCGACCAGCCATCCCAAGGCCAAGCCGGGCCCCTTGCCACTGGCCAGCCTGAAGGACGAGAGTTTTATTCTGTTTCCCCACGCCATCGGGCCCGGGCTCTATGACGGCATCGTGGGCCTCTGCCGGGAGGCGGGGTTTGAGCCGATACTGGGGCCCGAATGCCCGCAGGTGATCTCTACCGTCGGCATGGTGCAGGCGGGCTTTGGCGTGACTCTGGTGCCCAGCTCGGTGGCGGCGCTGCGCCCGCTCGGGGTCAGTTATCACTCCATTGAGGGCAACGGCATGATGACCAGTATCAGTCTGGCGACACGACCACACCCAAGCAGTGCCGTGCTGCGGCACTTTATCGCCCAGATCCGTGCCGCCCATATACGACAAGGCCTCCCGAAGGAGGCCCTGTTGAACAAGCTTGAACCGGTTTGATGACCAGCTTGCCTGATGCGACTGCTTATTTGACGGTACTGCTTATTTGACAGTCACGCGGGCAAACTTGCGCTTGCCGACCTGATAGACGGCGGTACCGGCACCGATGAGTGCCTTGCCATCTTCCAGCTTCTCGCCATCCACCTTGACCGCACCCTGCTTGATCATCCGCAGCGCTTCGGAGGTGGTGGCCACCAGATCGGCCTCTTTCAGCAGGTTGGCGATGGCCAGACCTTCGCCTTCCAGTGCCAGCTCGACCTCCGGCATTTCGTCCGGAATGGCGTTCTTGGAGAAACGCTGGGTGAAATCTTCGTGGGCCGCTTCGGCCGCCGCTTCATCGTGATAACGGGCGATGATCTCTTTGGCCAGCCAGATCTTCACATCGCGAGGGTTGAGAGTACCGGCAGCGATGCCCGCCTTGAACTCTTCGATTTCAACCAGCGGACGGAAGGAGAGCAGCTCGTAGTAGTTCCACATCAGATCGTCGGTGATGGACATGATCTTGCCGAACATCTCGCCCGGGGCGTCGTGGACGCCGATGTAGTTGCCTGCGGACTTGGACATCTTCTTAACGCCATCCAGACCCACCAGCAGCGGCATCATCAGCACGCACTGGGTCGCCATGCCGGCATCTTTTTGCAGCTCGCGGCCCATCAGCAGGTTAAACTTCTGGTCGGTACCGCCCAGCTCAACGTCCGCCTTCAGCGCGACCGAGTCATAGCCTTGCAGCAGCGGATAGAGGAATTCGTGAATCGCGATGGATTGGCCGCCGGTGTAGCGCTTTTTGAAGTCGTCGCGCTCCATCATGCGGGCCACGGTCTGCTTGGCCGCCAGCTTGATCATGCCGGTCGCACCCAGCTCGCTCAGCCAGGTCGAGTTGTACTCGATGCGGGTCTTGGCCGGGTCGAGGATCTTGAACGCCTGCTCCGCATAGGTGAGGGCGTTATGCTTGATGGCCTCTTCGGAGAGCGGCGGACGGGTGGCGTTCTTGCCGGAGGGGTCACCCACCATGGCAGTGAAGTCACCGATCAGCAGGATGATCTCGTGGCCCAGATCCTGGAAGGTCTTCAGCTTGTTGAGGATCACGGTATGACCCAGGTGAATGTCGGGGGCCGTCGGGTCCATGCCCAACTTGATGCGCAGCGGGCGCCCTTCCTTCAACTTGGCGACAAGTTCTTCTTCAACCAGAATTTCTTCCGCTCCGCGCTTGATCTCGGCTAGCGCCACCTCGAGCTGGGACATTTTTTGACTCTCCATCACGATTCCACAGGGCCAAACATATTACTGGAATGGCGGGCCAATTGGAAAGGCTGTAAAATCCGTCCATTCTGCCCGACTTCATCTGCTTCTCATGGTTATTTGGCACGCCTTCAACGCACTCCCCCACTGGCACCGCAAGATGGTGCTGATCTTGAGCATCATGATCATGATGCTGGCTGCCTGGCCCAGCGAACAGGCAGTAGCAACACGGGTCGATGAAAACGGCAACGAGCTTGCCCTGCGGGAACCAGCTAACGATAACGCGCTGAACGACGAGCTGACTGCCGAAGCCGCCCAGCCCGTTACCCCGCCCAAGCCGCGCTACATCACCAAGCAGGTGAAGGTGCGCCGTGGCGACAACATGGGGGTGATCTTCCAGCGCATTGGCCTGAGCACCACGGATCTGCACCTAATCGACCAACTCGAGGGCAGCGATCCCCTGCGGATGCTGCAACCGGGGCAGGAGCTCACCTTCAAGCTCACCGAGAACGGCGAGCTACACAGCCTCTATTACCCCCACAGTCTGGAGCAGGCGCTCAAGGTGAGCCGCAAGGAGGAGACCTTTGTCGCCCGCAACGTCAAAATCGCCCTCGACACCCGCGAACAGGTGAGCAAAGGGGAGATCCGCTCCAGCTTCTGGGGCGCCGCGGTGGATGCGGGGATGACCGAAGATCAGATCATGGACTTGGCCGCCATCTTCGGCTGGGACATCGACTTTGCCCAGGACTTGCAGCCGGGGGACAGCTTCCGGGTGGTCTATGAAGACAAGTTCCGCGACGACGAGCGGGTCGCCTCCGGCGATATTCTGGCGGCGGAGTTCGTCAACCAGGGCACCGCCTACCGCGCCGTGCTCAATGAAGATGGCAACTACTACACCCCGGAAGGGAAGGCGATGCGCAAGAGCTTCCTGCGTGCGCCGGTCAACTTCAAATACATCAGCTCCAACTTCAACCCGCGCCGCCTCCATCCGGTGACCGGCAAGATCCGCCCCCACAACGGCATCGACTATGTGGCGCCAGTGGGCACCCCCATCATGGCGGCGGGCTCCGGCAGCGTGGTGGCCGCCGGTTACAACCAGTTCAACGGCAACTACGTCTTTATCAAGCATGCCGGCAACTATGTGACCAAGTACCTGCACCTCTCCAAGCGCACCGTCAACAAGGGGCAGCGGGTGAAGCAGGGCCAGACCATCGGCACTCTGGGTGGCACCGGCCGCGTCACCGGCCCGCACCTGCACTACGAATTCGTGGTGGGCGGCATTCACAAGAACCCGCGCACCCTCACCCTGCCGCAGGCAGAGACCCTGAGCGGACGCGAGCTGGCCAACTTCAAAAAGCTGGCGATGCCGCAACTGGCCAAGCTCGACAACCCCGAGCTGCAGCTGGCCCAGAACAAGCGGGATAGTCGCGGCAACTAAGCCATCAGGGCTGGCAGGGTGAAGGCCCTGCCAGCCCCTTTTATTGAACCCGTGCCAGGCAATCAGATTGAAATGAGTCCACTTTCAAGCATAAGATGAGATGGAACACTGGGAGCGGCATGTGGCACGGAAGCAAGGGCTTATCTATCCTGTCTCTCTCACTCTTTTTCCGGTCCGCATTGAGGATGCAACATGGTTGAGCGTTATATCGGTCTGATGTCAAAGATCACGCCATGTGGCATGGGATGAAAGCCGTTCCCCTCTTCACCCTCTCTGCACACCGTATTTTCGAACAGCAATGTAAGGAGACACATGGCTGAACGCTATATCGGTCTGATGTCGGGAACCAGCATGGACGGCATTGATGCCGTGCTGGTGATGATCGCCGGTGATGAACTGCGGGTCGAAGCGGCGCTTTGTCACCCCTGGCCACAAGAGACCGCCCGCACGCTGCATGCACTCTGCACCCCGGGCGACAACGAAATCGACCGCATGGGGGTGGCCGATAATCTGGTGGCGCGAGAGTTTGCCGCCGCCACCCACGCGTTGCTGGCCAAGGCGCGGCTCGAACCCAAAGATATTCGCGCCATCGGAAGCCACGGCCAAACCATCCGCCACCGTCCCCAGCTCGGCTTTACCCTGCAGATCGGCAATGCCGCCCTGCTGGCCGCCCTGACCGGCATCGACGTTATCGCCGATTTTCGCACCATGGATATGGCCCTCGGCGGTCAGGGGGCGCCGCTGGTGCCCGCCTTCCATCAAGCGCTGTTTGCCAAGCCCGGCGCCCTGCGAGTGGTACTGAACCTCGGCGGCATCGCCAATATCTCGGTGCTGCCGGGCAATCCGGGCGGGGTATATGGTTTTGATACCGGCCCGGCCAACACCCTGCTCGATGGCTGGTATCGCCGCCATCAGCCCCACGGCGGCAGCTATGACGCCGGTGGCAAATGGGCCGCCAGTGGCAAGCCCATCCCGGCCCTGCTGGAGAAACTGCTGGCTCACCCCTATTTCGCCGCCCCCGCCCCCAAGAGCACCGGACGGGAGATGTTTACCCTCAATTGGCTCGATGGGGAGCTGGCAGGCACTTCATACGCCCCCGTGGACGTGCAGCGCACCCTGCAAGCGCTCACCTGCCACAGCATCGCCCGCCAACTGCCCGCCCGGCCCGAATCAGTCGGTGCCAGCCAGCCGAAAGCCGAGCTGTTTGTCTGCGGCGGCGGTGCCCATAACGCCCCCTTGCTGAAGGAGCTGGCCAGCCTGCTGCCTACATGGCGCATCGCCAGCACCGCCGAGCTGGGGCTGGCCCCCGACTGGGTGGAAGGCGCAGCCTTTGCCTGGCTGGCCATGTGCTTTGTCCACCGCAAGCCGGGCAACCTGCCCGCCGTCACCGGTGCCAGCCGTCCGGCTGTGCTGGGGGCGCTTTATCCCGCCTGAGTGATGACAAGGGGGCTGCGGATCAGTGTGCCCCCTTGAACAGACGCACAACCTGTTGCCGGATCGGTGCAAACAGCGGGGGCTTTGGCGGCTCCAGATTGATATGGCGCCGCCCGGCACGGGTTTCACAGCGAAGCAGATTCTGGATGTAGTGATGGTGGGAGCGATGGATCAACTGTGAGGCTTGATACGCCCACAGTCTGGGAATGCCCCACAGGGTGCTGGCAATCGCCCCGACGATGCAGAAGAAAGCGGGCTCCTGAGTTCCCATCCGGCTGGCGTTCTCCAGCGCCTCCTTGAGCGAGTTGGAGTGGGCAATACAGGTCATGATATTGACCATGAAGGCGTCGTAATCATCCTCCCCACCCTTGCCAACACGCGCCGTCAGGGTCGCCGCGGGCTGATAACCAAACTGATGGGCGATATTTTCCAACACCGTATTACGCTGGCGGATCACCTTGCCATAAAACATCAGCATCACCATGCAGTCGATCGCCTTGCACAGCGCCTTGTAGTGGGGATGGCTCTTCTTGGGACGCGGCGCCGTGGCGAGTGCCAGCTCTTCAGAGATGGCCAGCAGGCCCACAGGTACGGCGGTGCTGACAAACGAGAGATCAATCGACAGCTCCAGCCCCTCCTCCCCTTCCATGCGGGCAACAATCACATGTTCGCCAAACAGCCTACGCTGGCGCTCGATAAAGGCGCCAAAGACCAGATCACGAAACTGCTTTTGCGGATAAGGGGTATCGAGCAGGCTCTCGATGGTCATGATGGCGGCGGATACCCGGCCGCGCAGTCGGTAATCGGCAGGAATGGGAAAACTCTTTCCCAGGCGAGGAGGTAACCGCTGCCCAGATGTTTGACAATACATATCGCCCAGAACGAAACCCAGCATAAATCCTCCACAGTCAGGTAATGATGATCGCGATGCGATCTCGCTTGCCAATCCTGGGCAATGGCCTGCCGGTGCATCGATGCTCTCCGTCAGGGCTCCTTGATTACCTTATTAATCATACGATTAATAGCGAGTGAAAAAAGCGACCTGACTCGCAATCACGCCACTAATTAACAGTTTCATCAAGAAACCATAAAAAGCGGTCAATAAATCCATTTTTTGACGAATTTCCCTTTAAAAACAGCACATTGAACTTTATTCCTGCGAAATCACCTGAGCTGTTCCCGAGCCCTGAAAACCATCCCAATCATCACAACCAGCAAAAGATAAGAGGGAGATCAGACAAAGCCGCAAAAAAGTGGAAAAATCGACGACGCGGGGCAACCCCACACATCGAGGGATGCAACCGGCGTGAAGATAAGCGGATTGCCACCACCGCCCCTCATCCAACGCCACCTCTCATCCATCGCCATCTCTTATCGAGCGCCACCGCTCCTGCACACCGTCACGCCAACGCCATGCTCCCCACTCCTGTGCAGCCGGGGCAGATCTGCCGTGCAAATTCATGGCATAGAATTTTATGGTGTTAATAACAGATCCCGGCTGCCAGCAAGGCGTCATCGAGTATGCCGGAATCATCATTAACAGAGAGGAATGCAAAAGCCGTGAATTATATTCCAGAGGTATCTTTAATAAGGTGGATATGCATATTAACGGGAATTTTCATAGCCCCTTAAAAGAGCTGAAAACAGATATCCATGCACCATAATATGCATTATTTGCACATCGGCGCATAATATTAACCCTTTATTCACACGCCAATATCCCGAAGAGGGGGAGAGCAAACCCAGTCAGGACAAGGCTGTCCGCCGGTTCGGCACCATTTGCACACAAATTGGCTCCTATTTCGGGTGAATTGAATAGCAATGTGATTAAATTTGCGCCCATTGAGCCATCTCATAGAAATGCAATAAGCGGTTTGCAACCCCTGATAGCCACTCATAGAATCGCAGCGTCTGAAATATCTACCCTGTCCTCTTCTCCCTTATTCCTCTCAGCGATTGAGTGGATCACAAATAATAACCGGGGATGCCGTCGCTGGCGCAGTGGCCGTGGCACACAACAAGATGGGGTAAACCTGTACCTGAATGAACAACAAATATTAAAAAGAGGCATATCTATGAGTGGCACCATCATCAAGTCGGCAAGAAATACCCCCCATGCACCCCAAGATCTGAGCCCCTGCACCCAAACGGTGGCGTTTTCTCATTACAACAATATCTCCGCCCAGCTGCCGGTCGATCCCGCCACCGGCAAGATGGTGAGTGGCGATGTCACCGCGCAGGCCAGACAGTGCCTGAGCAACCTCAAGGCGATCATCGAGAGCATCGGCCATGTGATGGACGATATGGTCAAAGCGACCATCTTCCTCAAAGAGATGGCGGATCTGGAGGCAGTCAACGCCGTCTATCGCGAATTCTTCCCGGGCTATCTGCCGACCCGCACCACCCTCGCCGTCGCCGCCCTGCCGCTGGGCGCGCTGGTGCAGATCGATGCCATCATCTCCAACGGCGAAGGCACCTTCCCGCAAGCCCCCTGCCCGCTGATTAAACTAGCGCGCAACAGTGACAAGGCGCCGCACAATCCGCTCTCCACCCATACCGTGGCCTTCTCCCACTACAACAATATCGGTGCGCAACTGCCGGTCGAGGCCGCCTCGGGCCAACTGGTCGCCGGTGGCATCAAGGAGCAGGCGGGTCAGTGCCTGCGCAACATCAAGCACGTGCTGGAGAGCATCGACGTGCCGTTTGACGATATCGTCAAGGTTACCGTCTATCTGACCGATCTGGCCGATCTGGAGGCCGTCAACGAGGTCTACACCACCTTCTTCCCCGACTCCGCCATTGCCCGCGCCGTGGCCTATCTGCCTGCCCGCTCTGTGGTCAGCGCCGCTGCCCTGCCCATGGGGTCACGGGTGCAGATGGATGCGGTCATCTCCCACGGTGACGGCACCCCGCCGCAACTGGTGGAAGACCGTCACAATCTGGTGATCCGCGCCCGCAATACCGACAAGGCACCGCGCAGCACGCTCCATTGCCAGACTGTCGCCTTCTCCCACTACAACCATCTCTCTGCGCAGTTACCGATAGACCCCGCCACTGGCAAGATCCTGGCTGGCTGCATCAAGGAGCAGACCGCCCAGAGCCTGAGCAATATCAAGGCAATTGTGGAGAGCATCGGCCATGTGATGGACGATATCGTCAAGGTCAATATCCAGCTCGGCAATATCGCGGATCTGGATGCGGTCAACGCCGTCTACACCAAATACTTCCCGGGCTACCTGCCTGCCCGCACCGTAATCGGGGTAAGTGAACTTCCCGCCGGTGCTCTGGTACAAATCGATGCAGTGATGTCCAACGCGGAAAGCACCCCGCCGCAGGTGTAATGTTGCGGGAAATAAAAAAGAGACCGGCTGATGGCCGGTCTCTTTTTACATTCCAGACAAAGGGATGGCCCCTCAGCCCTCGATATCGCGGTTCCTGATCGCCACTCTGACCGCCTCTGCCGTGGTGGCTACACCGAGTCGACGGCGGGCACTGCGCAGATGGTTCTCGACCGTGCGCACCGAGAGTGTCAGGGTGGTGGCGATATCGGCATGGCGCCAACCCCGAGAGACCCACTCCAGCACTTCGCGCTCGCGCCCAGTGAGGCCACGCTCGTGACCCGCTACCGGCATCTCCATCAGCCGACGAGCTGCATGAAAAGCCGCAGCCGCGATCAGCGCAAGGCCAACCCGAGCGGGAGCGCTGGCATCGATCTGATCGCCACCAAAGCTCATCGCCCCTTCCAGCCCCAGCGGCCCATAGACGGGTACCTGCAAGCCATGTCGGCCCGGCCCCTCAGGCTGGCGAACGATACGGTACTGCTCGCCAACGGCGCCAACCGTTTTGCTCCAGAAGAAGGGCTGGTCTCGCTCCCTGATATGCATCGCCATCGGGCACTCGCGCATATAGGCATGCAGGTCGACCGCCTCGCCGCTCTCCAGCCACTCCCCCTCAAGCCAGTAGAGATGCTCGACCACCCCCTCCTCGCTGGCACTGATGGAGAAGAGCGCAAAGCGGTGATACCCCAGCGGGGTGGCAAAAGCGCGCACCAGTTGCTGGATCTCCTCCAGCCGCTGGCACCCTTCCAGCGCCACCGCGACCTGCAGCGCATTGGCTGGCGACGACGACAACCTCATCGCTTGGCAACCGCCTCCAGCAAGGTGGTAGCGGCCAGCTTGCCGAGGTTATTGCCCGCCAGCGGGCTGTCACCGGTCAGCAGATTGCGATCCCGGCACACCTCTCCCGAGATGCCGTTGTTGACGATCTCGAAGCCAATCTCTTTGAGCTTCTCGCCAAACTTCCAGGTGAGGTGGCCAGGCATATAGCCAATTGCCGGGGTCTGGGCATCCAGCTCGTCTGGAAAGGCGCAGATCTTGTAGCCCGCGAAGGTCTCTGGATTGGCCACCGCCAGCAGCGCAGCAGGCCCGTGACAGAGGGAGATGATGAAGCGATCGTTGGCCATCGCCCACTCCAGCAGCGCTTTCACCTCGGCACTCTCCGGCAGCCCCATCAGGGCGCCGTGGCCGCCGGGAATAAAGACGCCGATATAGTCCGAGTCGGCGGCCAGCGCCTCTTTCAGCAGATCGGCCAGCTTGGCCGGTTGGCGGAACTGCGCCTGATATTTGGCATAGAGCCCCAGCACCTCTTCGTCTTCGCCGGGCATGGCCCACCACTCGAACTTGACCGGATTGCCGGAGAGGGTGGCCACATCAAAGGCAAAGCCCGCCTTGTCGAGGTGATACATGGGCAGCAGGGTTTCGACCGGATGGTTGCCGGTGGAAAACAGGGTGCCGTTGTCGGTGGGCAGATAACGCTCATCGGCCCCGATCAGCAGGATCTTCCAGCGCCCCTCCCGATAGGGAGCGGGATAGTCGGCCCCGGCAAGGTCAGATTTGCGCGAGGTGAACTGGCTCAGGGAGTAGGGCGACGGGAAGAAGGCATTCTGCTCTGCCGGATCCGGGGTCGGTTGTTTATCGTCAACAAGCATGTCGGTCATGGGTCAAGCTCCAGTAGTGGTGGACTCGGTCTCACAGTATTGACTGTCAGAGACCAAGTAAATGAGGGTTTTCCCTCAACCGCCATGACTATGGCAAGAGGTGTGACCACGCTGCGACAAAACCTGAACAGAATCCCCGCCAGACTTAGGCCATCGCGGCAAATGCCCTGACGATGGCATCCATGACCGCCCTGACCCGCGCGGCATGCTGCACATCCTGATGGGTCACCAACCACACATCGTAGGATTGCTGTAACTGCCGCTCGGGCCAGACCCGCACCAACCCGGCTTGCTCTGCGAGCGGAACCGCTACCTCGCCAAGCCCCAGCCCCATCAACAGGGCCTGACGCAGCATCAGGCTGGTATTGACTCCCGCAGCGACCGTGGCCCCCTCGGCCGCCTCTTCGAGCATCATTGGCGAGCGAGCGCTCTGCCAGTGGGGCTCATACACCACCAGCGAATGGCCCGCAAAACCGGTGCCCGCTTCGGGAATGCCATGGCGAACCAGATAGTCGGCGGAGGCATACAACCCGACCGGCCAGGAGGCCAGCTTGCGGATAATCAGGTCAGGATTGTCCGGCTTCACCGTCCGGATCGCGATATCCGCTTCCCGCAGGGACAGATTGACCACCTGGGTCGAGGTATTGAGGATGACCCTGATATCGGGATAACGCTGATGCAGCTCGGTCAGGGCCGGTATCAGAAAATCCATCCCCAGGGTGTCTGTGGTCGCCACGCTGACCTCACCGACCAAGCGGTTGTCGACCCCTTGCGCCGCCCGCACAAAATCAATGGCCGCCAGCTCCATCTGCTGGGCGCTGGCCAGCACTATCTCCCCGACATGGGTCAGCACATACCCTTTGGATGTGCGGAGAAACAGCGTGGCCGCCAGACGATGCTCCAGTGCGGCAATCCGTCTGCCAATGGTGGCCTGATCGACCCCGACCACACGGGCGGCGCCTCGCAGGCTCCCTTCCCGATGCAACGCCAGAAAAATTTTCGCATCATCCCAGTTCATCACGACTCCCGGTTGAAATGCATTTTTGCATTACAGATAAGGGATAATACTGCGTTTATTCATCAGTAATCTCCACTATCTTGGTGCTCATCCCATCCGGGGAACCGCATATCACCTCGTTACAAGGAGCCGCTGATGCATAACGCCTATTCCATTCCCGCCACCATGAGCGCGGTAGAGATTACCCAGCCAGGTGGCCCCGATGTCTTGCAACTGACCACCCGCGCCACACCGGCGCCCAAGCCCGATGAGGTCTTGATCCGGCACTATGCGACCGGCATCAATGGGCCGGATGTGATGCAGCGCAAAGGGCTCTACCCGCCTCCGGCAGGGGCATCGGATATTCCCGGGCTGGAGGTCGCCGGGGTCGTGGTCGCCAAAGGGGAGCAGGTAACCCATCTCAAGATTGGCGACAAGGTCGCCGCGCTGATTTCGGGTGGCGGCTATGCCGAGTACAGCGTCGCCCACCAGAGCAATGTCCTGCCCCTGCCGCCCGGATTGAGCTTTGTCGAAGCCGCGGCACTGCCGGAAACCTTTATGACGGTCTGGTCAAATATGTTTGAACGGGGCCAGTTTAAAAAAGGCGACATCATCTTGATTCATGGCGGCGCCTCCGGCATCGGCACGACCGCCACCATGCTGGCCAAGGCATTTGGCGCCGCCAAAATCATCACCACGGTCGGCTCACCCGAGCAGCAGGCCGCCAGCATCAAGCTGGGCGCCGATGTGGCCGTGCTCTACAAGGAGGAGGATTTTGTCGAGGCCGTGCATGCCGCCACCGATGGCCATGGCGCCGACATCATTCTCGATATCATTGGCGGGGAGTATGTCGCGCGCAACTATGCAGCGGCCGCCATCAATGGTCGCATAGTCCAGATCGGCATTATTGCGGGCGCCGCCCCCAATCTGGATCTGTTTCCCATGCTGCAAAAGCGGCTGACCCATATCGGATCCACCCTGCGCTCGCGGACTCCGCAAGAAAAAGCCGAACTGATTGCCCAGTTGCAAACTCATGTCTGGCCATTTATCGAACGCGGCGAGGTCAAACCGCAGGTTTACCAGACCTTCCCGCTGCATGAGGCGGCGGCCGCCCACCATTTGCTGGATTCAGGCCGTCATATCGGCAAGCTGGTATTAACCATGGCACCCTTGTCGTCAGATTGATAAGGCCCATAGTGGAGCAGGCCGAGGTGGATGCGGTGATATCCAACGCGGAAAGTACCCCGCCGCAGGTGTAATGTTGCGGTAAATAAAAAAGAGACCGGCTATATGCCGGTCTCTTTTTTAGGTAACAGGAAGGGCATTATTTTTATGGCACCGTCTAAAAGAACGCGAACGTCCGATTACGCTTCGCTAATCGAACCTACGAGCTGTACATGAATCGAACCTACGGACTTTTAATTAACTTTATCCAAGTAGGGGCTAAACTCATAGTTGAAGCTACAAGTTTCATGTGACCGAGAAAAATGAAGATTATCTAAAGCCACACAAATTTCTATACTAAGTAATGCAATAAGCTTCTGTTTAGATGACGATAATGTCATTTTGAATTGAGCAGAATCAACAGCAGTTAAACCGATTAAAATATGATAAATTGCAGACCACATATCAATCGATTTAGGTATTATTCGATGAATATCGATAGCAATCTCTTTCATCTCTTCAGAAGATAACGTTTCAGTGTTACATAACATAAACCTCTCATGAAGCACCGCACGCAATGACACGTCACCAACCAAGGGGTCATCGAGGATAGTCGATAATTGTGACGCATAAAACTCGATATCCTCTCTTGCCTGCTGTAAATAATACTGGTCGTTTACCTGTTTCTGCAAACCAACCTGACGGAGTAAAACAAATAACGTGAGCCCCCCAACTATTGGGGCATAGATCCCACCAATAGCTGAACCAAACTCAGCCCAGCGAGAGTGTTCATGTGATATCCCACCATTAAAAATATTAACATAAATAAATATTGGGGATACAACCATGGTAATGAGTGATGCTATTAGAATACTATTCTTATAATTAGTACTTAATAGTTTTTTTGTTATCAACCGAAAACGGTCCATATTGTTCCTTTTATGCATCGTCGTGAATTATTTTTCTATATCTGAACTTACATAATCAAGGATAAAAGCTTTTGATATAACAAATCAACACTAATAAAAATCTCTAATGTGAATAAAAAACGCCCCCCATCTTGCGATGGAGGGCGTTTTATCGTTCCGGCTATTGAGCCATCGTGGCCCAATAGTCAGCTATTACAGGGACTCAGCGGTCGCAACCACGTTTTCCACGGTAAAGCCGAATTCCTTGAACAGCAGCTCGGCCGGTGCGGACTCACCAAAGGTGGTCATACCGATGATCTTGCCGCCGAAACCGACGTACTTGTACCAGTAGTCGGCGATGCCGGCTTCGATGGCCACACGCTTGGTGACGGAAGATGGCAGGACAGATTCTTTGTACTCGGCAGATTGAGCGTCGAACACGTCGGTAGACGGCAGAGAGACCACGCGCACGGCACGGCCCTTGGCAGTCAGCTGCTCATAGGCGGCAACGGCCAGTTCCACTTCGGAACCGGTGGCGATCAGGATCAGCTCCGGAGTACCGGCGCAATCCTTCAGCACGTAGCCACCCTTGGCGGTGTCGGCCAGCTGCTGGGCAGTACGGTCCATCTGGGCCAGGTTCTGACGAGAGAAGATCAGAGAGGTCGGGCCGTCGGTACGCTCGATGGCGTGTTTCCAGGCGATGGCGGATTCAACCTGGTCACACGGACGCCAGGTGCTCATGTTCGGAGTCAGACGCAGGGAGGCGATCTGCTCAACCGGCTGGTGAGTCGGGCCATCTTCACCCAGACCGATGGAGTCGTGGGTGTAAACGAAGATGGCGCGCTGCTTCATCAGGGCGGCCATGCGCAGGGCGTTGCGGGCATACTCCATGAACATCAGGAAGGTGGCGCCGTAGGGGATGAAACCACCGTGCAGGGCGATACCGTTCATGATGGCGGACATGCCGAACTCGCGTACACCGTAGTGGATGTAGTTGCCGGAGGCATCGTCGTTGGTCAGAGACTTGGAGCCGGACCACATGGTCAGGTTGGAAGGCGCCAGGTCAGCAGAGCCGCCCATGAACTCCGGCAGCAGCTTGCCGAAGGCTTCCAGAGAGTTCTGGGACGCTTTACGGGTAGCAATCTTGGCCGGGTTGGCTTGCAGGGTTTCGATGATCTTGGCGGATTCGGCAGCCCAGTTGGCCGGCAGTTCGCCAGCGGTACGGCGCTTGAATTCGGCAGCCAGAGTCGGGTGAGCGGCTTCATAGGCAGCGAACTTGGCAGCCCAGTCGGCTTCCAGTTTGGCGCCCTTCTCCTGAGCGTTCCACTCGGCAGCGATATCGGCCGGGATAACGAACGGCGCGTGGTCCCACTTCAGGAAGGCACGAGCAGCGGCGATCTCGTCGTTGCCCAGCGGTGAGCCGTGGCAGTCGTGAGAACCGGATTTGTTCGGGGAGCCGTAACCGATGATGGTGCGGCAGCAGATCAGGGTCGGCTTGCCGGTCTCGGCCTTGGCGGCTTCGATGGCGGCATTGATGGCTTCCGGGCTGTGACCGTCAACAGCCGGGATAACGTGCCAGCCGTAAGCTTCGAAGCGCTTGACGGTGTCGTCGGTGAACCAGCCTTCTACGTGACCGTCGATGGAGATACCGTTGTCATCCCAGAACGCGATCAGTTTGCCCAGTTGCAGGGTACCTGCCAGAGAGCACGCTTCGTGGGAGATACCTTCCATCAGGCAGCCGTCGCCCATAAAGGCGTAGGTGTAGTGGTCAACGATGTCGTGGCCCGGCTGGTTGAACTGCTCAGCCATGGCTTTTTCGGCGATCGCCATACCAACGGCGTTGGTGATGCCCTGACCCAGCGGGCCAGTGGTGGTTTCAACGCCCGGTGCATAGCCGTACTCCGGGTGACCCGGGGTGCGAGAGTGCAGTTGGCGGAAGTTTTTCAGATCGTCGATGGAGAGGTCATAACCGGAGAGGTGCAGCAGGGAGTACAGCAGCATGGAGCCGTGGCCGTTGGAGAGAATGAAACGGTCGCGGTCGGCCCACTTGGGGTTGTTCGGGTTATGTCTGAGGTGGCTACGCCACAGCACTTCGGCGATATCCGCCATTCCCATGGGGGCGCCCGGGTGACCGGAGTTGGCTTTTTGAACGGCATCCATACTCAATGCACGAATGGCATTGGCAAGCTCTTTACGAGAAGGCATCTGAATCTCCTGCGATTGCTTCATTTGATGGCCAAGATTAAGGCGCGTTATTGTCCCAGCAGGGCGCGCGGCGTGCAAATATTATCTGGATGAATAAAGTGGCTTTGGGAGGACAATCGCTTTTCTTGCCCTCTATTGACCAAAGCAACCAGAGAAAAACGTTTGATTTCCATCCCTTTCGGGATAGGAGAGCACCGCTTGTGACCCATTGGACACTGCGCGACAAAATAGTGCTGGCAATCACGGGGGGCGCTAATTAAAATAGACGTCCAGATGTAGATACCTCTACACCATCCCATTCATCCGGTTATTGCTGTGGCGATAACCCAGACAAGCTGAGACTCTTATCATGGCAAAGCTGTTTACTTCCGAGTCGGTCTCCGAAGGCCATCCCGACAAGATTGCGGACCAGATCTCCGATGCGGTACTGGACGCCATCCTCAAGCAAGATACCAAGGCACGCGTTGCCTGTGAGACCCTGGTCAAGACCGGTATGGTCATGGTGGCCGGCGAAGTAACCACCTCTGCCTGGGTTGATATCGAAGAGATCGTGCGTGATACCGTACGTGAAATCGGCTACACCCACTCCGACATGGGCTTCGATGCTGACTCCTGCGCCGTGCTGAACGCCATCGGCAAGCAGTCCCCGGACATCAACCAGGGTGTTGACCGCAGCGATCCGCTGGAGCAGGGCGCTGGCGACCAGGGCCTGATGTTCGGCTACGCCACCAACGAAACCGACGTGCTGATGCCAGCCCCCATCACCTACTCTCACCGGCTGGTGAAGCGTCAGGCTGAAGTGCGCAAGAACGGCACCCTGCCGTGGCTGCGTCCGGATGCCAAGAGCCAGCTGACCTTTGCCTACGACGATGCAGGCAAGATCATCGGTGTGGATGCCGTGGTGCTGTCTACCCAGCACGCCGAATCCATCAGCCACAAAGATCTGGTTGAAGCGGTACGCGAAGAGATCATCAAGCCGGTGCTGCCGGCCGAGTGGGTCAACAAGGACACCAAATACTTCATCAACCCGACCGGCCGTTTCGTTATCGGCGGCCCGATGGGTGACTGCGGTCTGACCGGTCGCAAGATCATCGTCGACACCTACGGCGGCATGGCCCGTCACGGTGGTGGCGCCTTCTCCGGTAAGGATCCTTCCAAGGTTGACCGCTCCGCTGCTTACGCCGCCCGCTACGTTGCCAAAAACATCGTTGCCGCCGGTCTGGCCGATCGCTGTGAAATCCAGATCTCCTACGCCATCGGCGTGGCCGAGCCGACCTCCATCAGCGTTGAAACCTTCGGCACTGCCAAGGTCGCTGAAGAGCTGCTGGTCAAGCTGGTGCGCGAGCACTTCGAACTGCGCCCGTATGGCCTGATCGAAATGCTGGATCTGAAGCGCCCGATCTACCAGGCTACCGCTGCCTACGGTCACTTCGGTCGCGACGAGTTCCCGTGGGAGCAGACCGACAAGGCCGAGCTGCTGCGTTCTGCTGCTGGCCTGTAAGGCTCGCTGTTGTGATAAAAGGGGAGCCTGGCTCCCCTTTTGCTTATCCGCTATCTGACGAGATGTTGATGTCTGCCACCCCTGCCCAGCTTGTCGCCCTGCTGCAACAACGCGTAGAAGCCTGCTTTGTGCAGGCCGAGGCGCACCTTGGCCGCACCTTCCCCCGCCCGCGGATCTACTGCAATATGCGGGGCCGGGCGGCGGGTTCGGCGCGGCTGCAAACCTGGGAGCTGCGCTTCAATCCCGCCCTCTATCAGGCCAACCAGCAGGCGTTTCTGGATGAGGTGGTGCCCCACGAGGTGGCCCATCTGCTGGTCTATGCCCTGTGGGGTGAAGGACGCGGCAAAAACCGGGTGCTACCCCACGGCCGTCAGTGGCAATCGGTGATGCGGGAGGTATTCGGCCTTGAGCCCAGAACCACCCACAGCTTCGATCTGGCAGTATTGGCCCAGCGCACCGTGCCCTATCGCTGCCTCTGCCAGCAGCATCAACTGTCGATACGCCGCCACAACAAGGTGGTGCGTGGCGAGGCCCGCTATCACTGCCGCCGCTGCAAACAACCGCTGGAGCGGGAACGGCCGGAGCCAGAGCAGTAAGCCAGCTTGTGTCGCGCCCCTGTGGTAGGGTGCCCGCCATCGTTCGTCAATCACCCCGTTTGCAAGGAATCCCATGCGTTTCATCTCCTCCCTCGCCCTGACCCTGCTGGCCGGTTTGCCGCTGCTCAGCGCCCCCCTGCACGCCCAGACCTTTCGCGAAGCCAAGCAGGATCTGGTGAAGCTCTATCGCAGCCAGCCTGCGGTCACCACCTTCTACTGCGGCTGTGACATCGACTATCAGGGCAAATCGATGCGCCCGGATCTCGCCAGTTGCGGCTATGAGCCGCGCAAGCAGGCCAAGCGCGCCGCCCGCATCGAGTGGGAACACGTGGTCCCGGCCTGGGAGTTCGGCCACCAGCTGCAGTGCTGGCAGGATGGCGGTCGCAAGAATTGCGAAAAAGCGAGTCCCGAGTTCAACAAGATGGAGGGGGACATGCACAACCTCTTCCCCGCCATTGGCGAAGTGAACGGCGACCGGGCCAATTACCGCTTCTCCGACTGGAACGGCAAGCCGGATCAGTACGGTCAGTGCCAGATGCTGGTGGATTTCAAGGATCGTCGGGTGCAGCCGCCCAAGGGGCCGGTGCGGGGCCAGATTGCTCGCGCCTACCTCTACATGAGCCAGCAGTATGGGCTGCGTCTGGCAGCGCAACAGCGTAAACTGTTTGAAGCTTGGGATCGCCAATACCCGGCAGAGGGCTGGGAGTGCGAGCGCAACCGCCGCATCGGCAAGCTGCAGGGCAATACCAATCCCTTTATTGAAAAGCAGTGCCAATAACCCCATTTGACCAGGGAGGGGGATCGCCCCTCCTATCATGAAGCCCTTCCCCACTGCCGCGTGAGCCTTGCTCGCCGCAGGATATAAAGGGTTTCCAAGCAAGAGACTGACTAGCAGACATGCGCATTCCACGTATCTATGAACCGGCCACCCTGCAAGTTGGCCAGACCATCGCCCTGTCGGAAGACGGCGCCAACCATATCGGCCGGGTACTGCGCATGCAGCCGGGCCAGCAGCTCGAGCTGTTCAACGGCGATGGCAATCAATATCCCGCCACCATCGCCAGCGTCGGCAAGAAGTCGGTGGAAGTGACCATCGACCGCTGCGACGTCCAATCAGTGGAGTCACCGCTGGCCATCCACCTCGGTCAGGTGATCAGCCGTGGCGACAAGATGGACTTCACCATCCAGAAATCGGTGGAGCTGGGCGTCACCTGCATCACCCCGCTCTTCTCCGAGCGCTGCGGCGTCAAGCTGCCGGCCGATCGACTGGAGAAGAAGCGCGAGCAGTGGCAGAAGGTGGTGATCAGCGCCTGCGAACAGTGCGGCCGCAACGTGGTGCCAGAGGTGCGCATGCCGATGGAGCTCGACGCCTGGCTGGCGGAAGAGACCAAAGAGCTCAAGCTCAACCTGCATCCGCGGGCCGAGTACAGCATCAACACCCTACCCGTTCCCGAGCACGGCGTGCGCCTGCTGATTGGCCCGGAAGGGGGCTTGTCGAGCGACGAGATCGCCCGTACCGTGCAGGAAGATTTCAAAGAGATGCTGCTGGGGCCGCGGGTGCTGCGTACCGAAACTGCCGCCCTGACGGCGATTACTGCGCTGCAATGCCGCTTTGGCGATCTCGCTTGATACTATCGGCCGCATCAATCAGCCTCATGGCTGCATCGACGCAACCGCAAGCGGCCGATTACGCTGCGCTAATCGACCCTATAACCCTATCGAGCCATTAAAAAGGAACAGCGGATGACCATTAAACTCGGCATCGTGATGGACCCCATCTCGGCCATCAACATCAAGAAAGATTCCAGCTTTGCCATGCTCGAAGAGGCGCAAAAGCGCGGCTATGAGCTCTTCTATCTGGAGATGAAGGATCTCTACATGGAAGCCGGTCGCGCCTTTGGCACCATGCGCCCGCTGACCGTCAAATATGACTATGCCGACTGGTACACCCTGGGCGAGGTGGTGGATCAGCCCCTCTCCAACCTCGATGTGATCCTGATGCGCAAGGATCCGCCGTTCGACACCGAATTTATCTACGCCACCTACATGCTGGAGCGGGCAGAGGATGAGGGTTGCCTTATTGTCAACAAGCCGCAGAGCCTGCGCGATGCCAACGAGAAGCTCTACACCGCCTGGTTTGCCGAGCACACCCCGACCACGCTGGTGACCCGCCGCGCCGACAAGCTGCGCGCCTTCCACGCGAAGCACAAAGACGTGATCCTCAAACCGCTGGACGGCATGGGCGGTGCCTCCATCTTCCGCATGAAGGAAGATGACGCCAACGTCGGCGTGATTATCGAGACCCTGACCGCCCACGGCAGCCAGTACTGCATGGCGCAGACCTATCTGCCCGCCATCAAGGATGGCGACAAGCGGGTGCTGGTGGTGGACGGTGAACCGGTGCCTTACTGCCTCGCCCGCATTCCGGCGCAGGGGGAGACCCGTGGCAATCTGGCTGCCGGTGGCCGTGGTGAAGCGCGCCCCCTAAGCGAAGCTGACTGGGCCATCGCCCGTGCGGTGGGCCCTACTCTGAAAGAGAAAGGCCTTATCTTCGTCGGTCTCGACATCATCGGCGATCGGCTGACCGAGATTAACGTCACCAGCCCGACCTGCATTCGCGAGATTGAAGCGGCCTTCGATGTACACATCACCGGCATGCTGATGGATGCCATCGAGCGTCGGCTGGGCAAATAATCGCCAGGCAGGCTAACCGCCTGTTCAGGGGCAACCCGCCACTGACAAGTCCGGAAACAGAGAGGGTGGCCCAGCGCCACCCTCTCTGTTTCAAGACAATCCGGAAAGGGGCGGGATCTCGCCCAGCCCAAAAAGCGGTTTTTCCCATGGGGATCAACTGCCATAATTGACCTCAAATACCTTTGCACTATTTGGCCTCTATGCAAACACTGCAAAATCACTTCCTGCTTGCCATGCCAAGCCTGACGGATCCCTACTTCGAGCGCTCGCTGGTTTATCTGTGCGAGCACAACGAAGAGGGCGCCATGGGACTGGTCGTCAACATTCCGGTCGAGATGTCGCTGGAAACCATGCTGACCCAGCTCCAGCTCAATCCGCCCAACAACCCGGAACTCAAGCAGCCGGTGCTGCAAGGGGGGCCGGTTCACGCCGATCGCGGCTTCGTGCTGCACAGCTTCCGCCCCGGCTTCAACTCCACCCTGCAGGTGGGGGATGAGATGATGGTGACCACCTCCAAGGATATTCTGGAAACCCTGGGTACGAGCGAAGCCCCTGCCCATTGGCTGGTGGCCCTTGGCTATGCCGGCTGGAGCGCCGGGCAGCTGGAGCAGGAGCTGGTGGATGGCGCCTGGCTGGTGATCCCCCCCAATCCGGCTCTGGTGTTCAAGACCCCCATTCACAAACGTTGGCAGCAAGCCGCCGCCAGCATAGGGGTGAACCCGGTTCACCTCTCCAGCGATATCGGCCACAGCTGATCGGCTGGCCCGCTCCGCTCTCTATTTCGAGGATTTATCAGTTATGTCATCACGCAGCATCATGGGCTTTGACTATGGCACCAAGAGCATTGGCGTCGCCATCGGTCAGGAGCTGACTGGCACAGCCCAGCCTCTGCGCGCCCTCAAGGCCAACGACGGCATCCCCAACTGGGACGAGATTGAGAAGCTGCTCAAGGAGTGGCAACCGGACCTGCTGGTGGTCGGCCTGCCGCTGAACATGGATGGTACCGATCAGGAGATCACGGTACGGGCCCGCAAATTCGGCAACCGGCTGCATGGTCGTTTCGGCAAGCCGGTGGAGTTCAAGGATGAGCGACTCACCACCACAGATGCCCGCGCCCGGCTGTTTGAGCGAGGCGGCTATCGCGCGCTGGAAAAAGGCAGTGTGGACGGCGTCTCGGCGCAGTTGATCGTCGAAGCCTGGATGGAAGAGCAGTACAACTAAACCATCAACAAAAAGGCAAGGGTCGCAGCCCTTGCCTTGTCTCGCACGATTCCCTCATTACGCCTGTGATTGTCCCGCCACCAGCCCTTCGGCTTCGGTCGGCGTCGCATTCATCATCCGGTTGAGCCAGGGCACCATCAGCCCCATCACTACCGCAATCAGCAGAGTCGCCATCCCGATCTTGCCAAATACGCCGGTGTAAATGGGCAAAGTTTGCAGCGGATCCGTCATCCCTTGCGGCACGGCGGTAAAGGTCGCCACATAGCCTCCCAGCAGGGATGCCATCGCTTGAGTCAGGAACCACATTCCGAGAATGAAGCCCATCAGCCGTTGCGGCACCAGCGCGGCGACCATCGCCAGCCCCAGGGCGCTGATCATCAGCTCACCCAGACTCTGGAACAGATAGATAAGCACCATAAACCAGGGGGAGGTAAGCCCCTGCTCATCGGCAAACCACCAGCCGGATGCCGCCGCCGTCAGAAAGCCCAGCGAGCAGAAGAACATTCCGAGGGTGAATTTGAGCGGCATGGTGAGATCCCGCCCCTTGCAGCCCATCCGGGTATAGATCATCGCGAGTACCGGGCTACCCACCACCACCCAGAAGGGGTTGAGCGCCTGGAAGCTGATGGGGTTGACGCTCATGCCCAGCATTTCGTGGTGCATGTTGTTGATGGCAAAGAAGTTCAGAGACGTCGGCATCTGGGCGTACAGCACGTAGAAGAGCACCGCCTCCAGCATCAGTACGAAGGCCACATACATCTTGTTGCGGCCCACGGTATCGAGCCTGAACGCCTCGCGAAAGAAGAAAATCACCACGGCGATGGTTACCGTCATCAGCACCATGTTGGCGATCACCACGTGGTGCATCAGCCAGGCGCAGAAGAAGACCATGGCTACCGAACCCAATATAACCAGCAGCAGCTTGCTGTAATCGAGCGGCAGGTGATCCGGCGCGGAGCCAATATCCTTGACCATATTGCGGCAGGCAAAGAAGGTGAGCAGCGCAATAATCAGCCCCACCCCGCACAGGTTATAGGTCACGGTATAGCCGTAGTGATCGGCAATCACCGGCGCGAGCGAGAGGGAAATAAGGGAGCCAATATTGATCGACATATAGAACAGGGTAAACGCCCCATCCAGCCGCGGATCTTTTGGCTGGTAGCATTTTGACAGCAGGCTTGCCGGATTGGCCTTGAACAGGCAGTTACCGACTGCAATGGTGCCCAGCGCATAGAAAATCAGGTCGGGATTGTAGATAGAGATGCCGGTCATAAAGTAGCCTATCACCAGCACCACGGCCCCCAGCACCATGGTGCGCTTGGTGCCAAGCACATGGTCGCCGACATAGCCACCGACCGAGATCAGACCATATACCAGCGCCGAGAAGGCACCGAAGGTAATAAAGGATTGCTCTTGGGAAAAACCCAGTTGCTGTACAAAGAAGACCGCCAATATCCCCTGCACGCCGTAATAACCGAAGCGCTCCCAGAGTTCGACGAAAAATATCATAAAGAAGGGCTTGGGCTGTTGTAACAACCCTGTGGGTGCTGTTGCTGGACGCATATCAACCTGCCTTTGCTGAGATTTATTTTTATTAATCTGGTGGTGGCTACCGCACTATTTTTTTGCCCGCCATTGCCATAACGGGGAGCACAGTCAGCCTGCCAATCTGGCTATTTTCGGGTGCACGGGCCCCGTTCGATGAAAGGTGTTTTTCATCTAGCCGGTTTCAATTACGGGTTATCGGGGGATGGTGAGTGGCGTCTCCCAGTACAGTTACCGGCTCCGGGTTCTACCTTTGCTGCATCCCTTCACTCAAGCCGGTTTATCAACCTTGATGCTTATTCCCCTCTGCTCCATCACTCATGGCTGGTGGCCAGATAGCCGGGGCATGACACGGCCACAGACGACCTGTGGGGCTGGCTCACGCCGCGCTCTACTGGCAGTCACCTACGCAGGCGCTATCTAACCCCGCCATTCCAAGGGGAGTCATGCCATATCACTGCAAATACAGGAACTTAATGGTCGATCACACTTTAAAAGTGACCATCAGTGAAGTTTTCTAATGAAACAACATGAATTTTTTTCGTGAAAAGAGCTTCCCTCGAGACGTGCAACCAAGGCCAATATGTGCATAAAGAGAGTTGAATGGCACACATTTTGAACCCGATCTCGGCACTTAAGTCGTGCAAAAGCCCACTCATCCGGGCGATACGACAACAAAAGCCGGAGCAGATGGCTCCGGCTGATCGATGGGCACCGTAACGGCCACATTAGCGTGGCGATTCGTCGTTGTAGAGTCGCCGGATCTCGTTGCGCAGCCACATCACCTTGGCATCCTGATTGTGCCGCTTGTGCCACAGCAGGATGAAGGCGATCTCCAGCTGGGCGTAGAGCTTCTCGGGTAACGGCAGCGGCATCGCGATCAGATTGTCGTGATGCCGACTGGCATACCCCCCGCAGTAGGAGGGGGCCACCGCAATCAGCTCGTGGCTCGACTGGGAGGCAATATGCAGCGCCTGCTCGAAGCTGGAGACCATGATGGGCACCTCCCGCTTCAGCCCCTCGTCCTCCAGCAGACTGTCGAGAGCCCAGGTATCGTTCGCTTCCCACACCATGCTGATCTGGGGGCAGGCCAGAAAGTTCTCCAGCGACCACTTCTGCTCGAGCAAGGGGTGATCCTTGCGCAGAAAAACCACCGGGCGATCGGTGAACAGCACCTCATGATCGATGTAATAAGGCAAGCGGTTGACCTTGGCCAGAGAGCGGCCATGGGTCTCGCGGGCACAAAAGCCGAGATCTGCATCGCCATTGACGATGTCGTTGAGGGAGTGGTGATCCCACCCCAGCATCCTGACCACCGAGTTGGGGTACTTCTGGTAGATGGTCATGGGCAGATCGCTCAGGAAGCTGATGTAGAAGGGGGACTCCATCACCAGGGTGAAGCGGGCACCGTCGGGGATCGCCTCGCTATTGAGCGAGGTGATGCTGTCGGTGAGCTGGAACCAGACCTTCAGTTCCTCCTCCAGGGTCAGGGAGAGGTTGGTGGGCTGCAACCCCTGCCGCACCCGCACAAACAGGGGATCGTCAAACCACTCCCGCAATTTGGCCAGAGACTTGCTCACCGCCGACGGAGTGACACAGAGCTTTTTGGCCGCCCCTGCCACACTGCGCTCCTGCATCAGGTACTTGAAGACCACCAGCAGGTTCAAATCGAGTTCACCCAGATTGCGCATATCCCCTCTCATCTTCCATCAGCCCTGCGACCGCACTTCACGAAGCGCGAGCCATGGTAACAGCCCTTTGACAGCCAGGTAACTGAGCAGTGCCAGCAGCAGAGCGCAGATCAGCATCTCGGTCGGGGCAAAGCCAAGTTGGCCCAGCAGCCAGATATAGAGGCCGGAGAGGCTGATCTGCATGATGCAGAGCACCGCGCTAGCGAACGCCACATTGTGCTGGCAACCATCGAGCGCCTCCCCCATCGCCACCCCGAAGCCACAGGAGAAGCCGACACAGACCAGCGCAAACCCCGGCAGCAACAGATGGATATCGCCCCCCGCCTGCCAGTTGCCGATCAGTGAGCACGCCGCCAGCAGATAGGAGAGATGAGACACCGCCAGCACTTTCTGTTTGCCCAACCAGCGCAACAGCAGGGGCGTCAGGAAGGAGGTGGACATACTCACGCCGGCCATCACCATCATCACGATGGAGTACTGCTCGGTGGTGAAACCAAACTCCTTCATCAGGATCAGCGGCGAGATGCTGACATAGACCAGAATGGCGGTCACACTGGCACTGGTCAGCAGGGAGAGCAGCATAAAGCGCGGGGAGCGCAGCAGGGCAAAAGGCAGCGCTGCGCCACTGTCCGGTTGCCGGGCTGGGCGGGTCTCCTTGAGCAGCAACAAGTTCACCAGACCGCTGACGACAGCCACCAGCGCCATCGCCACGAAGATCCCGCGCCAGTCAAAATGGGACAGGATGAGGTAACCGAGCACCGGCGCCAGCACCGGGATCACGCAGATGACCCCGTTAATCATCGAGAGCGCCATCGCCAACCGCTCCTCACTCAGCACATCCCGCAGCACGGTAAAGGTCATGATATAGAGCGCACCCGCCCCGACCCCTTGCAAGAAACGGCCGAAATAGAACTGACTTATCCACTCTGCGCTGCCTGCTACCAGCGAGGCAAGGACAAAAATCAGCGCGCCACCGAGCACCACCCAGCGCCGCCCGAAGCGATCGGCAATCATCCCGCCCAGCAGCACGGTCGCCGCCATGCCAAACAGATAAATGGAGAAGGCCGTGTGGATCTGCGCCTCGCTCGCCTTCAGGGTATCGGCAATCTGGGGCACGGCGACCAGATAGAGATCGATCCCGACCGGATAGAGGATGATCATCAGAAAAGTGCACAACAGGAATACAGGCATGAACGCTCCATAACAGAGTGGCGTGCCGATGCCTGCCAGATCACAGCGACAGGCGAACAGTGGCGGGGCCAAGGTGGTGACAAAGGTAGCAACACAGCGCGTCGCAATGGGGGCAACTATATGGGCGCCCAGCGCCCTCACCTAGTGAAGAGATGGCGATCGGTACATTCCAATCAGGAAATATTGTATTGAGCTGCGTGCCTGGACGGCCATATTGAATCGAGCAGACTCACTAATAAACCACGTCACCTCCCGCTCATAGCCATCCCTGCGCAGCACGTTTACCGCCCGTCTGTTATCTGCCTTGGCCCTTACGGGCGTATAAGCTGTAGGTGCGACGCAATACAGGGAATGTGTATGAAGGGAATGAAGAGAGAAGAGCAGATTGCCGGGCTGCTGGCGGCACTGGAGCAAGTCATTCTGGGCAAGCCGCTGCAACTGAAAATCGCGCTGGTGACCCTGCTGGCGCGTGGTCATCTGCTGATCGAGGATCTGCCCGGTATGGGCAAGACCACCCTGGCCCACGCGCTGGCGCAGGTGCTGGGGCTGGCATGCAGGCGGATGCAGTTCACCGCCGATCTGCTCCCCGCCGACCTGCTGGGGCTGCAGATCTTTGACCCCCAGCAACAAACATTTCGCTTTCACCCCGGCCCCATCTTCGCCCAGGTGCTGCTGGCGGACGAGATCAACCGTGCCAGCCCCAAAGTACAAAGCGCCCTGCTGGAGGCGATGGCCGAGGGCAAGGTGAGCATTGAGGGGAATACGCATCCCCTCCCCGATCCGTTTTTCGTCATCGCCACCCAGAACCCGGCGGATCAGGCGGGCACCTATCCGCTGCCGGAATCCCAGCTAGACCGCTTCGCCGTGCGACTCTCGCTGGGTTTTCCACCGCGAGAGGCGGAGCGCCAGCTACTGCGGGGCAACCAGCCGACTGACCCGTTGCCCGCCATGCTGAATGCCGCCGAGCTGGCTGCCCTGCAAGCGGAAGGTGATGCCATCCATGTTTCCGATGCCACCCTCGACTACCTGCTGGCGCTGGTGCACCAGAGCCGCTTTGATGGGGAGCTGCCACAGCCCCTCTCCCCCCGGGCAGCCCAGACCTTGCTGGCGGTGAGCCGGGCCTGGGCGCTGGTGGCGGGGCGGCGCTTTGTCACGGTGGAGGATGTGCAGGCAGTCTTCCCCTATGTGGCCGAGCATCGGCTGCGGGGCAGCTTTGGCGTACAGCACGGCGAAGCCTGTCCCCTGAGCCAGCGATTGCTGGCCAAGGTCGATCCGGACAATCCCTGATGAGCAAATTGCTAAACCGTTGGCAGCAGTGGCGAGCCCGCTGGCAGCGACGCTGGCTCGACCGCCGCATTCCCCCGGCCCGCCAGATCACGCTGGGTACCCGCAGCCTCTTTATCCTCCCCACCCGCATGGGGCTGCTCTATCTGTTGGTGCTGCTCGCCATCTATCTGCTCGGCACCAACTACCAGAACAATCTGGTACTGCTGGTGGCCTACTGCCTCGGCAGCCTGTTTATGGCAGCCATGTGGCTCACCCACCGCAACCTGCTGGGGCTGGAGCTGCTGGGTGGCCCGCTGGTGCTGGGGGAAGCGGGTAGCCAGCTGCCTATCCGTATCTTGGCGCAGAGCCCTCGCCCGGTGCAGGCGCTCCGGTTTAGCCTCAACGAAGGCACCCTCTGGCTGGCACAGGCCGACGCTGTGCCCAGCTCAGTTATCCTGCCAGTATCGGGCTCGCGCCGCGGGCCACTGCACCTTGGTCGATTGCGGGTCGAGAGCCGCTACCCTCTCGGCCTGTTTCGCTGCTGGTCCCTGCTGGACTTGCAGCTGGAGGGCTGGCTCGCCCCCAAACCTGCGTTCAGCGCGTTAAGAGGGGAGCATGCGACCCAAAGCGAAGGGCATCAGGGCCAGCCCGCTCCGGCCACTCTCGGTGACTTTGATACCCTGCGGACACATCAGGCCGGTGAACCACTGAGCCGGGTCGCCTGGAAACAACTTGCCCAGGGGCGCGGCCTGCTGACCAAACAGTTCCATGAACCGCAGCAGGATGACACTCACCTCACCTTGCAGCGGGTCGCGGGCGGGGATCTGGAGCAGCGGCTGGCGGTGCTGGCCTGGTGGTGCGCCGATTACGGCAAGCGGGGCATCCCCTTTACCCTGACACTGGCAAACCAGACGCTGGGGCCCGATAGCGGCGCCGCCTTTGTGCAGCGCTGCCTGCTGGCACTGGCCCAATTCGATGCCACACCACCGAAGAGCACGCCAGATGCTGCTCGATAACCGCCGCCTGCTGCCACTCATCGCCCTGCAACAGCTGCTGCTGGTCGCGGCGCTCTGGCCCCAGTTGCAGCTCTGGGTAGTGGCAGTGGGCGCAATAACCCTCGGCATCCGGGCCATGATGCTGTGGCGCGGCTGGCTGCCCCTCCCTGCCCGCAGGTTGGCGCTGCTGGCCATCACAACCGTGGTGTTGCTGGGGTTGCAGTGGCGCACATTGGGCACCCTGCCAGCCCTGATCAATCTGCTCTGGCTCGGCTATAGTCTCAAGATGATCGAGGTACGGCGCGAGCGGGATATCGAGCAGGTGCTGCTGCTCGCCTTCTTTCTCATCGCGCTGGCGCTGGTGCAGCGACAGAGCATCGGCTGGACGGCCGGAATGACAGTAGCGCTCTGGCTGGCAGTGACCGCGCTGGTGGCCGCCGTCGCCCCCGAACAGAAAAGGCCATGGCGCAGTGCGGGCGGCGCCCTGCTGCTGGCGCTTCCCCTGCTTATCACCCTGTTTATACTACTGCCAAGGCTGCCGCCCCTCTGGCAGATGCCCACCACCAGCCGTGCCCTGTCCGGCCTCTCGGAAGAGCTGGCCCCCGGCGATATCAGCGAACTGGTCAACTCCTCGGAACTGGCGTTTCGGGTCACCTTTGCCGATGGCCCTCCCCCGGCCCGCGAGCGCTATTTTCCGGTGATGCGCCAAGAAGTTTTCGATGGTCAGCGCTGGTTGCTGAGCCCCGAGGTCAAAGCATGGCAGCAGACAGTGCCGGTGCAGACCGGGCTGACCCTTCTGGCATCATCTTCACGGGCAAGCAATCAGCTGGCAGATAGTCCATTACCCGCCGGGAGCTACGAGGTGATCGCCGAGCCCCAGCGCCACCGCTGGGCCTTTGCCCAAAGTGAACCGACTATTCTGACTGGACCAGTGCTGCTCACCCCCATTCACACCCTCTATCGGCAGGGGAGCGGCGAGGTGGCAATCCGCTATCGCATTGGCCGCGGCGAAGCGCAGCCAGAGAATGATAGCCAAGCCGCTCAGCGCAACCTGCAACTGCCAGCCGGAGGCAACCCGAGAGCGCGCGTCCATGGCCAAGTGCTGGCTGTGCGCTATCCGGATCGCGCAGAGCTGGTCGCCGCCCTGCTAGCGCAGTTTCGCAGCCAATCCTATTACTACACCCTGACACCGCCACGACTTGGCGGTGACGGGGTGGATGAGTTCCTGTTCGATACTCGGCGCGGCTTTTGCGGCCACTACGCCATGGCGACCGCTTTCGTGCTGCGCGCTGCCGGTATTCCGGCACGGCTGGTCACCGGGTATCTCGGCGGCGAATGGAATCCCACCGGCAACTATCTGGCGGTACACCAGTTCGATGCTCATGCCTGGGTGGAGTATCTCGATGAAGGGGGAACATGGCGGCGAATCGACCCCACGGCGGCAGTGGCACCGGAGCGCATTGAAGGCGGCGTGAGGGAGGCGCTAAGCGACGAGTTTACCGCTGCAGACCCCCTCGCTTTGCAGCGTTATCGCAACTGGGCTCTGCTCAATCAACTGCGCTGGTGGGGCAACAATATCGACTACCAGTGGAGTCGCTGGGTGATTGGTTACGATGCGGGCCAGCTCTGGCAGCAAATCAGTCTGCGCTGGCCTGCACTGGCGGGGCACACACCCTGGTTGATCCTCGCCAGCCTGATGCTGGTCGCCCTGCTGGTGAGCCTGCCCCTGCTGTTGCCCGCCCGCCTGCCGCCAGAGCGGCGCATCTGGCAGCCCCTGCTCAAACGGGGCAAACGCAGTGGCTATCCCCCAGAGCCCGCCGAGAGCATGGGGGCATGGTGCGAGCGGCTGGCACGGCTGCGTCCCGACCTTGCCCACTCCCTGCTAAAGAGTGCGTGGCTCTATCGACTCTGGCGTTATGCCCCCCTCAGCGAACGGCAACAAGGGCGCTGCTGGCACCAGTTGCGACGGCGTATCAGGCAACTCGTTCGGCGCTGGGATCAACAGCCAACGAGTGCACCATAAAAGAAGGGGGAGCCACCGGCTCCCCCTTCAGGTTTTAATCAAGAGGTTTGATTCACCGCTTGTTATTTTTTGGTCGGATTGTCCCAAATTCCCTCTTCCAGCTGGGAGCGGATCTCCGGGTACTTGTTGGCATCAAAGGTGGGCACCTTGCCCAGCTTGAGCTGGTCGTTGTAATCCTTCGCCAGCTTGATGGCGACGCTGGAGAGCAGCAGGATCGCCACCAGGTTGACGATGGCCATCAGTCCCATGGAAACATCCGCCATGGCCCAGACAGTGGGTAACTCGCCCACAGAGCCGAACATCACCATACCCAGCACAAACATCCGGAACAGCATCAGGCCGCCCTTGTGGTTGTGCTCGAGGAACACCAGATTGGTTTCGGCATAGGAGTAGTTGGCCACGATAGAGGTGAAGGCGAAGAAGAAGATGGCTGCCGCGATAAAGATGTTGCCACCGCTGCCAATCTGGGAAGAGAGCGCACGCTGGGTCAGCTCGACACCTGTCACGCCGGAGCCCGGCTCAAACTGACCGGACATCAGGATGATGGCGGCGGTACAACTGCAGATAACGATGGTGTCCATAAAGACGCCCAGCATCTGCACATAACCCTGAGAGGCCGGGTGCGGCGGATAGGGAGTGGCAGTCGCCGCAGCGTTGGGCGCAGAGCCCATGCCCGCCTCGTTGGAGAAGAGACCGCGCTTGATACCGTTGATCATCGCCTGGGAGATGGCATAACCCAGCGCACCCGAGCCTGCCTGCTCAATCCCGAAGGCGGACTTGATGATCAGCATGAAGACATGGGGCAACTCGGTGATGTTCATCGCCACGATCACCAGCGCCAGCAGGATGTAGGCCAGTGCCATAAAGGGCACCACCAGCTCGGCAAAACGGGCAATGCCACGAATGCCGCCGAAGATAATCAGGCCGGAGAGCGCCACCAGCGCCAGACCGCTGACCCAGTCAGGAATGCCAAACGCCACCTTCATCGCCAGACTGATGGAGTTGGCCTGCACCGCGTTGAACACCAGACCAAATGCCAGGATCAGGCAGAGCGAGAAGACCACCCCCATCCAGCGCATGCCAAGGCCTTTCTCCATGTAGTAGGCCGGGCCACCACGGTAGTTGCCATCCTCATCCTTGACCTTGTAGAGCTGGGCCAGAGTGCTTTCAACGAAGGCGGTCGCCATGCCGATAAAGGCAATCAGCCACATCCAGAAGATGGCGCCGGGGCCACCCAGATAGATGGCGACTGCCACACCGGCCAGGTTGCCGGTGCCGACCCGGGCGGCAAGGCTGGTACAGAGGGCCTGGAAAGAGGAGATGCCTGCGTTGTCCGATTTACGGCTGTTTTTCAGCACGGAAAACATGTGGCCAAAGTGACGGATCTGGATAAAACCCAGGCGGAAGGTGAAAAAGATACCGACCCCGATGAGCAGGTAGATGAGCACGGCTCCCCACATCAGGTCGTTTAGCATCGCAATCAAGGTGTCCATAATTCTCTCGTTGTTATTCACATCCATGGTCAGTCTGCGCTGACCGTTTTCTGTCTGTCGTTTAATTAGCGTTTCGCTAAAGGGGCGGAATCTAGCACAGCGGGAGAGCCCGGAATAGTGATCCCGGTCACGCGAGACACAAAAAACGAACGGTAAAAGCCCATAAAGCTCCATTTAAATCGCAAACTTTCAACAAACTCAATAATTCAATCAGACAGGCCACCATTAAGCCCCATAAGAGAACCATTTTGATATATCCCTGATGAGCTATCCGAAAACGCAAACGCTTGCATGAAATGGCTTTCAAACGGCGATATTTCGCCAAACGTTTTCGCTGTAATTAAATTTCAAGTACGTAGCGAGATAATTTATGTGATCGACGACACAAATATGGATATTGGCTAAAAAAGTTCAGCTGAAAGCAAACCGGAGCGAGGTCGAAGGGAAATATAAAAAACCTTACTAATCATATAGTTTCACGCCATAAAACGGGATAACTCAACAGCCTGAATGTTTAACAACCAAGCGCCCCTATTGCAGGATGCACTACATCAGTATTAATTAGGCAGGCAATGACGATGGGCCGCCCCCATCGCGCTTTTCTGAGCCTGAGGCACCAAGATCCTGTAATTTTATTTCAGAACCACCGTCTCAAGCCCGCAACCCAGGGATTACTCCCTCATTAAGAGATGATATTCGCTATGGCCGATAAATTAACCCAGCTGAAAGCCCTGACCACTGTTGTTGCCGACACCGGTGATATCGAAGCCATCAAACGCTATCAGCCCATCGATGCCACCACCAACCCCTCTCTGGTTTTGAAGGCCTCCGAGATCCCCGAGTACGCTCCGCTGATCGAAGACGCCATCAAGTGGGCCAAAGCCCAGAGCCAGGACAAGGCACAGCAAATCATCGACGCGGGCGACAAGCTGGCCGTCAACATCGGTCTGGAAGTGCTGAAGATCGTTCCGGGCCGTATCTCTACCGAAGTGGATGCCCGTCTCTCCTTCGATACCGAAGCCAGCATCGCCAAGGCCCGCAAACTGATCCGTCTTTACAACGAAGCCGGCATCAGCAACGACCGCATTCTGATCAAGCTGGCCTCCACCTGGGAAGGGATCCGTGCCGCTGAAGTACTGGAGAAAGAGGGTATCCAGTGCAACCTGACCCTGCTGTTCTCCTTCGCCCAGGCCCGTGCCTGTGCCGAAGCCGGTGCCTTCCTGATCTCCCCGTTCGTGGGTCGCATCCTCGACTGGTACAAGGCTAAAAATGGCCGTGATTACACCGCCAGCGAAGATCCGGGCGTGGTGTCCGTCACCTCCATCTACAACTACTACAAGCAGCACGACTACCCGACCGTGGTGATGGGCGCCAGCTTCCGCAACACCGGCGAGATCCTGGAACTGGCCGGTTGCGACCGCCTGACCATTGGCCCGGCCCTGCTGGAAGAGCTGAGCAAGACCGAAGGCGCCGTGGTACGCAAACTGGACTACACCGGTGAGCGCAAGGCCAAACCGACTCCGATGACCGAAGCCGAATTCCGCTGGGAACTGAACCAGGATGCCATGGCTCACGAGAAGCTGGGCGAAGGCATCCGCATGTTCGCCATCGACCAGGGCAAGCTGGAAACCATGCTGGCAAGCCGCCTGTAATCGGTTCTTTTTTCTGATAAAAACCGGGCCCCTGACAAGGGGCCCGGTTTTTTTTCATGGGCTTTTTTAGCGCTGTCATAGAGTCGTCACGAAAACGTTTTAATTTCAGATTCGTTATGTTATACGGGTGGTGAAAACGATAAAAACCAAGGAGGGAGCCATGGAAATGTTCAACTTCGATTATGACGAGGTGGTTGAACTCGGTTCGCGTAGCCGCGGGACAACGGGAAAAAAACGTAAATGGCGTGAAATCGAGGCGTTGAAAGACAAACATCGCCTGCAGAAGGAGCTGCAATCCATCGATATCGCCTATGAAGGTCTTACAGACGAGATTGAACTGTAATACCGCCAGACACCTGTAAAAGCGCTCCGCATAGTCGGGGCGCTTTTTTATGCCGCAATAGGATGATCACGTGGCTTGTCATGCCATCGCTAGCGATGCCGCAGGATGCAGCGGGCAGGCGACAGACAACGCGTTGCCACAGTCCCTGACAGCCCTCACCAACAGCGTGGCATACTAACCCTGCCCCTCACCCGCGAAGAGTGAGCGGCGCCGTTTCAGGGCGCGTTGGGGCACTCACCTGAATGACAGATCAACCGCAATAAAAAGCCCCCGTCGATGACGGGGGCCTGAATACTCGGGGGTGACGGCTGCGCTTAGCAGTAACCGTAGCCCAGCAGACGCTGGTAGCGCTGCTCCAGCAGTTGCTCGGTATCGAGCGGACGCAAGGCGTCCAGATCCTGCTTGATGCGAGCCTTGAGGTTTTTGGCCATCTTCTCCACATCGCGGTGGGCACCGCCGAGGGGCTCGTCGATCACGTGGTCGATCAGCTTGAGCTCTTTCAGACGCTGGGCAGTGATCCCCATCGCTTCGGCAGCCACAGAAGCCTTGTCTGCGCTCTTCCACAGGATGGAGGCACACCCTTCCGGCGAGATGACGGAGTAGGTGGAGTACTGCAGCATATTGACGCGGTCACCCACGCCAATGGCCAGCGCACCACCGGAGCCACCCTCACCGATCACGGTGCAGACCACCGGCACGGTCAGACCGGCCATCACTTTCAGGTTGCGGGCAATCGCTTCGGACTGACCACGCTCTTCGGCACCGACGCCGGGGTAAGCGCCCGGGGTATCGATAAAGGTGATGATCGGCATCTTGAAGCGCTCGGCCATCTCCATCAGACGCAGGGCCTTGCGGTATCCTTCCGGACGCGGCATGCCGAAGTTACGCTTGATCTTCTCTTTGGTCTCGCGACCCTTCTGGTGACCAATCACCATCACCGGCTCACCGTCGAGACGGGCGATGCCGCCGACGATAGCCTTGTCATCGGCATAGGCGCGATCGCCAGCCAACTCGTCGAAATCGGTGAAGATATGCTCGATATAGTCAAAGGTGTAGGGGCGCTGGGGATGACGCGCCATCTGGGATACCTGCCAGGCACCCAGATCACCGAAGATCTTCTTGGTCAGCTCTTCGTTTTTCTTCTCCAGCCGGCGGATCTCGTCTTTCAGATCCACGGCGTGATTGCCTTCACTCACATGTTTGAGTTCATCAATCTGCGCCTGCAACTCGGCAATCGGCTGTTCAAAATCCAGAAAAAGACTCATAGGGCCTTAGAACCTCTAATCAAAAACCAACTCGACCCGCTCTCGCCCAAGCAGGACGCGCAAGTCATCTAACAGTTGATCGGTGGGCGTCACCCGCCACTCGGTACCGAGCGTCAATCGCACCCGGGAACCGGGGCGACGATAGTTTACCTGAACCGGACAGACTCCGGCACGGGCGGGCTCCAAAATCTCGCACAAACGCGGAAAAAAGCGATCATCGATACGCTGTTCATCAAGGGAGATGCGAATTGCTCTGGCAAAACGCTCCCTCGCATCGTTGATATCCAGTAATTCACGGGCCGACATTTTAAGGCCACCGGAGAAGTCATCAAAGCTGACCTGTCCAGAAACCACCAAAATGCGGTCTTTTTGCATCAATTCTTCATATTTTTCCAGCGCTTCACTGAACAGGGTCACATCGAGGCGACCGGAACGGTCGTCCAGAGTGAAGATCCCCATCTTGTTGCCACGCTTGGTCACCATGCTGCGGGCCGCAATCACCAGCCCAGCCGCCGTGGTCACGGTATCGCGGGAGGTGGGATGCAGATCGCACAGGCGACCCGAGGTATAACGACGCAATTCGCTGCTGTACTGGTTGATGGGGTGGCCGGTGAGATAGAGCCCGAGAGTCTCGCGCTCCCCTTCCAGCCACACCTTGTCAGGCCAGTGCGGCACGTTGGCAAACGCCTTCTTGACGTCGTCAATCTCTTCGGTGAGCACGCCGAACATGTCGACCTGCCCCACCGCCTGCGCCTTGGCGTGCTGCTCGGCGGCACGCATCGCCTCCTCCAGCGTTGCCATCAGGGCGGCGCGGTGGGGGCCGAGCCGATCCATGGCGCCGGAGAGGATCAGCTTCTCCATCACCCGCTTGTTGAGCTTCTTGATATCGACCCGGTTACAGAAGTCGAACAGATCGCGGAACGGGCCGTCCTGATCCCGGGCGCTGAGGATAGCGTCGATAGGGCCTTCACCCACCCCTTTCACCGCCCCGATCCCGTAGACGATATGGCCATCTTCGTTGACCGAGAAGCGATAGCGGCCGGTGTTCACATCCGGCGGGATCACGGTGAGCCCCATCCGCTGACACTCGTCCACCAGGGTCACGATCTTGTCGGTGTTGTCCATATCGGCGGTCATCACCGCCGCCATAAACTCGGCCGGGAAGTGGGTTTTGAGCCAGAGGGTCTGGTAGGAGACCAGCGCATAGGCAGCGGAGTGGGATTTGTTGAAGCCGTAGCCCGCAAACTTCTCCACCAGATCGAAGATCTTCATCGCCAATTCGCCGTCGACGCCATTCTTGACGGCCCCCTCCTCGAAACCAGCCCGCTGCTTGGCCATCTCCTCGGGCTTTTTCTTACCCATCGCCCGGCGCAGCATATCCGCACCACCCAACGTATAACCCGCCAGGGTCTGGGCGATCTGCATCACCTGCTCCTGATAGAGGATGATGCCGTAGGTCGGTTCCAGAATCGGTTTCAGGCTCTCGTGCTGCCACTTCTCGTCCGGATAGGAGATCGCTTCATTACCGTGCTTGCGGTCGATGAAGTTATCCACCATGCCAGACTGGAGCGGGCCCGGTCGGAACAGGGCCACCAGTGCGATCATGTCTTCGAAGCAGTCGGGGCGCAGCCGCTTGATGAGATCCTTCATGCCGCGGGATTCGAGCTGGAATACCGCCGTGGTCTCGTAGCGCTGCAGCAGGTCGAACGACTTCTTGTCATCAATGGGGATGGCGGCGATATCGACCGGCGGCTTGCCCTCTTTGGCAAGACGCGGGTTGATCATGCCGAGCGCCCAGTCGATGATGGTGAGAGTGCGCAGACCCAGGAAGTCGAACTTCACCAGCCCGGCGTACTCCACATCGTTCTTGTCGAACTGGGTGACCGGGTGATGACCCTCGTCATCGCAGTAGAGCGGCGCAAAGTCGGTGATCTTGGTGGGCGCGATCACCACGCCACCAGCGTGTTTACCGGCGTTGCGCACCACCCCTTCCAGGCGGCGGGCCATATCGATGAGGTCTTTGACCTCCTCATCCTGCTCGTAGAGCTCGGGCAGCTTGGGCTCGGCCTCGAATGCCTTGGCGAGCGTCATGCCCGGATCCGGCGGGATCAGCTTGGAGATACGATCGACAAAGCCGTAGGCGTGACCCAGCACCCGGCCCACATCCCGCACCACCGCCTTGGCCGCCATGCTGCCGAAGGTGATGATCTGGGAGACCGCCTCCCGGCCGTACATGTCGGAGACGTGCTCGATCACCTCATCGCGTCGGTCCATGCAGAAGTCGACGTCGAAGTCGGGCATGGATACCCGCTCGGGGTTCAGGAAACGTTCGAACAGCAGGTCAAATTCCAGCGGGTCCAGATCGGTGATCTTGAGGGCGTAGGCCACCAGAGAGCCTGCCCCCGACCCCCGGCCCGGACCAACGGGGATGCCGTTGTCCTTGGACCACTGGATAAACTCCATCACGATGAGGAAGTAACCCGGGAAGCCCATCTGGTTGATCACTTTCAGCTCGACATCGAGACGCTCGTCATACTCGGGACGGCGCTCGGCCCGCACCGCCGGATCCGGGAACAGAAACTCGAGACGCTCCTCCAGACCCTCTTTCGATTTGGCCACCAGAAAATCTTCGGTGGTCATGTCGCCGGTCGGGAAGTTGGGCAGGAAGTACTCGCCAAGACGCACCGTCACGTTGCAGCGCTTGGCGATCTCCACCGTGTTTTCCAGCGCTTCGGGGATATCGGCAAACAGCTCCGCCATCTCCTCCTGACTGCGCAGGTACTGCTGGGGGCTGTAGCGACGGGGACGGCGTTTGTCCATCAGGGTATAGCCATCGTGGATGGCAACCCGGATCTCGTGTGCATCGAAGTCATCGGCGTTGAGGAACACCACCTCGTTGGTGGCGACCACTGGCAGCTCGAACTCGGTAGCGATGGCCACCGCCATGTGCAGATAGACCTCTTCGTCGGGTCGACCGGTGCGCAGCAGTTCGAGATAGTAGGCATCGGGGAAGTGGGTCTGATAGAAGGCGACACACTGCTCGGTCATCTGCCGGTTGCCCTTGAGCAGGAACTTGCCCACATCCCCCTCGCGGCCACCGGAGAGGACGATCACCCCCTTGGCATGCTCGGCGAGCCAGCTCTTGTCGATAACCGGACGACCCTGCACGTGGCCGCGCTGGTAACCGCGGGAAATAAGCAGGGTGATGTTCTGGTAGCCGTCGTTATCCATGGCTAGCAGGGTGAGACGGAACTGCTCGTCGCCGAGCTCATCGCTCTGCACCCAGAAGTCGGCACCGACGATGGGTTTGATCCCCTTGCCGTGGGCTGCGCCATAGAAGCGCACCAGACCACACATGTTCATCTGATCGGTCAGCGCCAGCGCCGGCATGTTGTTGGCCGCAGCCGCCCCGACGATGGGGTTGATCTTCTGCAGGCCATCGACCATGGAGAAGTCGGAGTGGACTCGCAGGTGGATAAAACGGGGGTCAGCCATCGTCATCTCCTCTCGCTGCTCAAACTAAATGACATGGTCTACTCGATCCCCAGTGCGCGGCGCACCGGTTTGAAGCTCTTGCGATATTCTGGCAACGGGCCACGCTCGGCCAGAATGGCGAGGTGCTCCGCAGTCGGATAACCCTTGTGACGGGCAAAACCATATTCGGGATGACGGCTGTCCAGCTCGGTCATCTCGCCGTCGCGGGTCACCTTGGCGAGGATAGAGGCGGCGCTGATGGCGGCCACCAGGCTATCGCCCTTGACCACGGCGCGCGCTTCCATCGGCAGCGCCGGACAGCGGTTGCCATCGATGAAGACCAGCTCGGGGGTGACCTTCAACCCCGCCACGGCTCGCTGCATCGCCAGCATGGTGGCATGCAGGATGTTGAGCTCGTCGATCTCCTCCGGAGTGGCGCGACCGATGGACCAGGCGAGCGCTTTTTCTTTGATCTCGTCAAACAGGGCGAGGCGCTTCTTCTCGGAGAGCTTCTTGGAGTCGTTGAGCCCCGCGATCGGATTGGCGGGATCGAGAATGACCGCAGCGGTGACCACGTCACCCACCAGGGGGCCACGACCCACTTCGTCCACACCGGCAACCAGCTTGTCGTCAGGAATATCGATCATCATCTTGTAGCCTTGAATCAAAACAAGGAAGGTAGGTTCGAATAGCGAAGCGTATTCGAACGTTCCCTGGACATGTATTAGTTAGGTGAGCGTTCGGCGACACAGTGACGCGATCGTCCGATTACGCCGCAGCGCGGCTAATCGAACCTACCGCTGCTACCTGCCGAGCAGATCCGCCACCGCATCGGCGGCCTGCGAGTCGGCATTGCAGCGGATCAGCTGATGCAGCTCGGTGAAGGTGTTGACCAGCGCACTGTTGTCGTGCTCGAAGTACTTGCTCACCTCTTCCACCAGATTCTCCGGGGTACACTCGTGCTGGATGAGTTCCGGCACCAGCATGCGACCGGCGAGCAGGTTGGGCAGAGAGACAAATTCGGTCTTCACCAGTCGCTGGGCCAGCCAGTAGCTGAAGGGCTTGAGCTTGTAGCCCACCACCATCGGCTTTTTCACCAGCATGGCTTCGAGCGCCGCAGTGCCGGAGGCCAGCATCACCACGTCGGCGGCGATCATCGCCTCGCGGCCCTGCCCTTCCAGCAGCACCATGTCGAGACCCGGCGCTACCTCAGCCTTGATGGCCATAAACTGCTCGCGCCGTTTCTGGTTGACCAGCGGCACGATGAAGCCGAGATCCGGATAGCGCACCGTCAGGTGTTTGCACGCCTCGAGAAACAGGGGGGACATAAAGCCCACTTCTGCGGTGCGGCTGCCCGGCAGTACTGCCAGCCAGCGGCGATTGGCATCGATACCGAGGTTGCGACGCACGGCGGCCTGATCCGGCACCAATGGAATATCATCCGCCATGGTATGACCGACAAAACGGCAAGGGGCGTCGAAGCTGTCGTAGAAGGCTTTCTCGAACGGCAGGAAGGCGAGCACCATGTCGGTGGCGGCCTTGATCTTGTGAATGCGGTTCTGGCGCCAGGCCCACACAGAGGGGCTGACATAGTGAACCGTCTTGATACCGGCGCGGCGCAGTTTCAGCTCCACTCCGATATTGAAATCCGGCGCATCCACGCCGATGAAGATATCGGGCGGATTGGCAATAAAGTGGCGCAGCAGTTCGCGACGGACCTTGAGGATGCGCGGCAGACGGCCCAGCACCTCGGTGATCCCCATGACGGAGAGCTCTTCCATCTCGAACAGGGCCTTGACGCCGAGGGCCTGCATCCGCGGCCCGGCGATCCCTTCAAACTGCGCATCCGGGTAGCGGGCTTGCAGCTCACGCACCAGACCGGCAGCCAGAATGTCGCCGGAGACTTCTCCGGCGACGATACCGATACGAACCGGATCAGGCACGGATGATCCCGCGCTCGTTATCTTTGAGGAAGTCCACATAGAGCTGGACGGCCGGTTCGGCTTGCGCCATCTCGATCAGCACCGGCAGCACCTCTTCGATGGTCTTGCCGGAGCGGAAGATCTCTTTGTAGGCACGCTTGACGGCAGAGATGGCCTCGGCGCTGAAACCGCGGCGACGCAGACCTTCGGAGTTGACCCCGAACGGCTTGGCGTAGTTGCCGGCAGCCATCACGTAAGGCGGTACGTCCTTGTTCAGGGCGGCGCAGCCACCGACGAAGGCGTGGGAACCGACGCGACCGAACTGGTGAATGGCGGAGAGACCACCAAAGATCACGAAGTCACCGATCACCACGTGGCCCGCCAGGGTCGCGTTGTTGGCGAAGATGCAGTTGTCACCGATGATGCAGTCGTGGGCAACGTGAACGTTGACCATGAACAGGTTGCCGCTGCCCACCTTGGTCAGGGATTGATCCTGAATGGTGCCACGGTGGAAGGTGCAGTTCTCGCGAATGACGTTGTTGTCGCCAATCTCGAGGAAGGTGCGCTCACCGGCGTACTTCTTGTCCTGGCAATCCTCACCGATGGAGGTGTGCTGGAAGATCTTGTTGCCGCGACCAATCTTGGTCGGGCCCTTGATCACCACATGGGAACCTACCCAGGTGTTGTCACCGATTTCCACCTCGGCGCCGATGACAGAAAAGGGGCCGATTTCAACCCCTTTACCGATCACGGCAGACTCATGGACGATGGCAGTATCGTGAATGATGGCAGTCTGGTCGATCACGTGTGTTAAACCTCGCGTTTGGCGCACATCAGCTCGGCGGTACAGACCACTTCACCGTCGACGGTAGCGACACCGGTGAACTTGGCAATACCGCGACGCTCTTTCAGGAACTCCACGTCCAGCACCAGTTGGTCACCGGGGCCGACCGGACGCTTGAAACGAGCGTTGTCGATTGAGGCAAAATAATAGAGTTCGTTGGGAGACGGCTTGCCCACCATGGTAAAGGCCAGGATACCAGTGGCCTGTGCCATGGCTTCCAGGATCAGTACGCCCGGGAACACCGGCTTGGCCGGGAAGTGCCCCTGGAAGATCGGCTCGTTGAACGAGACGTTCTTGATGGCACGCAGGGTTTTGCGCTCATCGCTGATCTCGTAGTCGTCTACACGATCCACCATCAGAAACGGATAACGGTGGGGCAGCAGATCCATGATTTCCTGGATACCCAGGCTCTTCTTTTCAGTAGTCAAAACAGTACCCTATACCAATCGTGATTATTCTTGATCCAGCTTCTTCTCAAGCTTGCTTAACCGCTTGTGCATCTCTTCGATACGCATCACCCGGGCGGCGGTTTTGCGCCACTCTTTATTGGTTTGCAGAGGGATGCCGGAAGAGTAGACACCGGGCTCGGTAATGGGTCGCATCACCATGGCCATACCGGTAACGGTGGCCTGGTCGCAGATCTCCATATGCCCGTTAAAGACGGAAGCGCCGCCAATGATACAGTATTTGCCGACCTTGAGACTACCAGCCATCACGGTAGAGCCCGCCACGGCGGTGCCATAGCCGATCTCCACGTTGTGGGCGATCTGGCACTGGTTGTCGATGATGACGTTGTCAGCGATGCGGGTATCTTCCAGCGCACCGCGATCAATGGTGGTACAGGCACCGATCTCGACCCGGTTGCCAATAGTCACACCGCCGAGCTGGGGGATCTTGATCCACTCGCCACGCTCGTTGGCATAACCGAAACCATCGGCGCCGATCACTGTGCCGGATTGAACCAGACAGTCGGTGCCCATGGTCACATTGTGATAGAGGGTAACGTTGGCCCACAGCCGGGAGCGCGCTCCCAGCCGGGTATTTTTGCCAACAAAACAGCCCGGGCCAATGCGTACATCGTCACCCAGCACGACGCCGGATTCGATCACTGCATTGGCGCCGATAGCCACTCTCTCGCCCAGTTGCACGTCAGCCGCGATAACGGCGCTCGGATGGATATCCGTGGCCGGCTGCGGGGTGGTGTCCAGCAGTTGGGCTACCCGGGCAAAGCCCACATAGGGGTCTTTGAGCACCAGGGCATTGGTGGGACAAAATGGCAGATCCGCTTCTGTAATGAGCACGGCGGTCGCCTTGCTCTGCTCCAGATAGTGCCGGTACTTTTTGTTGGACAGGAAGGTGATATCCCCCTCCCCGGCCTTTTCCAGTGTCGCTACCTTGCGGATTTCCAGGGTTCCGTCGCCATGGACCTGGGCCCCCAGTTGCTGGGCCAGCTGTGCGAGAGTGAATGCCATCAATTAGTTGCTCTTGCTTACCTGAGAAATAACCTGGCCGGAGATGTCCAGCTTGCTGGCGGCATACGGGGCGGCATTGCGCTCCAGCACCAGATCGTAACCATTGCTCTTGGCGATGGAATCGATGGCAGCCTGCACCTTGGTCAGGATCTTGTTGCGCTCTTCGGACTGACGGCGACCGTTGTCCTGCTCAAAGGCTTGACGCTTCTGGTTGAACTCCATCTGCAGCTTGGCCAGCTTCTCCTGGTTCTGCTTCTTCTGCTCGGCGCTCATGAAGGCTTCATCCTTGCGGAACTTCTCGACCAGCTTCTGGCCTTCCTGTTCCAGCTTTTGCAGCTCACGCATACGCGGCTCGAATTCACCTTTCAGCTTGGCTGCAACGGCTTCACGCTGGGGCAGCTTTTGGAAGACTTCGCCCATATCAACCACGGCGATCTTGGTCTCAGCGAAGGCAGAACCCATGCCGGCAGCCATCAGTGCAAAGCTCAAACCAGCTACTTTCAACGCTTTATTCACACTTACTCCTTGTTCCCTCATGGCGAGGGCTACCTGATTTACCCGATTATGCAAGCGGCGTTAGGACCGTCTTGTTACCTGGTGAGGCACGCATACCGCGCGTCCCATCATTGAAGACCCCCACCGCATGGGTGGGGGCGAAACTCTGCTTAGAAAGTACGACCGATGTTGAAGGAGAAGAACTCGGTGCGATCCCCTTCGTATTTCTTGATCGGCTTGGCCAGGGCAAACACCAGCGGACCCATCGGCGAGAGCCACTGCAGGGAGACACCAGCAGAGACCCGGATATTGCCCGGGCTGGAGTAGTCCTGGCTCAGATAGTTGCAATCAGAACCGGCGGCGCAAGGATATGCTCCGTTGGCAAAATCAGTGCTCCAGACGGTACCTGCATCCATAAAGACGGTGGAACGGATCTGCGGACGATAGGTCTCGGAGACGAACGGGGTCGGGAAGACCAGCTCCAGTGTTGCAACGGCCAGAGCGTTACCGCCCACCGAGGTGTCGGAACCTTCATAACTGCCGGTCTCACAAGGTTGACTGCCAGTACAAGTGCCAACCCCCGGTTTGTTGTAGGTCTTGTAAATCGCCTTGGGACCAATGGTGTTGCTCTTGAAGCCACGTACCGTATCGAAACCGCCGGCATAGTAGTTCTCGAAGAACGGCAGCATGGGGTCATCGCCATAGCCGTTACCGTAGGAGACGCGCCCCTTGCCAATCATCACCCAGTTATGATCCGCATCGAGCGGGAAGTAATGGGCATCTTCGGCGGAGAGCTTGTAGTACTGCAGTTCCATGCCCGGTACGGTCACCTTGGCGTTGACACGCTGGCGGTCACCGGCGGTCGGGAACATCCCCTTGTTCAGGGTGGAGCGGGTCCAGCCAGCGGTGACATCGACGGTCACAAAGTCGAGGTTGGAACCATCCTGTGAATAGAGATTCCAGAACTGATCCATCTGCACCGACTGGCGGTTATCGTTCCACTGATCCCAGCAATAGGTATTGCCGTCAGTATCCGGATTGTCCTTTAGACATTCCTGATAGTTCTGGCTATTGAATGAGGGGCGACTCAGCTTGGTGCTCTCGATACCGGTACTGAAGTCGAGACGGTTGAACTCGTTGACCGGGAAGCCGCTGGAGAGACGGAAACCGATGGTTTCGTTCTCGTAATCGACGATATCGGCATCATCGGCGCGGAACTGGTTGTAGTAAACCCGACCACCCAAGCTGACACCATCTACGGTGAAGTAGGGGTCGTTGTAGCTCAGGTCAACGTTCTTGGAGTAGTCGTTGGTGCTGGCGTTGATGGAGACCGTTTTACCGGTACCCATAAAGTTATTCTGAGAGATCCCCGCCTGCAGGCTCAGACCCGATTCGGTACCGTAACCGATACCTGCGTTGATGGAGCCTGCTGGCTGCTCCTTGACCTTGAAGTCGAGGTCAACCAGGTCATCGTTGCCCGGCACCCGCTTGGTGTCCACTTCGACGCTCTCGAAGTAGCCAAGGCGGTTGAGACGGCTCTTGGACTGCTCGATGTTGTCGGAGGAGAGCCAGGTGCCCTCCATCTGGCGCATCTCGCGACGCAGCACCTGATCTTCGGTAGTGGCGTTACCGCTGAAGTTGATATTGCGCACATAGACACGGGGGCCCGGCTCAACGTTGACGATCAGCTCGACTTCCTTGGTCTTGTCATTGACCTGCGGGAAAGTGACCACTTTCGGATAGGCATAGCCGTAACGGCCGAGGAACTTGGAGAGCACCTCTTCGGTATGAGTCACCTGACTGGCAGAGTAAATGCTGCCGGCAGCGATCGGGATCAATCCCTTCATCTCGCCACCGCGATCGATCAGGTCACCCTTGAGCTGGACACCGGAGACCTTGTACTGATCCCCTTCCTTGATGTTGAGGGTGACGTAGACGCCCTTCTTGTCGGGGGTCATGGAGACCTGGGTAGACTCTTGCTGGAAGCGGATATAGCCGCGATCCATGTAGTAGGAGCGCAGGGTCTCGATATCGCCGGCCAGTTTCTGCTTCTGATAGCGCTGATCGGCGGTGAAGTTCCACCAGGGCACTTCGTCGCGCAGGGAGAGCTGGGCAATCAACTTCTCTTCAGGGAAGACGCTGTTGCCGACGATGTTGATCTGCTGGATCTTGGCCGCTTCCCCTTCCACGAAGGTGAACTTGAGGTCGACCCGGTTGCGCGGCAACGGGGTAACGATGGCCTTGACCTTGGCGGAGTATTTACCCACGCCATAGTAGAAATCTTCCAGTCCCTTCTCGAGGGAGGTGAGCACGGTGCGATCCAGCGGATCGCCCACACGGATACCGGAGGACTCCAGACTCTGGGTCAGTTGCTCCTCTTTGATATCCTTGTTGCCTGCAAACTCGATGCTGGAGATGGTCGGACGCTCCTTGACCATCACCTGCAATACCTGGCCGTCACGGTAAACCTTCACATCCTCGAAGTTACCCGAGCCATAGAGCTTTTTGATGGCGCTGGCCAGAGCCACGGAATCGACGGTATCACCGACCCGGATCGGCAGGTTCAACAGTGCGGCACCCAGGGTCACCCGTTGCAGACCTTCGACCTGGATATCTTGCACCACAAAAGAGGCAGGGGCCGCCTGGGCCAGGAAACTGGCACCCAGCAGGCAACTCAACACCAATGCTTTTTTAACAGCCATTTTGTTCTTATGTGTCCTTGTTGATGCTCTGGCCTCAGAGGCGAGCGAAATCGTTAAACAGCGCAATGCCCATCAATAACATCAGAATGGCGGCGCCGATCCTGAAACCCACTTCCTGTATTTTCTCTGATACCGGCTTGCCGGTGACCGCTTCGATCAGGAAATAGACCAGATGGCCACCATCGAGCACCGGCAGGGGGAACAGATTGATAATTCCCAGGTTGACGCTGATCAGCGCCAGAAAACTCAAGAAATAGACCAGACCATAGTCGGCACTGCTGCCGGCGCCCTTGGCAATGGAGATGGGGCCACTCAGGTTGTCCAGCGACACGATGCCACCGATCAACTTGCCAATCATGTCAAAGGTGAGTGTGATCAGGCTCCAAGTCTTGTCCGCGCCATGCCACAGCGCCTGCAAAGGCCCATACTGTAACAGAATTCGATATTCATCCGGTAATGGAACCAGTTGTGGCGAGAGACCGACGAATCCTACCAGCTTGCCCTGCACCTTGCGGCTATCCGGGGTCAGGGTCACGTTGAGAGCGCTGTTGTTGCGCTCAACCACCACTTGCAGGGGTTCGCCCGGTGCCTGTTGCACCAACTCGACGAACTGGGCCCACTCGGTGATCTCCTGCTCGCCGACCCGCTTGATGCGATCACCAACCTGCAGCCCCGCCTTTTCACTGGCACTCTTGGCCACCACGGCAGCCACGACTGGCAGCACTTTGCCACTCAGGGGGACGATCCCCAAGCTACCGATAGGCGACTCTTTATCCGGATCGAAGGTCCAGCCGGTCAGCGACAAGGTTTTATCGGTGGCATAGCTGGTATTGGGTGCCTGCACCTTGAGAGTCACAGCATCATCACCCAGATGGCTGATAAGGGCGTAAGTGACGCTCTCCCAGTCACCGGTCTGCTCATCGCCGACCCCGACAATCTCCATCCCCGGCAGCACACCCGCCTCGGCCACGATGGATGCCGGACGCACTTCACCGATCACCGGCTTGACGCTCGGCACCCCGATGATAAACATCAGCCAGAGGGCGAACAGGGCAAAGACAAAGTTGGCCATGGGGCCTGCGGCGACAATCGCCATCCGCGCCCAGACACTCTTGTGGTTGAAGGCATACTGCTCGTCACCGGGCTTGAGTTCATCGACCCGGCCATCGAGCATCTTGACGTAACCACCGAGGGGGATCAGCGCCAGCACATATTCGGTGCCATCTTTACCCATCCGGCGCCAGATCGCCTTGCCAAAACCGATGGAGAAGCGCTCAACCTTGACGCCACAACGACGGGCCACCCAGAAGTGACCAAACTCGTGCACTGCGACCAGCAGGCCCAGCGCAACAACAAAGGCACCGATATTCCACAACACACCGCCCATCAGCCAAGCTCCTCAATCAAAGTGTGAGCACGGGCTCTTGCCGCACCATCCAGGGCAAACAGATCATCGAGTGAGCCGACTGCGCTGCTCTCCAGCGCCAGCATCACTGCCTCGTTGATCCGGGCAATATCCATAAAGCCGATGCGCCCGGCCAGGAAGGCGGCAACCGCCTCCTCGTTGGCCGCATTGAGCGCAGTGGTCGCCGCTTGTCCCTTCTGGCAGGCATTGATGGCCAACGCCAGACAGGGGTAGCGATCGTAATCAGGCCGGATAAAGCTGAACTCTCCGACACTGAAGAAATCCAAAGGTTCCACACTGGAGGGGATGCGATTGGGATAAGCCAGCGCATGGGCGATGGGGGTACACATATCCGGATTGCCAAGCTGGGCCAGCACGGAGCCATCCTTGTACTGCACCATGGAGTGGATCACCGACTGGGGGTGGATCACCACCTGGATCTGCTCGGGCGCCGCATTGAACAACCAGCGCGCCTCGATGTACTCCAGCCCCTTGTTGATCATGGTGGCGGAGTCGACCGAAATCTTGGCCCCCATCGACCAGTTGGGATGGGCGATGGCCTGCGCCGGCGTCACCTTGGCCAACTCGCTGATCTCGGTGTAACGGAACGGGCCGCCGGAACCAGTCAGCAAAATCTTGCTGATCCCCGCCGCCGCCAGATCGCAAAAACCGGGCTGGCGCTGCACGGCAGTCGGCAGACACTGGAAGATGGCATTATGTTCACTGTCGATGGGCAGCAGCTCGGCGCCATGTTCGCGCACGGCTTCCATGAAGAAAGCACCGGACATCACCAGCGCCTCCTTGTTGGCCAGCAAAATTCGCTTGCCGGCACGTACCGCGGCCATGGTCGGGGCCAGACCGGCCGCACCGACGATGGCGGCCATCACGCTATGGGCGTCGGGGTGAGCGGCAACCTCGCAAAGGGCTGCGGCACCAGACATGACCCGGGTCGCACTGCCGTGCGCTTTCAGACGGGCAGCCAGTTCACGGGCGGCATCCTCATCGACCATCACGGCAAAACGGGGGGAGAATTCGAGGCAGTCCCGCAACATGGCATCCACGTTGCGGGCGGCGGTCAACGCCAACACTTGCCAACTGCCCGGGTTATGGCGCAGCACTTTCAAGGTACTCTGACCAATGGAGCCGGAGGCTCCCAGAATAACCAGTGACTTGTGCATCAAAACTCCTGACTGAGTAGCAGATAACTGAGCAGAAACACCGGCAGAGCGGCGGTCAGGCTGTCGATCCGGTCGAGAATACCGCCATGACCCGGCAGCAGAGTGCCGGAGTCCTTGATGCCTGCTTCGCGCTTGAACATGCTCTCGGTCAGATCGCCGAGCACGGAGGCCAGCACCGCCAGCAGAGAGCAAAACAGCACGGTGATCATCTTGGCAGGAACAAATCCCATCGACCAGGTAACGCCGATGGCCAGCAGGCTGGCGGTAAAGAGGCCGCCACACATTCCTTCGATGGTTTTGCCCGGACTCACAGCCGGTGCCAGCTTGTGCTTACCGAACGCCTTGCCGAAAAAATACGCGCCAGAATCTGCCGCCCAGACCAGTCCCATCACGAACAACAGGATCCAGGCGCCCATCATGGGGTCATGGTAAAAGTTGTAACCACGGATGGCGACCAGCGACCAGAAGAAAGGGACCAGGGTCACCAGACCAAACAGCGACTTGAGCCAGATAGACTCTTTCCACAGCTTGGCGCTTTGGGGATAGCGCAGCACCAGCAGCAGACCCAGCAGCCACCAGCTTACCGCGGTCCAGAGCACGCCCATCACGAGGGGGTGCAGATGGGGCGTCCAGAGTTGCTCTACCGGCAGCCAAAAGAGGCTGGCACCGAGCAACAGACAAAATACGATGGGTAACCATTGCTGCGGAGCAGCAGAGACAAACCCACTCCATTCGCGACTGGCCAACAAAAACACCAGCGCAGCCAACAGGGCAAAAAATTTCAATGGCAGAAAGAAGAGCGCCCCCAACACCAGGGGGATCAACATCAAAGCAGTAATAATTCGTTGTTTTAGCAAAAGAAACCTCTCTCTTGGGAGCGGGGTTTAGCCGGTCTGCTGCTCGGCGATCAATTCCCGTATCTGTTCACCAGTGCAACCGAAGCGACGCTCGCGGGCAACGAAAGAGGCGACCGCCTCACTGAACTCGGCCTCGTTGAAATCGGGCCACAATACCGGGGTAAAATAGAGCTCGGCATAGGCGAGCTGCCATAACACAAAGTTGCTGATGCGATGATCGCCACCGGTGCGGATCAACAGGTCCACGGGTGGCAGATCGGCCATGCAAACCTCGCGGGTCAACATGGATTCATCAATGTCGTCAGCGGCCAGTTCACCGGCCGCCACTGCTTTAGCCAGCTTGCGGGCCGCCTGGGCGATATCCCACTGGCCGCCATAGTTAGCCGCAATGTTCAGGGTCAACCCCTTGTTATTGGCGGTCAAGGCTTCCGCCTTGGCGATTTTGGCCTGCAACCGCTCACTAAAGCGAGCAGTATCGCCAATCACCTTGAGCCGGATCCCGTTGTTGTGCAGTTTCTGCACCTCACGACCCAGCACTGTGATGAACAGTTCCATCAAGGCACTGACCTCCCCTTCCGGGCGGCGCCAGTTCTCGCTGGAGAATGCAAACAGGGTCAATGCCTCGATCTTGGCACGCGCAGCAAAGGTAACGGCCTCGCGCACTGACTTGACGCCCGCCTTGTGGCCATAAACCCGCATCTTGCCTCGGTTCTGGGCCCAGCGACCGTTACCATCCATGATGATGGCGACGTGACGGGGTAAAGACGAGTTGGCACAATCACCCAACGCAGCCAAAAGCGACATGTAATTCTCCCACAAAGACAAAAGCGCCGTGCAGGGGCACTACACGGCGCTCGTAATATACCTTTCAGACGGTTAGATTTCCATTAGCTCCTTCTCCTTTACGGCAAGGGCCTCATCGACCAGCTTGATGTAGGAGTCGGTCAGTTTCTGGATCTCTTCCTGGGCGCGACGGTCGTCGTCTTCGGAGATCTCTTTGTCCTTCAGCAACGCTTTCAGGTCAGCGTTGGCGTCACGACGGATGTTGCGCACGGCAACACGGGCATTTTCAGCTTCGGCACGGACGATCTTGGTCAGGTCACGACGACGCTCTTCGGTCAGCGGCGGCAGCGGCACGCGCAGGGTCTGGCCATTGCTGGACGGGTTCAGGCCCAGATCGGAGGTCAGGATCGCCTTCTCTACCGCCTGGATCATGGAGCGGTCAAAAATGGAGATGGAGAGGGTGCGAGCATCTTCTGCCACGACGTTGGCCAACTGTTTCAGCGGAGTGGCAGCACCGTAATACTCAACCTGGATACCGTCGAGCAGGCTCGGGTGAGCGCGGCCGGTACGGATCTTGGACATTTGAGTCTTGAGCGCTTCTACGCTCTTGCCCATACGGTCCTTGGCGTCGTTTTTAATCTCGTTGATCACAGTGGTTTTCCTTTTGGCGAACGAGCCGCTACACGGCCCGTGTCTATCTTATTTACTGACGTGATGGATAGGATAAGAGCGCCAGGTGGCTCACTTTTATCTTATTTACCAACGTGGTGGATCAGAGTGCCTTCCGGTTCACCCATGACAACCCGGCGCAGGGCACCCGGTTTGTTCATGTTGAACACGCGGATCGGCAGATCATGGTCACGTGCCAGGGTAAAGGCAGCAAGATCCATCACCTTGAGCTCTTTTTCAAGAACTTCATCATAACTCAGTTCATGATACAGCACGGCATCCGGATTCTTGACCGGATCTTCGTTGTATACACCATCAACCTTGGTGGCTTTGAGCACCACGTCAGCTTCGATCTCGATCCCGCGCAGGCAAGCCGCAGAATCGGTAGTGAAGAAGGGGTTGCCGGTACCGGCAGAGAAGATAACGACTTTGCCAGCGCGCAGCTGGCTGATTGCCTCGGCCCAGCTGTAGGAGTCACAGACGCCTTGCAGGGAGATGGCAGACATCAGACGGGCATTCACATAAGCACGATGCAGGGCATCACGCATGGCCAGACCGTTCATCACGGTTGCCAGCATACCCATGTGGTCGCCCACCACGCGGTTCATGCCCGCTTTGGCAAGACCGGCACCACGGAACAGGTTGCCGCCACCGATGACCAGACCGACCTGAACACCCAACTCAACCAGTTCTTTGATCTCTTGGGCCATCCGCTCCAGCACCGCCGGATCAATGCCGAAACCCTCGGATCCTTGCAGGGCTTCACCACTCAACTTCAGAAGAACACGTCTGTATGCAGGTTTGGGATTGGTACTCATGTCACTGATTCCTGGTCATATAAAGACCGCGACATAAGTCGCGGTCTGGGGAAACGGAAAAACCGGTTCGATTAGGCCTTTTGAGCGGCCGCGATTTGGGCTGCAACTTCAGCAGCGAAATCGGTCTCTTGCTTCTCGATGCCTTCACCCACTTCGAAACGGGTGAAGGAGACAACGTCAGCGCCTTCTTTCTTCAGCAGCTCGGCAACGGTCATGGAAGGATCTTTCACGAACGGTTGACCAGTCAGGGAAACCTCACCGGTGAACTTCTTCATGCGGCCTTCAACCATCTTCTCGGCGATCTCTTTCGGCTTGCCGGAGTTGATGGCGATGTCGATCTGGATTTCGCGCTCTTTGGCAACGACTTCGGCAGACACGTCTTCCGGTTTGACGAATTGCGGGCTGTTGGCAGCAACGTGCATGGCCAGATCTTTGGCCAGCTCGTCGGTACCGCCAACCAGCTTGGTGATAACACCGATGCGGGAGCCGTGAACGTAGGTGCCCAGGTTGTCACCTTCAACCAGCATCACGCGACGCAGATTCATGTTCTCACCGATCTTGGCGATCAGGTTGGTGATGGTCAGCTCGACGGACTCGCCGTTGCCGAAGTCGGCGGCTTTCAGCGCGTCAACGTCAGCGATTTTCTGGGTAGCAGCGATCTCGACGATCTTCTGACCCATGGCCAGGAAACCGGCATCCTTGGAAACGAAGTCAGTCTCGCAGTTCAGCTCGATCATGACGGCAACGTTGCCTTCGGTACGGGCGAAGATCACACCTTCAGCGGCGATACGGCCAGCTTTCTTGGCGGCCTTGGCCTGACCGGATTTACGCATGTTCTCGATAGCCAGCTCGATATCACCGTTGGCTTCTTCCAGCGCTTTTTTGCAATCCATCATGCCAGCGGCGGTGCGCTCGCGCAGTTCTTTTACCAGGGCGGCAGAAATGTTTGCCATGTCCAGTATCCTCGGTCTTGAATTGACAAGAAACAGGGGCCACAAGGGCCCCTGCTAACCAATTACATCAGCTTGGTTAATAAGGGCTTTACAGTCCTTATCAATTACTCAGCTTCAACGAAGCCATCTTGTTCGGCTTGAACAACGATGTCCTGAGCGCGAGCTTCCAGTACGGTGTCAGCAGCAGCATTCAGGTACAGCTGTACGGCACGGATAGCGTCGTCGTTACCCGGGATGACATAGTCAACGCCGTCCGGGTTGGAGTTGGTATCAACGATGGAAACTACCGGGATACCCAGGTTATTGGCTTCTTTGATAGCGATATGCTCGTGGTCGGCATCGACAACGAACAGAACGTCAGGCAGGCCGCCCATGTTCTTGATACCACCCAGGCTCTTCTCCAGCTTTTCCATTTCGCGAGTACGCATCAGCGCCTCTTTCTTGGTCAGCTTGTCGAAGGTACCGTCTTGGCTCTGGGTTTCCAGATCTTTCAGGCGCTTGATAGACTGACGAACGGTTTTCCAGTTGGTCAGCATACCGCCCAGCCAGCGGTGGTTTACATAGAACTGGTCGCAACGCTCAGCGGCTTCTTTTACGGCTTCAGACGCGGCACGCTTGGTACCAACGAACAGTACCTTGCCTTTCTTGGCAGCTACGGAGCTGATGAAGTTCATGGCATCGTCAAACATCGGAACGGTTTTTTCCAGGTTGATGATGTGAACTTTGCTGCGGGCACCGAAGATGTAGGATTTCATTTTCGGGTTCCAGTAACGAGTCTGGTGACCGAAGTGAACGCCGGCTTGCAGCATGTCGCGCATAGAAACTTTAGCCATTTTATACCTCTGTATTGGGGTTAGGCCTCCACACATCCCATATAACCGACCCGTTAAGGCACCCCGGCATATGTGTCGATGTGTGTGTGTTGTTTAAGTAAGGGTGATGAAATCGGGACGCAAGTTCCCCATTCCGGCGCGCTTTATACCATAACTTTGTTCAGGACACCACCGGCCGACACCCTAAACAGGTGTAAATATGGATCCCGCCAGAGGATGCTGCGACGCCGATTTGACGTTGTGATGACAATCACACTGGAAGTACGCAGGGGTTGCGGATAAAATTTTGCCCTGATTGCAAACGCATCTATTTTTCATTACCTGTCCTGTCTGCCCTCGCAGGCCCAGTGGCAGGCCGCAAGAGAGATCCCATGTCCATTAAAATCAAGACACCGGAAGAGATTGAAAAGATGCGCGTTGCCGGCCAATTGGCCGCCGATGTGCTGGTCATGATTGCGCCCCATGTCAAAGCTGGCGTCACCACTGACGAACTGAACACCCTCTGCCACGACTATATTGTCGACGTACAACAGGCGGTTCCAGCTCCGCTCAACTACCACGGCTTCCCCAAATCCATCTGCACCTCGGTGAACGATGTGATCTGCCACGGTATCCCGAATCACAAGAAGCTGCGCGATGGCGACATCATCAACCTGGATATCACCGTCATCAAGGATGGCTACCACGGCGATACCTCGGCCATGTTCATCGTGGGTGAAACCACCCCGCTGCGCCGCCAGCTCTGCAAGGTTGCGCAAGAGAGCCTCTACGCCGCCATCAAGAAGGTGCGTCCGGGTGCCTGCATTACCGAGATTGGTGCCGTCATTCAGCCCATCGTCGAGAAGGCCGGCTTCTCCGTGGTGCGTGACTACTGCGGTCACGGCATCGGTGCCGAGTTCCACGAAGAGCCGCAGATCCTCCACTACCGCAACAGTGGCAAGCTGGAGCTGAAAGCGGGCATGTGCTTCACCATCGAGCCGATGGTCAACAGCAAGAAGTATCACTGCAAGGTCAATCCGAAGGATGGCTGGACCGTGACCACCAAGGATGGCGGCGACTCCGCCCAGTGGGAGCACACCCTGCTGGTGACCGATGATGGCTGCGAGGTGCTCACCCTGCGCCCCGATGACACTATCGACCGCTTCATCAAACACAGCTAACATCGAACCCCGGCCCTGAACTTCCAAAGCGCCGGGGTTTTTACTTCTGTTTCAGCCGTTTGCCTGCCACTGTGTGTGAGATGCCATGGACGCCAGCCTGCTTTCCCCCCATTTGTTACCCGATGACCAGCTCACTCGCGACAACTGCAAAGAGTACCTGAGCCGCTTTCTCGGCTGGCTGCACGCCCGTTTTGATGCCGGCGACAACATCATCGAGCTGGTCGCCACCCGCTCCGAGTACATGGATCAGTTGCTCTGCCGCCTGTGGCAGAAATTCGGCTTTGACAAGAGCGACCTCACCCTGATCGCGGTGGGGGGGTATGGTCGCGGCGAGCTGCACCCCCACTCCGATATCGACCTGCTAATCCTCTATGACGGCGAAGAGCTGGACGAGGTGCTGGGACTGCGGATCGGCGAGTTCATCACCTTGCTGTGGGATCTCAAGCTGGAGGTGGGTCAGGCGGTGCGCAACGTGGCGGAGTGTCTCGAGCAGGGGCGCGCCGATATTACGGTCGCCACCAACCTCATCGAGGCCCGCTACATCACAGGTCGCCAGGAGGGATTCCAGCAGCTCAAAGAGGCCACCGGCCCCCAGCACTTCTGGCCAAGCGAAGCCTTCTTTCGCGCCAAGCGCCAGGAGCAGGCTGAACGTCATCAGCAGTTTCTCGGCACCGCCTACAAGCTGGAGCCGGATCTCAAGAGCAATCCGGGCGGCCTGCGGGATATTCAGACCCTCGCCTGGGTCGCCCGCCGCCACTTCGGCGCCACTACCTTGTTCGAGATGACCAGCCACGGCTTTCTCAACCGCGCCGAGTATCGCGAACTGCTCGACTGCCAGAATTTTCTCTGGAAGGTGCGCTTTGCCCTGCACATGGCTATCAACAAGGGAGATAACCGACTGCTGTTCGATCGCCAGCGCACCGTGGCCCAGATGCTGGGGTTCGAAGGGGAAGGCAACACTCCGGTCGAGCAGATGATGAAGCGCTTCTACCAGACGGTGCGGCGGGTCTCCGAGCTCAACGAGATGCTGCTGCAGCTGTTTGACGAGGCGATCCTCGGCAACACCGCCATGGATGTGCGCCGCCTCTCCGACGAGTTCCAGCTTCGTGGCCGCCTCATCGATGCGGTGGATGCGGAGCTGTTTAGCCGTGAACCAGCCGCCATCCTGCGCCTCTTCTATCAGATGGCCCAGCATCCCGAGATTGCGGGCATCCACTCGGCCACCTTGCGCCAACTGCGCGAGGCACGCCGCAAACTCAACTGCTGGTTGCAAGACTTGCCCGACTGCCGTCGCCTCTTTATGGCGCTGCTGCGCCACCCCAATGGCATCGGCCTGCCGCTCACCCTGATGCACAAGTACGGCATTCTGGCGGCCTATCTGCCCCAGTGGAACCTGATCGTCGGCCAGATGCAGTTCGACATGTTCCACGCCTACACGGTAGATGAGCACACCCACCGGCTGCTCAAGAACATTCACCAGTTCCCCAATCCGGCCAGCCGCCAGAGTCACCCGCTCTGCCACGAGGTCTTCACCCGGCTGCGCAAACCGGAACTGCTCAGCATCGCCGCCCTGTTCCACGACATCGCCAAGGGGCGGCGTGGCGATCACTCGGAGCTCGGCGCCGTCGATGCGCTGGAGTTCTGCCAGCTGCACGGTCTGGATCGCTACGAGAGCCGACTGGTCGCCTGGCTGGTGCGCCACCATCTGCTGATGTCGGTTACCGCCCAGCGCCGCGATATCTACGATCCCGACGTGGTCACCGACTTTGCCCAGAAGGTGCGCGACGAGCAGCATCTCGACCTGCTCTACTGCCTCACCGTGGCCGATATCTGCGCCACCAACGATACCCTGTGGAACGATTGGAAGGGCACCCTGCTGCGCGAGCTCTACTTCGCGACCCAGAAGGCGCTGCGCCAAGGGTTGGAGAACCCGCCCGACATGCGGCTGCGCATTCGCGAAAACCAGCGTCAGGCCAAGCAACTGCTGGCGCAACGGGATGTATCGGAAGAGGCGATCAACCAGCTCTGGGCCGATTTCAAGGCTGACTACTTCCTGCGTCACAGCCCGGAGCAGATCGCCTGGCACTGCCGCCATATCATTGAGCATGGTGACAATCCGGCTCCGCTGGTGATCATCGGAAAACACCCGACCCGCGGAGGCAGCGAGGTGTTTATCTACTGCCGCGATACCCCGAATCTGTTTGCCACCGTCGCCTCGGCACTGGATCAGAAGAACCTCAACATCCACGATGCCCAGATCATGAACTCGCGCAGCAACTATGTGCTCGATACCTTCGTGGTGCTGGAGCCGAGCGGCGAGCCCATCAGCCCCAACCGCACCGCCACCATCAAGAAGGCGCTGGAGAAGGCGCTGCAGGAGCCGGGCAAGCTGGTGCTGCGCAACAAGCCGCTGTCGCGGCGCCACCGCCAGTTCAGCGTACCGACCCGGGTAGTCTTCCTGCCTCATAAAGGGGAGAGCCGTCACACCCTGATGGAGCTGACTGCCCTCGATACCCCCGGCCTGCTGGCGCGGATCGGTGCCGTTTTCCAGCAGTGCGGACTGTCGCTGCACGCCGCCAAAATTGCCACTTTCGGTGAGAGGGTCGAGGACTTTTTCAGCCTGACCAGCCTCGATGGCGAGCCACTGACGGCGGAGCAGCAACTGCAGCTGGAAGAGCGACTGGTACACCAGCTCAATCCCCAGCAGTCGGTACTGGATTAAGCGAAAGGTGATTCGAAAGAGGCTGATTGTCGGGCGTTTTTTGCCATACCAAACAACTGGTTGGCGCACACCGGATGAAGAAATGGCCGCTGGCCGGAAGAATTCCGGTCAACCCCTTAAAAACAGTCGGAAAAGTGTGATACAACAAACAGAATTTTTTAAAGGAAACCTGTCATGACCGAGTTGCAACAGATCATTGAAGCGGCCTTCGAGCGCCGCGACACCATTACTCCGGGCTCCGTGGATAGCGCCACCAAGTCCGCCATCCTGCAAGCCATCGACCTGCTGGACTCCGGCAAGGCGCGGGTTGCCGAGAAGATCGCCGGTGAGTGGGTCGTTCATCAGTGGTTGAAGAAAGCGGTACTGCTCTCGTTCCGTATCAACGACAACTACATCATCAAGGGCGACGACGCCCAATACTACGACAAGGTTCCCCTCAAGTTCTCCAACTACACCGAAGAGCAGTTCAAGGCTGCCGGTGTACGCGTGGTACCGCCGGCGACTGCTCGCAAAGGCTCCTTCATCGCGCCCAACACTGTGCTGATGCCCTCCTACGTCAACATCGGCGCCTACGTTGACGAAGGCACCATGGTCGACACCTGGGCCACCGTGGGTTCCTGCGCCCAGATCGGTAAAAACGTCCACCTCTCCGGCGGCGTCGGCATTGGTGGCGTACTGGAGCCACTGCAGGCCAACCCCACCATTATCGAAGACAACTGCTTTATCGGAGCCCGCTCCGAAGTGGTTGAAGGGGTCATCGTCGAGGAAGGTTCCGTCATCTCCATGGGCGTCTTCATCGGCCAGTCCACCCGCATCTATGACCGTGAAACCGGCGAAATCCACTACGGCCGCGTACCGGCTGGCTCCGTAGTCGTCTCCGGCTCCCTGCCCTCCAAGTGCGGCAAGTACAGCCTCTACGCGGCGGTGATCGTCAAAAAGGTCGATGCCAAAACCCGTGCCAAAGTCGGCATCAACGCCCTGCTGCGCTCCATCGACGAGTAATCAGCATTGCTGTGATGAAAAGGGCGCCTGATGGCGCCCTTTTGATTTTGGCGCCCCTGTCACAGGCAAGCCATGAGGCATCGGTTAAGATGGATGGGACAGGATCGTTTCAAACCGAGGAAGCCTGATGTACGAGAATCTGAAGAGCCTGGGGATCCAGGATCCCGCCTCCGTCGACAGCTATACCCTGCGCCAGGAGGCAAACCACGACATCCTCAAGATCTACTTCAAGAAGCAGAAAGGCGAGTTCTTCGCCAAGAGTGTCAAATTCAAATACCCGCGCCAGCGCAAGACCATGCTGGTCGATTCCGGTACCCATGAGTACAAGGATGTCACCGAGATCAACGCCAACCTCAAATATGTGGTGGATGAGCTGGATAACCTGACCCAGGGCGTCCATCAGCAGGCCGACCCGGACATCAAGCAGAAGATCCTGCGCGACCTGCGCCATCTGGAAAAAGTGGTACAGAACAAGATCAGCGAAATCGAGCGGGATCTGGAGAAACTCTAATCCCCCCGACTCGACAAAAGAGCGCCCAGGTGGCGCTCTTTTTATTGGCTGGCTTTATGGGGCTATGGGGTTATCTGGCAATGCCGTGCGATAAGGTGAGCGGAGCACACCACCTTGTGCTGTTGGGCCACCATTGGGCAACCCGTTACATATCGCCCCTTGGGCAAAGAGACTCCTGCCGAGATCGATCTACAGCGACTCGCACGATCCATAACCAGAAATAGCAAGAGGGAGGCTTTCGCCTCCCTCTTCAAACACGCTGATATTCAGGCAACAGGATTAGTTGCTCTTCATCCAGATGTCCATGTCGGTTTTCAGGTTGTCGGACTTGGTACCGAAGATGGCTTGAACGCCGGAACCAGCCACTACCACACCGGCAGCACCCAGTTTCTTCAGACCAGCTTGGTCAACCTTGGCAACATCTTTCACACCAACACGCAGACGGGTGATGCAGGCATCCAGAGAAGCGATGTTCTCTTTACCACCGAAGGCGGCAACCAGAGCAGCAGACATTTCGTCTTTGCCTTGGCCAACGGCCTCTTCAGCAGTCTCGTCTTCACGACCCGGGGTTTTCAGGTTCATGGCACGGATAACGAAGCTGAATACGACGTAGTAGATGGCCGCGTAAACCAGACCCAGACCAACCAGCAGCAGCATGTTGTCGGCACGCGGTGATTGCACCACGAAGTCGATGAAGCCGTTGGAGAAGGTGTGACCGTGTACGATACCCAGAGAGTTGGTCAGCACATAAGCCAGACCAGCCAATACTGCGTGGATGGCGTACAGAACCGGAGCGATGAACAGGAAGGAGAATTCAATCGGCTCGGTGATACCGGTCAGGAAAGAGGTCAGGGCTGCAGAGGCCATGATACCAACGATCTTGGCGCGGTTTTCCGGCTTGGCAGCGTGAGCAATGGCGAACGCAGCAGCAGGCAGACCGAACATTTTGAACAGGTAGCCACCAGCCAGCTGACCAAAACCGTTACCGGCAGCGCGGGAAGCGTCATCAGCAGTCAGGAAGCAGGTCATGATACCGTGAACAGTTTCACCGGCACCGTTGACGCAGGTACCAGCCTGATAGAAGAACGGTACGTTCCAGATGTGGTGCAGACCGAACGGGATCAGAGAGCGCTCAACCACGCCGTAGATACCGAAGGCCAGTACCGGGTTCTGGTTGGCAGCCCAGTCAGAGAAGGCACCGATGGCGCCACCCACTGGCGGCCAAATCACGGACAGGATCACACCCAGACCGATGGAGAGGAAACCGGTGATGATGGGTACGGCACGTTTGCCCGCGAAGAAGCCCAGGTACTCTGGCAGCTGGATCTTGTAGAAACGGTTGAACGCCCAGGCAGCGATACCACCGGCCAGGATACCACCCAGCACGCCGGTTTCGATGGTTTCAACACCCATCACAGGTGCCATGACCTTCAGGGTTGCGACCATGATGCCGTAGCCAACGATGGCTGACAGACCGGATACACCGTCGTTATTGGTAAAGCCCAGAGCAACACCCACTGCGAACAGCAGGGCCATCTGGCCAAATACGGAACCACCGGCTTGCTCCATCAATTGGGAGACAATTTCCGGCATCCAGCTGAAGTGGGCAGCACCCACCCCCAGCAGAATACCTGCGACTGGCAAGACTGATACTGGCAGCATCAGCGCCTTACCAACCTTTTGCAGATTAGAGAAAGCATTTTTGAACATTGTGTGCGCTCCTGAATGGATTGTCGTCCCTGAACGATCTATCTGGATGAAATAAGGACTGATTCATTCAGATATCTTCGAGTCGGGCTTGTTTATTTTGACCATCAGAATATAACCCAGCGGGTCATAAATTGCTGCTTTCGAAGGCGGGGGAATATTGAATTTGGAGGGAAGATCACAACTTGTTTAGCAGCTAAAAAACAACACTAATATAAGTTAACAATCCGCATTATCACTCTATTACAAAGACATATAAATAGTAGTTTCACTTTGTATTTTAATAATGCCGTTTACATCAAAAAGCAACTCACTGTAACCAAATGTAACGGCGTGATTTTTATTTATTACAGTCTACCGATTAAAAAGGCCTCCAACAAGGGAGGCCTCAATAAATATATCTGACCAGTAAATGGTCGTATTATTCTATTTTTGCGAGCGCTTGACCGCATCAATAAACACGCTTTTTGCCTTGGTTGAACCAGCCCGCTCGGCCTCGTTCACCAGCTTCATCGCCTTGTCGATGTCCCCCGCCTTGACAGCTTTTTCGATCTGGCTCTGATAGAAGGCTTCAGTTTCACTCAGCATGGCAGGAGCAGGTTTGGCTGCGACCACAGCTGTTGCAGTTGTGGTAACGGCTGCGGTAGTCGCTATCGCTGCAACCTGCTGAGCCTGGCTCATGGCCACCTTGTCGGCATATTCGGGTTTGAATACCGCTTCAAGGCCACTCCCACGGGCCATATCTTTGACTTTGATCTGCACCAAACCCCAAGGGGAGTGCGGGATCACCGGATCCTTGATATCAGGCTCAACGGTACCATTAGCGCGAGCAAATGCTTTTGATGGATGCAGGATTGTTGTGCTGCCTGAGAGCTTATCCGCGGGCGCATAAACGATCATGTATGTTTCGCTGGCCGGGTTGCCAGGCATGCTGCGGTCAACAAAGAGACGTCCTTCGATACGGTCGTTATCGAGCAGGTGAGCAGGCTGATAGCTGAATACTGACTCACCCAGGACCCGAGTCACCTTGAACTCGGCATCCAGCATAATGACCTTGGGCACCATCACGGTTTTACTCACCTGTGATGCCAGGCTGATCGCCAGATTGCCGGTGTTGGTCGGCAAGCGATAAGCAGCAAAGTAACTCATCCCCTCATCAAACTCAAAAGTAGGTTGCTTGCCATCAATGGCCAGCAAGGTCTCACCTTCAGGCAAGGGGGCATAACTGAAATCTTTAAACGCCACACAGCAGCTTGAGGCTTTGGCCAACGCTTGCTTGGCTTGATCTGCATCGCTCAAGATCGAGCCGTGTTCTTGCAGAGGAACAACCATGTTTCCGGCACAACCGGTTAATAGCGCAGTGATTACGGCTGCAATAGACATCTTTACCCGTTTCATTTTTCTTATCTCCATAATCCGGTGGCCGTGATCCGGCGAAACAAAACTGCCCCCATAAGGGGGCAGTCACTAACTTAACTTAAACTTTTGCTTACCACCAAGCTTCTGCTTGAACACCAAATTGGTAGGTGTCTTTGGAGGTATTGCCTTCGAAGACTTTCTTGTCTTCGTCGTTAGCCAGATAGGAGGCGAACACACGAATTTCCGGACGGGCCCAGAAGCTGGAACCGGCAGACCAGGCTTGTGCCAGGGTCAGCTTGTAGCCAGCATCTTTGTCTTCACTACCATTGGTAGACTTGTTGTTGTCCTTGAAGTAGCCGCCTTCAAAGATGGTCTTGTTGAAGTCATCCCACTTGTACATAGGGCGGATAACAGCGGACATGGTTTCATACTTGTCGTTGCCATCCCACATTTCGTTGCCTACACCGTAGACCAACTGGTGACCCATCTCCCAGGAGTTGCCCATCGGAACAACGCCCCAGTTGATGATACGGAAACCATCGGCACCGTCTTTGGCTTCAGCACCGTACCAGGAACCATCGCCGTAGAAAGCCATGGTCTTGGAGTAACCTTCGGTACCGTATTGCAGAACGGTTTTGTTGAAACCACCGAGGATGCCTGCGGTCAGTTCAGCAGTCAGCATGACGCCATCTTGCGGATCTTTCTTCAGTGCTTTCTGATCATTGGTTTCATTTACCAGAGCGTAATCCACGCCCAGTTCCAGAGAGGCATCGGTCCACAGCGGGATGCCGGCATAACGCAGATCCAGAGTATTGACGTTCAGATCTTCGTTCTTGACGTAGTTTGGAGCTGCACTGGTACCGGTATTGGTGTACTGGCCAAACACATCGGCAGCGCTGCGATCGTTGCGTACCCATGCGAAAGATACTTTACCCGGACCAGCCTGGATGCCTTCGATACCAGCACCGGCACCGGAGATGTTCCAGTAGTAGAAGTCGGAGATGTGGATGTCATGGCGTTGATAGTAACGCTTACCAGCCCACAGGGTTGCTTCAGGAGCAAAGTTCAGCAAGCCTTTGGCTTGTACGTTGAACTGACGCAGAGCGAAGTCGGAATCACCATTGCACTGCTTGGCATCGAAGTTACAAACAGTACCGGTACCTTCCCAGTCGTTTGAACCGTTGGAAGCCATGGCAAACATGGAATCAACATAGAAAGTCTTGCCATCTTTGTTGAATACTTCCTGACCCAGTTGCACTTCACCGTAGGTATCATTTTCGTTACCCAGACGGCCAACTTTATTGACGTTGTATTTAACCATGTCGCCGTCGCCGGAAACACCGACGCCGGAACGGAAGTAACCGTGGAAATCTACGGCAAAGGCGGCTTGGGAAGCCAGGGCAGCAGTAACAGCTGCTGCAATCGGGAGCCACTTCATTTTCATTGTCATATTCCTTATTTCCCGCAGTGAGGAGTGTGATCCTGAATATTCAACTTCTTATCACCATGTAATCCTGTTGGTGATAACCGAGGTTGATTATAGGGAGCGTATTTCACGACAAATATGAAGCGACTCACAAAATGGCGACAAATCGCTCGGCAAACGATCGTCACAACACCCGTCAGCAAAAAAACGTCCAACAAAGCAACAGTTAACCAATAAAATCGCAAAACAAGCAGTCACACCAAACTTGAAAGCGTTACCAGCAATTAATTTGCGACTGAACCAAAGTCATTATTTTACGATCGAATGACAAAAACATGACTGAGATCGCTTTCAAGATTGAACTTTTATTTGGATGACGGGTCTGCAGTGCACTTGAAACCATTACGCCGATGGAATGTCAAAAGGGGGAAATATCCCTCCGCCACTATCGGCAATAAGCGTGGAAAATATGCTTGCTGAGTGAGATGACATTTGTGCAAATGACAATCCCCTGCCGGTTAAGGATCAGGGGATTGATATGGCTCTATTTCAAAGAATATTCAGGGCTGAATATCCCACTTTTTCAGCCAGTTGAGTGCCACCTGTTCAGGTTCATCGTGCACGGTGGCATCCAGCTCCAGAGGGGGCATCACTTGCGTGGCCCCCAGCTCTTGCAGCAACCCGTCCAGCCGACGGCCCGCGCCACAAAAATGGTCATAGCTGCTGTCGCCCATGGCAATCAGTGCATACCGCAGCCCCTTGAGCCAGGGCGCCTTGTCAGCCAGCTCGCTGGCAAAGGGCTGCAGATTGGGAGGAATGTCCCCCTGCCCGGTGGTGGCACTGACCAGCAATAAAAAACGGCCGGGGTCGATGTCCGCCAGCAGTGCTTCTTCGTGCAGGGTACAGTGATGCCCCTTGCGTTCCAGCTCATCTGCCAAGGTCTCGGCCACCAGCATGGCTGCGCCATAGACAGTTCCTACCACGATATCGATCTGCGCCATTCTCCTCTCCCTGCTTGAGTCACTCTTTTGAGCAACTCTATCAGCAAGCTGGTGTCAGATGCCACCGGTTCAGGGCTGAGGATCAGGCGCTTAGTAGTCGCTCTCGCTGGCGGGCCAGCCCAGCTCGGCAAACAGGCGCAATACATCCTGACCGAGTGGCGCCTGGATCCGCATCGGCACCTTGAGCACCGGATGGGTAAAGCTCAGGGTGCGGGCCACCAGCAGCAGCCGTTCGCAGCCAAAGTGCTCGCGAAAGAAACGGTTGTGGCGGCCATCCCCGTGGGTGGTATCCCCGACAATGGGGTGGAACAGGTGATCCATATGGCGGCGCAGCTGATGCTTGCGGCCGGTCTTCGGGAACAATCTGACCAGACTGTAGCGACTGGTGGGGTGCTTCTTGGAGACCGCGTGGGGCAGCTCGACCTGGTGCAGGCGACGGAAGGTGGTGACGGCATCCTGCGCCGGACGAGCCGGGTTGCTCATGGCATCGGCAATCTTGTCCAGCTGCTCCTTGAGGGGATAGTCGATCACCCCCTGTTCGGGTGCCCAGCCACGCACCAATGCCAGATACTCCTTGTGCACCTGACGTTGGGTGAAGGCTTCGGTGAGTGCGCGGGCAATCACCGGATCGAGCGCAAACAGCAGCACACCGGAGGTGGGCCGGTCGAGGCGATGCACCGGATAGACATGGCGACCACCGATGAGATCCCGGGTCATCTGCATGGCAAAACGGGTCTCGCCCTTGTCGAGCCAGCTGCGGTGCACCAGCAGACCGGACGGCTTGTTGACCGCCACCAGCCACTCATCCTGATAGAGCAGGGTCAGCTTCAGGTCACTCTCTTCTCGGGTTTGCGCTGGCATCATTGTTCGATCACTTTGCCGGAAAGCAGCAGGTCGAAGCGGGCGAGCAGGCGCAGCAGCGCTTCTGCCTCGGCCAGATCCTCTTTGTAGACTTCGCTGGCCATGGGATAGAGGGAGACGCTGGTGGGCAGCGGAGCCTGCAACATCACCAGCTGCTCCATGCGCGGGATCAGCACGAACTGCAGCCACTGATCAAAGCTCAGGGTATCGACACAAAAAGGCAGGGTGCTTGCTAGGGCTTCGTCACCGGGATGGTCAGCTTGCCAGCGCTCGAGGCGCTGCAACTCGGCGGTGAGTTCCCCCAACAGGCCAGCTACCAGCAAATATTGATTCATCTCGCTCTCTTCCTCATAACCACAGATTGATCCGCTGATCCGACAGGGCCAGCCAGGATGCCGGTACATTCGGTCGCGCAGCACCGGCGATTCAGCCAGCTCGTCGACATACACGGCAACCAGCGCGACCTGCCGCCGTTAAAAAAGGGCGATACTATACACCTCCCCCCGCATGGCTGCCATGTTGATATCTGCCGCAGCGCACGTCTGCTGCCACTGGCTATCCTCGGCAAGGGCCTTATAATCGGCCCGCATCACCATTAGCCGGATCTCACCATGTCTGCGACGCCTACTGCCATCAATACCTTGACCGAATTTCTGACTCAGGCTGGCACCCAGTTCCAGCTGTTTGACATGGGCCGCCAGGTGCGGCCACTGGCAAGCGATACCTTTGTCCGCATCGAACAGCAGCAGGAGCCCTATCCCTGGCCGCTGCAACAACACGCTTGGCTGGGTGTGCACTTCTTCCAGCCGAGCGAGTCTCGCCACTACCTCTGGTTCCTCAAGTTCGCCCTCGATGAGCGTGGCCTACTGATGTCAAACGGCCCCAAGCTGTTCATGGATCAGGTGGTGGAGACCCTGGGCTACAAGCTCACCGGCGATCTGGATGAAGAGAAAGCCCAGCGCTTGGCCAACAATCCCTACACCTTCCGCCCGGCGGAGGCCAAGATGGCCAGTCTGCATGCCAAGCTGGCGCGCCAGCTGGAGCAGGCCCCTTCTGCCTATTACGATGCCCTCTGCCACTATCTGGCCGCCCCCAACGACACCGGTTGGCAGACTCTGGGGCTGCAGGGCTTTGCCGATCTGGCCGAGCGGCTGCATGATGAACGCAATCTGGCGCTGACCTGCAAGGCGCTGCCCAAACTGCCGCAGGAACCGCTCTATGCCCTCTGCCAGAGCCTTGAAAACGCCCAGCTGCCGCCTGCAGTACAAGGGGCCCTGCTCGAGCGGATCGGCAAGGAGCAGGAGTGCGCCGCCCCCAACCCTGAGACCCTGGCCTACCTCTGCCGCGCCATGGCCTCCTGCCCCGGCAGCACTTTGCGCACCAACAAGCTGCTGACCCTGCTGCAAACCCAGCCGAGCCCTGCGCTGCTGCTCGCCATTGCGGGCCGGCTCTGGCCCGATCTGAAAGATGCCAATCTGCTCAGCCACTATCTGGAACAGCTGGCACTGCAACCGACCCAGTTCTTCAATCAGGTTTTTGCCGAGTTGGTCACTTTACCGGCCCTGCGCAATGATATGCTGGCCAGACTGCGAGACCCCGAACGCAGCGATGCGCTGGGCAAGGCCATCGGCCGTCTGTTTGCCTCGGCCTGATCCCTCGCCTCCCCCTCACGCCACGAGGCAACACGGCGGGAAATAGAAAAGGAGATCGGGAGTGCCGAGCAGGACTCCCGGTTATCGACATCACGATAAGGAAGCCCGCCTATGGGAGAGATGCTCGGAATTTTGTTGCTGATTGCGATGGGCGGCCTGTTCTGGCTGCAACGCCAACAGGCAGAAGTGGCATGGCAATATATGCGCCGCTACTGCCAGCACCATGATCTGCAACTGCTGTCACTGGCTCGCCATCGGCGGGAGCTGGCCCGCAATCCCCTGCGACTGCTGACCCACTATCAGTTTGAATTCTCCAGCGATGGCGAGAGCCACTATCAGGGCACCCTCAAGATGCAGGGGCTGCACGTCGTGGGCGTTGATCTGCCACCCCATCGCATCCCCTCTGCCTGATCCCCAATCTCGTCTCTGCGCCCGATGGCTGTGCCTGTCTATAATCTCAGGGATTAAACAAAGGGAGAGACGAGATGGAACCCCTTGTCCACGATCTGCCAGCCCTGTTTGCCCAGCTCGGGATGGCCAACGACGAGCTGAGCTTGCACCGCTTTGTGCACGACCATCACCTCGACAATGAGACCCTGCTGCCGGAGGCCGGTTTCTGGAACGCCGCCCAGGCAAGCTTTCTACGCGATGCCCTGTGGAACGACTCCGACTGGTGCGAGGCGATCGACCAGCTCGATGTGATGCTGCGCCAGCCCCGCTAAGCCGCCAGCCCCTTTCCTCCCCTGCCGGCTTTGGTTAAGATCCCGCCCCGATATCGATCCCCCCTTCTCACCCAGAGCATGCTTATGTCCGCCCACGAGATCATCCGAATTGCCAACGAGCTGGCCGCCAAGGGCCTGACACCCACCACCGCCATGATCAAGGCCCGCCTCACCCAGCCTGTGCCGATGGCCGAGCTGCTGAAAGTGCTGAGCCAGTGGAAGCAGCAGCCAGTTGCGACCGCCGAGAGCGAGATCCTGCCAGAGGCTGTGCCTCAGCCAGCACCGGAGCTCACCCTGCAGCAACTCGCCGAACAGCTCGCGCGCATCGAACAGAAGGTGGATCGCCTGACCGACCTGCTCCTCCAGCAGGGGCAAGGCTGAACCATGTATATCGTCGAACTCTGCTTTGAGTGTTACCGCGATACCTCCCTTGGCGAAGCCGAGCGGGCCATCGTCAACTACCTCGACATGCTGCGTTATCAGGGCCAGATCCTCGGGCGGGAATTCCCCACCAGCATGCATGACGGCTATTTCGTCAGTCGGGTAGTCTGCCCGGAGCAGGATAGCCTGCACCCCGACAACCAGAGCGAGCAGGTCAAACTGGCCGAACAGCAGCTCAATCAGGCCGGGTTATTGGCGCCAAAGCTCCATCTTCAAGGGGCGGATCTGCTCTCCGACAGCACCGACCCTTGCGGCACACAGGGCGAGCGCCCCAGCTGGATGCTGCTCTATACCAGCTTCCTGCATACCTGCTCGCCGCTGCGCTGTGGTGACCACTTCGCCCCCATTCCGCTCTACCAACTGCCCGCGGTCGCCAACGGCGATCAGAAACAGATCATCAAGTGGCAGGAGGATTGGGAGGCATGCGATCAGTTACAGATGAACGGTTCCATCGCCGAACATGCGGCGCTGCATGAAATCGGCGAAGTGGGCAGCCGCCTCTACCGGCGCGGCAGCGATCTGGCCAAACGGTTGGAAGTGCTGAGCGGCATCCCCACCTACTACTACCTCTACCGGGTGGGCGGGTTGAGCGCTGCCGAGGAGAAGGCGCGCCCCTGCCCCAGCTGTGGCGGTGAGTGGGCGCTGGCAGAGCCGCTGCACGAGATCTTCGACTTCAAGTGCGACAGCTGCCGTCTGGTCTCCAACCTCTCCTGGGATTTCAAGGATTAAGCGCGTTCCCTGTACACGATGCCATAAAAAAGAGCCTTGCCGCATGGCAAGGCTCTTTTCGTTCCGATGGGTAACCTTGGCTCGAAGCGGCGCTATTGCGGCAACGTCTCCAACCGTTCCAGAAACGCCGGCAAGGAGGGAGCCAGCGTCAGACGGCGGCCTGAATCAAGCCACTCCAGCCACACCTGACCACTTTCGTTATCAAGGGAGATGAGCGTCATCTCGTTGCGGGTGGTGGCAATAAAGATGGAGGGGGTTCGTTTTAACTTGCGCAACATCAGCAGGTGGCCGATGAGGTTCTCCCTGAGCAGGTCGAGATCTGCGTCGTTCCACGGCAGGATCAATTCAAGGCGCAGCCCCTTGAAAAGGCAGGGGATGGGGCGGCTGAACCAGTGCCCGAACAGGGCAATGGCGCCGGGATGAATTGTCAGCTCAAGAGCATCGCCCATGGCCGTAAAATCGGCGGGCTCGGAGCGATGGTGAGGACGCCAGGCCACCCGACCATCGGCGGGCTCACCAAGCTGGCAGGGGGAACGCCAGTCCGCCTCCCACTCGCACAGGGGCAGGCCTCGTCTGGCCTCGCCATCCCGTTGCCAGCGGGCAAAAAAGTGCTCCAGGGCAGACAAAACTTGATCCGACATCGAAAATCCCCACAATTGCTGGCAAAGTCCGCTATTGCACCACCAAACCCGTTAACAGACAAGGTTGCCAGCCGACCTTGCGACCCGAGAAACAGAACCCGGGATACAGAGAGGCCGACGCCCAAGCCAAACGGCTGCAACCATCCGGCCCAGCAATGGCCCGTTTCATTCCACTCATCATGAGCACATTACGTGAGCAACCCTGTGAGCAAACAAGATAGATACGCCGGGGCCAGCGCCCTGACCGGCCTGAGTCTGGGCCAGCAATCCGATTACATCAGCCAGTACACCCCCGCCCTGCTGCAGCCGGTTCCACGTAGCCTGAACCGGGATGATCTCCAGCTGGGCGATGACCTGCCCTTTAGCGGTTGCGATGTCTGGACCCTCTATGAGCTCTCCTGGCTCAACGCCAAGGGCAAGCCGATGGTGGCGGTGGGTGAAGTGGCCATTCCGGCCACCAGTGCGAACCTGATCGAATCCAAATCCTTCAAGCTCTACCTCAACTCCTTCAACCAGACCCGTTGCGACTCTATCGAGGCAGTCGCCGCCATGCTGACCAAGGATCTGAGTGCCTGTGCGGGCGAGACCGTCAAAGTGACCCTGTTCCCCCTCGACAAGGCGCCGCACCAGATTGCCCAGCTGCCCGGCGAGTGCATCGACGAGCAGGATATCGAGGTAGACAATTACGAGTTTGATGCGTCCCTGCTGCAAGGTGCAGCAGGTAGCGAGCTGGTCGAGGAGACCCTGCACAGCCACCTGCTCAAATCCAACTGTCTGGTCACCAGCCAGCCGGACTGGGGCTCCGTGGTGATCCGCTACAAGGGGCCGAAACTCGATCGGGAGAAGCTGCTGCGCTACCTCATCTCGTTTCGCCAGCACAACGAGTTCCACGAGCAGTGCATCGAGCGGATCTTTATCGACCTCAAGCACTATTGCCAGCCTGAGCAGTTGACCGTCTATGCCCGCTATACCCGTCGCGGCGGCCTCGACATCAACCCGTTCCGCTCCAATTTCGAAGCGGTGCCCGCCAACCTGCGTCTGATCCGCCAATAAAGTCGAGCTGCGACAGAGAGGGCAGTCGCACAGCCCTCCATGACGGGCAAAAAAGGCTTCAATCGATGCCTTGCGCAGCTGGGATAAGGGTGCTGGATAATAAAATCCAGACGAAACCCACTTGCCGGCCACCAGCAAACCACAGTAAACGCTGGACTCGCAGGGGGGGGCTTGGATAACATGCCAACACCTCTGCGCCGTCCTTAATCCAATGAATCAACTGTTTTTTCTGGCCATGATGATGTCCTCCCTGTCAGCTCCGAATCTGGATCTGGACAAGGAGCAACTCTCTATCGATCTGCAACAAGCGCAATCGATGGTACTGACCGATCCTGCCAGATGCGTCCAGATCACCACCGCCTTCCTGACGCGCGCAGCCAATAATCCCCAGCAAATCATCAGCAATCGCCAGGAGTTCGGTTATCGCGAGCCCATCCTGAGCTACAGCACAGCGGCCCAGACCATAGGCGCCCACCTGCTCAAAGGGGAGTGTCTGCTGCAACTGGGCCAGTATCAGGCCACCCAGCAAGCGCTCGACAAGGCGATGGCGCTGGCAGACAAAGAGCAGCAACCGGAACTCAAGGCCCACGGCCTCTATCTCAAGATCCGCAGCCAGGCCCTCAAACCGGATAACCAGAGCACCAGCCGCGCCCTGATGGATCAACTGGACGAGCAGCTGGCCGTCCCTACGCTCAAGCAGAGCCAGCTGCAAATTTATGGTCGCCTGCAACGCACCAGCTACGACATCGAGAACCAGCACTTCGATGATGCCAAGGCCCACTTGGCAGATGCGCGGATCTGGGCCGCCAAGACCCCCAATCCCCTCGCCAGTGCCTGGGTCAGCGCCATCAGCGGCGACCTCTATCGCGCGCTGCAGCAGCCACAACTGGCACTGGGGGAATATATCGATGCCCAGCAACAGGCCAAAAGCCTCAACGACCCGCTCTTTCTTGGCCTGCTGTCGAACCAGATAGTGAAACTCTACCAACAGGAGCAGGAGCCCCAGAAAGCGCTGCAGTATGCCAATGAGGCGGCCAACTACTTCCACTCCATCGGAAACCCTTCCCTGCTGTGCGACTCCCTGATGGTGCTGGCACGACTCAACCGCGAGCAGGGCGACCTCAATATGGCGCTGGTCTACTTCTTCAATGCGCTGGATCTGCTCGATGAGGGGAGCAACCGACCACAAGCCTCCCTGCTCAAATACGAAATCGGCAAAACCTACCTGCAAAGCGGCAACCTCTCGCTGGCCAGCAACTACCTCAATGCGGCACGTCAGTCCCACGAACTGAGCGATGCCAAAGAGCCGCTGATCGATACCCTGTTGCTGCTCGGCGAGCTCTATCTGAAGAAGCAGGAGGGCGCCATCGCCATTCTGCAGTTGGAGAACGCCCGCGCGCTGGCCAATCAGCTCGGTGATACTCGCCGTCAGTACGAGGTATTCCGCCTGTTATCGCTTGCCTACGAGCAGAAGGGGTATCTGCGTCAGGCTCTCGACAGCTACAAGCGCTTCCACCGTCTTGGCGAGGAGGTGCGCCAGCAGGAGCAGGCTATGGAGCAGGCGGCGATCCGTGACAACTATGTCCAGGTCGAGCGGGTGCAACATATCAAGGAGCTGGAGCAACGACTTAACAACAGCCAGCATCAGCAGGAGCGCTATCTCTGGTCGAGTATCACCACCAGCCTGCTGCTGGCGCTCTTTATCTACCTCTTCTTCACCCTCTGGCTAAAGCTGCGTACTGCCCGCCTGCAACTGAAACGGACCAATGAGGCCCTGCTGATCGAGCCACGCTCGGGGCTGGCCAACTGGCAGCGGCTGATGAACCGCTGGCCACGGGAGATGGCAAAGCGCCAGCTGAAATCGGATCGCTGGTACCTCAGTGAACAACCCTCCAGCGAGTTCGATGACAAACTGCACTATCTGCTGTTCCGGGTGCCTTTCCTGGTTAACACGCTGGAGCGCCACGGCTATCAGGCCAGCAGAGAAATCGAGCAGGCCTTCGGTGCCTATATGGACACCCTGACCCCGCAAGATGGCCGTATCTATGACTTGCGTGAAGGACACATGCTCTATGTGGTACCACAGCGCCACGTCACCAACCTGCATCAACTGGCGGGAGACCTGCTGACCGCCATCGCCGCCTTCCCTTGCAACTATCCGCTGGATCGCCGGATCAGCCTCGGGATTGTCAGTCACCCCTTCCTGCCGAAAGCGGCGACCGCGCTCGATCACAATGGCCTGTTTGACCTCTGCTATCTCGCCCTGTCGGGAGCCATTCAGCTCAGTGAAAAATGCCAGCAAAACGCCTGGTTGGAGCTCGCGGCGATCGATTGCCAACAAGCGGCATTTTTTAATGGAGATGTGTGGCAATGCGGCCTGATGGCAATTGACAAGGGACTGGTAAAAGTCAATTCTTCTCATGAAAAGCAATGGGTTAATTGGCCCAGCCTTGCAAGGAAGCTGGCAGCCGATAACCACCAGGAAACAATGTAGATAACAGGCGAGGATCGAAACCAGGTTCGACCACTGTTGCTATCCAACACCAAAAACAATAATGACAACAGGGCGACCTGATAATGAATGACATCGCTGCCGTAGCAGGACAATTGGCAAGACTCAGGGAATCCCTTCAGCAGAAACAGCTGGAACTCGACGGCGTACTGTCGTTTTCCGATGCAGAGCGTGCTCGCGGCATCCAGTTTATCAACAAGTTGATGCTCTCCTGCCGTGGCTTCGACCGCGAGCTGGACAATCGCTTCGCCAAGCTCAAGCAGAAACTGGATAACAACCCCGCATTTACCTCGCTGGACGCCGACCTGCTGGCCATTGAAAAATTGCTGCAGCAGCACAGCAATGCGCTGGAAGAGTCGATCACCCTGACTCAAACTGCCATCGATCTTGGTTCCAAACAGCTGAAAACCATCAAGGGCTTCCCGGAAGAGACCCGCAAGTCCCTCAAGGAATTTCTGGCAAGTCCCGCCGGTTACGGCATTGCCGATCACCAGAAGAAGGTGATCAAGCTGCTGGAGTTCTACCAGCAGGCGATCAAGATCCAGCTGCTGCCAAGCCAACCCCTGTTGGCACCCTCAGGTGCAACTCAACAAGAAAGCGATACTGCCAGCAACGATTGCCAGCCCGATGTCGACCCGTTTGATCTCAAGGATCACGCCCGTATCGCCGATGAGCTGCAGCGACTTATCACCGAACTCGACTTTGCCGGCGCCATCGGCGAGAGCCTGAGTGACATTCGCCGCCAACTGCTGATCGGGATCAACCCTGCCCTGCTGGCAGAAACCTGCCTGCAGGTGATCGAGCTCATCATCGAAGGCACCCGTGAGGAGCGCAAAGCCTCCCGCGCCTTTCTCAGCTCCCTCAACGAGAGCCTCTCCGCGGTACATGTCGGCTTTACCGAATCCCTCGATGAGGGGCGTGCGCTGCAAAACGAAACCCGAGAGACCCGCGAGGCGCTGGTCAACGAGTTGCAGGCGATCGATCACTCCCTGGCCAGCCATAACTCCATCGATGCGCTCAAGCGCGCCATCTCCGGCCATATGGGCGCCATCAACCTGCTGCTTCAAGAACGGGAAAGTACCGCAGCACGGGAACGTCACCTGCTCACCCGCCTCTCCACCATGGAGTCCAAGCTGCGCTTGATGAAGGAGGAGACCGCCGAGTACAAGAAGCGGCTGACCATTCAAAAACACAAGCTGTTCCTCGACAGCCTGACTCAGGTACACAACCGGGCAGCCCTCGATGAACGGCTGGAGCAGGAGTACAAACGTTGGCTTCGTTACCGCACTCCGCTCTGCATGGCGATCATCGACATCGATCACTTCAAGAACATCAATGACAACTACGGCCATATGGCGGGTGACAAGGCGCTGAAAGTAGTCGCCAAGGCGCTGCAAAGCGCGCTGCGTGATACAGATTTCATCGCCCGTTTTGGTGGAGAAGAGTTCGTGGTGTTGCTGCCCAACATCAATCCGGACAAGTTCCAGAAGCCGCTGGAGACCCTGCGCCAGACCATCAAGAGCATCCCGTTCCGTTTTCGCGATGCCAAGGTGGAGATCACCATTTCCATCGGTGCAACCCTGTTCAAGGATGGGGACAACCCGTCAGATGTGTTTGAACGGGCGGACAAGGCGCTCTACCACTCCAAGCACACCGGTCGGGATCAAGTGACTCTGGCCTGACAAGCGGCTAAAAAAAAAGCGAACAGTCGTCGCCCTATTTCCCTCCTCCCTCTATTACCACTACTATCGATCTCAGGGGATGCAACATAGCGTCCCCTTTTCTCCCCAGGGAAAAACACAACGATAACAAGTGAGTAAAGGGGAACCTATGATTACGCACATCAATCCCGTTGGCAGCATGGATTTGCTGTCACAGCTCGAGGTGGATCGCCTCAAGCAGACTGCCTCCAGCGATATCTATCAACTGTTTCGCAACTGCTCGCTGGCAGTGCTCAATTCCGGTAGCCATACCGACAGCTCCAAGGAGATACTGGAGCGCTTCAAATCGTTCGATATTCATGTGATCCGGCGCGAGCGCGGGGTCAAGCTGGAACTGTTCAATGCCCCCGAGCACGCCTTTGTCGATGGCGAGATCATTCGCGGCATTCAGGAGCACCTCTTCTCGGTGCTGCGCGACATTCTCTATGTCTCCAATCAGCTCGAATCGAACCGGCTGGTCAACCTCACCAATTCGACTCATATCTCCAACGTGGTGTTCGCCATCCTGCGCAACGCCAAGGTGATCCTGCCCGGCGCCGATCCCAACCTGATCGTCTGCTGGGGTGGCCACTCCATCAACGAGATCGAGTACCAGTACACCCGCGCCGTGGGCAGCGAACTGGGCTTGCGTGAGCTGAACATCTGTACCGGCTGTGGCCCTGGCGCCATGGAGGGCCCGATGAAGGGGGCCGCCGTCGGCCATGCTAAACAGCGGGTAAGAAACGGCCGCTACATCGGCCTGACCGAGCCTTCCATCATCGCGGCCGAACCGCCAAACCCCATCGTCAACGAGCTGGTGATCCTGCCGGATATCGAGAAACGGCTGGAAGCCTTCGTACGCCTCGGCCACGGCATCATCATCTTCCCGGGTGGGGTCGGCACCGCCGAAGAGCTGCTCTATCTGCTCGGCATCATGATGCATCCGGCCAACGAGCGGCAGCCGATGCCCATCATCCTGACCGGCCCGAAAGAGAGTGCCGACTACTTCCGTGCCATCGACGACTTCATCAAGGCGACCCTCGGTGAACCGGCGACCAAGCTCTACCGGATCATTGTCGGCGATGCACCGGAAGTGGCCCGGGTGATGAAAGAGGCGATGCCGAAAATCCGCGAATACCGCAAATCTGTCGGCGATGCCTACTCTTTCAACTGGTCCCTCAAGATTGAGCCGGAGTTCCAGCTTCCCTTCGAACCGGATCACGCCAGCATGGCCAGTCTGGATCTGCACCGCAACCAGCCACCCCAGTTGCTGGCCGCCAACCTGCGTCGTGCCTTCTCCGGCATCGTCGCCGGCAACGTCAAGGAAGGGGGCATTCGCGCCATCGAGAAGAAAGGCCCCTTCAAGCTGCACGGTGACAAGGAGCTGATGCACCTGATGGACAAGCTGCTGGAGAGTTTCGTCAAGCAGCAGCGGATGAAGCTGCCGGGCAGCCAGTATGTGCCCTGCTACGAAATCGTCCGCTAGGGTACAGATACATCATCGACAGAGGGGCGCATCGGCGCCCCTCTTTATTGGCGCTATGCCTTCCCGACCGCCATCAATCCCCCATAAGGCGAGCGGTTTGTTACAATGGGGCGTCCCGACCGCCAAGAGTGCCCCATGTCAACTATCCGGCCACACCTGCTCATCATCGATGCCCTCAACCTCATTCGCCGTCTGCACGCGGTACAGGCCCAGCAGGCACTGACCCCTGCCCAGGCGCTGGTTGCAACCCGCGCCAACCTTATCAATACCTGCCGCAAGCTGCTGGCCAATAGCGAGCCGACCCATGTCATTGCCGTGTTTGATGGCGAGGTGCATAGCTGGCGCAAAGAGGTCTATCCGGCCTACAAGGAGGGGCGAACTCCCATGCCCCCCGAACTGCGTGAAGGGCTGGCGACCCTGCAGGATGCATTTTGGGAGTGCGGGGTCGATGCCCTGCTCTCCGAGACCGATGAAGCGGATGACCTTATCGCCACCCTTGCCAGTGGCATCGCCAGCCATGGCCATCAGGCGACCATCATCTCCACCGACAAGGGCTTCTGCCAACTGATCTGCCCGCAGATCCGGGTGCGCGACTACTTCAACAAGCGCTGGCTGGATGCCGCCTTCGTCCAGCAGCAATATGGGGTAGCCCCTGCTCAGCTGGTCGACTTCTGGGCCCTGACCGGTATCAGCGGTTCTAATATCAAGGGGGTTCCGGGGATTGGCCCCAAGACCGCCACCCAGCTGTTGCAGCAATATGGCAATCTGGCAGCCATGCTCGAGGCCTGCCAGCAAGAGGACGCCGCCAAGCCACTGATCAAGCTGCGCCAACATCAGGATGAGGCCCTGCTGGCCCAGCGGCTGGTGCGCTTGCAACGGGATATTCCGCTGGGATTCAACCTGCGGGACATCCGCTACCCGCCCCAGCCGGACTAAATGGCCGAACAAAAATGCAGACAAGGGCGTGAACCATGACAAGACTCACCCTCGCCGTTGATAAAAGTGAGTAGAATGTAAAGGAATGTGGTTGGTTTGCTGAGTAAATGCTATAAAGCAGCCCCATCCTCCCCTATACCCTGGAAGTGGAACCCTCTCATGTCCAAAAGAAAAATTACCGTGATCCCCGGCGACGGCATCGGCCCCAGCATCATTGAATCAGCCATCCAGATCCTGACCCATGCGGGCTGTGATTTTGAGTACGAATACGCTGATGCGGGTCTGGTTGCCCTCGAGAAGCATGGCGAGCTGCTGCCCCAGACTACACTGGACCTGATTGAGAAGAACAAGGTGAGCCTGAAAGGGCCATTGACCACACCGGTCGGCGGCGGTTTTACCTCCATCAACGTCTCCCTGCGCAAGAAGTTCAACCTCTACGCCAACGTGCGCCCGGTCATCTCCTTCAAGGGCACCAGAAGCCGCTACGACAACATCGACATCATCACGGTGCGTGAAAACACCGAAGGGATGTACTCGGGTGCAGGTCAGAAGCGCAGCGATGACAACAAGAGTGCAGAGGCGATGAGCATCATCACCCGTGAAGGGGCCGAGCGCATCGTCAAGTTCGCCTTCGAGCTGGCTCGTCAGGAAGGGCGCAAGAAGGTCACCATCATCCACAAGGCGAACATCCTCAAATCGACCTCCGGCCTGTTCCTCGAAGTGGCACGTGAAATCGCCAGCCACTATCCGGATATACAGAGCGAAGAGATGATCGTCGATGCCGCCTGCATGAATCTGGTGATGTACCCGGAGCGTTTCGATGTCATGGTCACCACCAACCTGTTCGGCGATATCCTCTCGGACCTGTGCGCCGGTCTGGTCGGCGGCCTTGGTATGGCGCCCGGCGCCAACATCGGCGATGGCGCCGCCATCTTCGAAGCGGTGCACGGCTCTGCCCCCGACATCGCAGGCAAGAACATTGCCAACCCGACCTCGGTGATCCTCGCCTCCATTCAGATGCTGGAGTACCTCGGCATGCAGGATAAAGCAGAGCGGATCCGCGAGGCGGTGCGAGCTACCATCGAATCCGGTGATCGGGTCACCCGCGATCTGGGTGGCACGGCTTCCACCAGCGAATTCACCCAGGCCATCATCGATCGCCTGTGAGTTAATTCATTGATTTTAAAAGGGAGCTTCGGCTCCCTTTTTTATGTTTCCGAATCCTTTGCCACTCCCCAAACAGCAACTATGTTCAATAGAGAAGAAGAACAGGGAGTGTTTTTCATGAAGGGATACGGGTGCTATCTGGTGTCGGGTCTGCTGCTGGTTTGTGGCACTGCCAGTGCTTTCGAGCAGGATCAACAGACCCAAACCGCCAAACTGCCACAGCAGGAAAAACGGACTGCCACCGAGGTATGGCGCTCGAGCCTGAATACCAACGACCTGCTCAAGGCACCCAAACCCCTGTCGTTTGGTATTGAAGTCTCCACCGACAACTTTGGTAATCAAAAGATCACCTCCTACCCGCAGCTTAATCTGACCCCGGAAAAAAGCGTCAGTCTGTCGGTCGAACGCTTCAGACCCAAGGTCAAGTTCAAGGCTGGCGGAATGAACACCGCCCTCAGGCTGAGAGGAGACGGGATAAAGATGCAATTCAATCCGGTCGACAAAACCATCCCGCTGCAGATAGAGATCAAGGTGACCGACGACGAATCCTCCCTGCGCCTCGATTACCGTTTCTGATATTTTCCGGCAGCCGAATAGCAAAAGGCCGACAGGTTTCCCTGTCGGCCTTGGTATTTATCGTACGGGCAGAACTGCTACATCACGCCTTGGGCTCGAGTTTGGAGACCCAGTACTTGTTGTAAACATGCACGGTGATCTCTTCCCGATCGTGATAGAGCTGCTTGGCCTGGATCACGAACGCGTTGTCGATCTCCTTGAGCATCTCGCGCAACACCTCGATATTGTGTACCGATTCAGCATAACGCTTCTTCATCGGCAACTTGAGGTTGAACATTGCCTCCTGGCAGTCGCCCTCACGGAACCAGTCCGCAATCATGTGAACGACCCGCGCCGGTTTATCGACCATGTCGCACACCAGCCAGTAGGTGTTTTTCTTGCTCGGGCGCCAGACGAAACCGTCATCCCGGATATGCTTGACCTGACCGGTATCCATCAGGGATTGGGCCATCATGCCGTTGTCGACCGCCGTCACCATCATGCCACGGCGCACCAGCTGATAGGTCCAGCCACCCGGGCAGGCGCCCAGATCCACCGCCTTCATGCCTGAACAGAGACGCACATCCCACTCTTCCCGCGGCACGAACACGTAAAACGCCTCCTCCAGCTTGAGGCTGGAGCGGCTCGGTGCATCGGCCGGGAAGCGCAGGCGCGGGATCCCCATGTGGAATCCGGAGTTGTTGAACGAGTAGGAGTAACCCAGCAAGACATGATCATTGGCCATGAAGAAGGCGTGGAACACCGGACGGTTCGGCGTCTCCTTCTTGGTCAGGATCTCGTTGCTGCGCAGCGCCTGACGCAGCGGCACGGTGAACTTGCGGCAGAAGGCTGACAGCTCTTTCGCTTCGTTGGTATCCGCGGTTTCGACCCGCAGATCGCCGCAAATGGTGTAGTCACTCACCGCCTCAAGGATCGGGGAGATCCTGTCCGCGACATCCAGATCCTTCAGCTCATGGGTGACCACCAGCATCTGGCGGATGAAGATGAGCTCTCGGAACGGCAGCTTGCGAGCCAGCAGGTCCGCCTGCTCCTCGTCATACAGTTCGAAGATCACATAACCGCTGTCGTCCTTGACCCGGGCGAAACCGTAGCACTGCATGTTACCGGCACGCTCGGTGATCTCTGCAGCCGCCTCTTTCTCAAAACCGGGGCGGCAATAAAGCAGCAGATTATTCATTTTTTCCTCCAAGACGACAGCCAGCCCAGCAGAGGGCCGTCCATCCCAACATAAAACAGAGGCCACCGGCCGGAGTAATCAACCCCAGCCCCTTGCTGCCAAGCAGCACCATGGCGTAAATACTGCCGGAGAATCCGATGATCCCCAGCACAAAAGCGGTGCCAGCCAGGTGGATCACCTTGCTGCGCACACCACACCAGCCCAGAACCAGCAGGGCCAATGCGTGAAAAAACTGATATTGCACGGCGGTATTGAACGCCGCCAGACGCTCGGGCGTAATGCCGGTAACCGCCAATCCATGGGCGCCATAAGCCCCCAGCATGGTGGCCGTCAACCCGAAGAGACCGGCCAGTATCAGCCAATGTCGATGGACCTGCATCCTCACACTCCCTCTCTCATCACGGCTGGCAATCAAACCAACCCTCTCGTGCTATCCATGCCGGGCCACAAAATGGCTGATGGCCGCCGCTGCATGCTGCATATTCTCCTGCTCACTCACGCCACTGGCTTTACGCGGTTTGAAACCATGATCACCATCGGTCAACCAATGGACCGATACGGCGGATGAGAAGGGAAAATCGGCCAGTTCGACGCGACTACCGAAGGTGTCGCGCTCACCCTGCAACAGCAGGGTTGGCACTGCAATATGTTTGAGTACCTCGCCTCGCCAGCTGTCGGGCTTGGCCGGAGGGTGGAAAGGATACCCGAGAATGAGCAATCCTGCAGCATTCATCTCACCCTCGCCTTCACGATAGAGTTCCGCCGCCATCCGCCCGCCCATCGACTTGCCCGCCAGAAACAGCCGTGGATGGGCAAACTCACGGATCATGTCGCGCCAATGGGCGAGCAGCACAGGCGCCCTGTCAGGCGGGCGGCGCTTGCCATCCTGTGCACGCTTTGTCATGTAGGGAAAGTTGAAACGCACCACTTCGATGTCGGGGCCAGCCAGCAGGCGTGACAACTCGGCAAGAAAAACATGATCCATCCCCGCGCCTGCCCCGTGGGCCAGCAAAATGCGAACGGGGGCATCAATTGCCCCCTCGCGGATCACATCAGGCATCGGCGAGCCTTGCCCTGCGACGCGCCTCTTCCTGCTCCACCAACTCCAGCATCCAGTCGCGGAAGGCAACGATCTTGCCCTGATCCGACTGTTGCTCCTGGCACACCAGATAGAAGGCATTTTTGCTCACCAGCACCTGCTCGAACGGGCAGATAAGGCGACCGGCCTCAATCTCGGGTTGTGCCAGCACGCTGTGGCCGAGCGCCACCCCCTGGCCGTGGATCGCCGCCTGGATCACCATGGTGGAGTGGCTGAAGATGGGCCCCTGATTAACGTTGGGTGCATCGATATCGAGCTGGCGGAACCAAGCCTTCCAGTCGCGGCGGGAGGTATCGTGCAGCAGGGTATGAAGAGTCAAATCTTGCGGCGTACGCAGCGGTTTGGGCCCGGTCAGCAGCAAGGGGGAACAGACCGGGATCAGGTATTCGGTATGGAGCTTGTCCGAGCGCAGACCCGGCCAGTTGCCGCGGCCGTAGTAGATGGCGACATCCACATCGTCGGTAAGCGACCCTTCATCGAGGTCAACCGCCTTGATCCGTACATCGATATCAGGGTGGCGCTCGCTGAACTTGACCAACCGCGGCACCAGCCACTGGATGGCGAAACTCGGCTGCAAACTGACAGTCAACGCCCCCTTGGCACTGCGAGCCAGCAGCTTGTCGGTCGCCTCAGAAATGGAGGCAAAGATGTCCTTGATATCCAGGAAATAGCCCTGCCCCTCTTCGGTCAACAACAAGGAGCGGTTTTTGCGGCGGAACAGCTTGATGCCAAGATACTCCTCCAGCGCCTTGATCTGGTGACTGATGGCAGCCTGAGTCACAAACAACTCTTCTGCTGCGCGGGTAAAGCTTAAGTGACGAGCCGCTGCTTCAAAGGCCTTGAGGGCATTGAGCGGGGGTAAACGACGAGACATGACACCAGCCGACGATGAGTTTTTCTAATGGGGCGCATTATAATTTGTCGGTTGCGGGTCGACCAGTGAATAAACATAATTCGCCCAGCAATCAGTCGTCATATGGCTCACATTTTCTACTACGTGTTGGTTTACATGTGTTTTTAGTGAGTCTTTCGACTGTGATTGTGGTGTTGTGTTTCTTCCTCTGCGGGAAGAGGGGCTCAAATCTCACCGGTTTGACCCAGTCTGTCATCTGAATGTGTTTGGCGCCTCCAGCTGGATGGCGCCTTTTTTCATCCCTTCTATACCTTGAACTGCCCCACCAGCTGCTGCTGCTTGTCCGCCAGCGCAGAGAGCTCGCGACCATTTTCGGCGGAGGTCGCAGCCTCGGCACGAATGGTGTGGCTCACATCGCGAATGTTGCTGACGTTACGGTTGATCTCGTCCGCCACCCGGCTCTGCTCCTGTGCAGCCCGGGCAATCTGCTCGTTCATCTGATGGATGGTGGAGACCGACTGGATAATCTGCTCCAGCACCTGCACCGAGAGATCCACCTTGGCGAGGGTCTCGTCAGCCTGACCATGACCATCGCGGATCGCCTTGACCACGGCGCCGGTACCGGATTGCAGTTGGCTGATCAGAGTCTGGATCTCGACGATGGCATTCTGGGTGCGACCCGCCAGATTGCGCACCTCATCAGCCACCACGGCAAAGCCACGGCCCTGCTCACCGGCCCGCGCCGCTTCAATAGCCGCATTCAGCGCCAGCAAGTTGGTCTGCTCGGCAATCCCCTGGATCACGATGAGGATGTCATTGATGTTGTCGCTGTTGGCGGAGAGTCGTTCCACCACCGGCTGAGCATCGTTGATGATGGTCATCAGCTTGCGCATCGCCTCCTGGGTGTCGGCAACGACATATTTGCCCTCTTGCGCCGCGGCATCAGTGGTGTTGGCGGCCGCCACCGCCGAGCCGGCATTACCGGAGACCTGCAACGCCGTGGCGCTCAGCTCTTCAAATGCCGTCGCCACCAGATCGATCTCCTGATACTGGGCCTGCATGCCACTGCTGGTGCGCTCGGCCACTTGCGCGGCTCGCTCGGCACTGTTGCGCGTACCGGAGACGGTATCAATCACCTGACTGATGGTGGATTGCAACTTGTTGAGGAAGCTGTTGAACCACTTGGCCAGCTCGCCGATCTCGTCTTGCCGCTGGATCTCGATGCGCTGGGTCAAATCCCCCTCGCCGCTGGCGATATCCTTGAGACGGGCAACTACAGCGCGGATGGGCGCCACAATCTGGCGCGCCATCAACCAGATAAAGCTCAGGGCCACCAGCGAGATCAGCACTCCAATCGACAACTGCGAGACCACGCTGCGATTGGCCTCACTGGCCAGCTCATCTTGCAGTTGCTGGGCCGAGGCCAGCACTACGGCCCGTGGCAATTCAATGTAGATGCCCCATTTACGGTCGGTGCCACGCATGGATACCGGGACAAAGGTCTGCAACAGGGTGCCATCGCTGCTCCAGCGAGTCAGCTCCTGACCCTGACTGAGCCAGCCTTTCAGCTCGCTGGCCAGCCCCTGATACTTCTGATCCAGCCCACGCCCCATGGTCACATCGAACTCATCGGCTCCCGCCACGCGCCCCTCGTGACTGACCAGCAAGATTCTGCCCTTGCCGTCATAGAGTTCCTTGTCCATGGTACTGACCAGACTCTGCAAAGTGGCCAGCGAGATATCGACCCCGACCATCCCCAGCAAAGTCTCCTGCTCCAGCAGCGGGACCGTCACCGAGGTCATCAATATCTGTTTATCGCCCACATCGTCCAGATAGGGCTCCAGCAGGCAGAGGGCACGGGTGCGAATGCTGCAGCGATACCACTCGTTTTCGATGCCACCAGCCTCGGTCGGGCTCTCATCGGCCAGTACATCCTCATTCTGCACTTCCGGCTCTATCTTGCCGTTGTCATAGGCCCAGTAACTGGAAAAACGACCCTTGTCGTTGGAACCCAGCGCCGTTGAGCCCTGATAGTTGCTGTCTTCCCCATCCAGCTGATCAGGCTCGAACACCGCGTAGACACCAAGCAGATTGGTCGATGAGGCAACGGCATCGTGCAGTTGCTGATTGACGGCGCTGCGCAGCGCCTCCGAATGGACAAAGTTCTCAGCCGCATTCTTGCGCTGGAACAACACGCTCTCGGCCAGCAAACTGGCGCGGAAATAGGCCTCATCGAGATAGCTGGTCACCTTGGCCGCCTGCTCCGAGCCCATCGCCTTCATCCAGTTCTCGGCAGACTGCTGCGCCTCGTGCATGGTGGCTTGCCGCACCTGCTGTTGCATCTTGTTCGCGTTGTAAATCGAAGAGGCAACCAGAGCGGCGGCTGTCACCAACAGACAGCAACCGGCGATCAGGGTAATCCGACCCTGGACAGAAAGAGCGCTCATGCCAATATTCCTACGTCATACAGATATGGATAGATTATCGACTTTATAAACAAAAACTTAACTATCTCACAGCAAATCCAGCGAGAGTTGATTAACTTCACCCTCTTTTGGCAAACCCACCACCAAGCCCAGCAGGCGAACCGAACGCCCTTGCGCCCGCTGTAGCCCCTCTTTGAGCAGGGGAACGAACAAGGCTGGCTGATAGCCACCCTGACTGCGATAGACGGTGGTCTGGTGGAAGTCGGCAAACTTGAGTTTAATCCCCTGCCCCATCACCTGCTCGGCAGGGCACGCCAGCTGAAATCGCCGCTCAAGCTCCGGCAGCAGTTGCTGCAATACCGTCAGGCAGGCGCCTTCGTCACAAACATCGCTCGCCAAAGTGGTCTCCACCCCGATGGTTTTGCGGATCCGGTGCGCCTGCACCGGCTGTTCATCCAGCCCCCAGATCCGGGTCGTCAACATCTCCCCCAGCTTGCCAAAACGGCTGCACAGCTCTTGTGCCGACAAGGCCCGCGCATCCTCACAGGTGTAAAGCCCCTGAGCCTCCAGCCGCTCGGCAGTCTTGCGCCCCACCCCGGGCAGTTTGCCGAGGGGCAACTGGCAGACAAATTCGGCCACTTCGTCGGGACGAATGACAAACAGACCATCGGGTTTGCGCTGCTCCGAGGCGAGCTTGGCGAGAAACTTGTTGGGGGCCACTCCGGCCGAGGCGGTCAATCCCAGTTCGGTGACGATGGCTTGCCGGATCTCTTGCGCCATCAGGGTGGCGCTGCCGCCACAGCAGCGACTGTGGGTCACGTCGAGGTAAGCCTCGTCCAGTGACAGCGGTTCAACCTGATCGGTATAGCGGAGGAAAATTGCTCTGAGCTGACGGGAGATATCCTTGTACACCGCCATTCGCCCTGGGATCAGTACCAGCGGCGGGCAGAGTTTTTTCGCCAGCGCGCTCGGCATGGCGGAACGCACCCCGAACCGGCGCGCCACATAGTTGCAGGTCGAGATGACGCCGCGCCGCTCGGAGGCCCCACCGATGGCGAGCGGCACCTCCCGCAACGCCGGATTGTCCCGCATCTCCACCGCGGCAAAAAAGCAGTCCATGTCGATATGGATGATCTTGCGCATACCACTGTATAAATAAACAGACATGGCACCATCTTACCCCAAGGATAATCGCAGCTCTATCTCTCTCGTTGCGGCTAAAATAGTAGACTCCAAGGAGACCTTTACTACCACAATGACAAGGAGCGTTCGGGATGAAATATCTTTGGTTGGGACTCTGTTTGCTACCGTTGACCGGCATCGGCAAGAACAACCCGACGGCAGAGTGCCGCTGGCTGTACGACCGGATTGAGATACTGGAACAGGCTATCAAGAAAGGGGACAAGCTCGGCACAGAGCAAGAATTGGCACGTTGGAAAACTGAGTACAACAAAAAACAGTGCTCACAGTACGACTACTGAGCCGGACAAGATGGCGTGACCGACAACGGCAGATAACAAGCGGGCCCCGATCAAGATGACCGGGGCCCGTTTTTCAACGCATGGCCAGCTTGATTCTGCAGCAGAGTGCGCTCAAGGCAGCACCATAGGGCCAGCCACGGCGGTAGCCACGTCATCCCCGCGCAGCCCCCGAACCAGTTCAAGGGCAAACTCAATGGCACTGCCCGGCCCCTGACTGGTGATAAGGCGATGAGCCTCATCCCTGACTACCCGCTCACGTGACAGCTGCGATGTCGGTAGTCGGGACTGAAAGCCGGGATGACAGGTAACGATGGCATCACCCAGCAGACTGTGATGTTGCAACACCACCACAGGGGCGGCGCAGATGGCAGCACGCCAGCGACCAAGAGCGGCCTGCTCTTTGAGCAGATCGATGGCCAGCGGGGTATCGCGGATCACTTCGCTGCCGGGCAGACCACCGGGTACCACGATGGCTTCAAAGTCCCGACGGGTCAGCTCGTCGATATGACAATCGGCCACCAGCTGTACCCCGCGCGATGCTTTCACCTGCCGCGATCCGGCAGGGCAACAAGAGGCCAGCACCACCTCGATGCTGGCGCGCACCAGGGTATCGACAATGGCGACCGTCTCTATCTCTTCCGACCCGGGGGCCACCAGCACCAGTACACTCACGTTCGCCTCCTTGCAGCTTGCTCTGCCATGTAAAAGATCAGACGGCCTGGCTCTTCTCTTTAATCGCCTGATAGAGACCCTGATTGACCGGTACGGCAATGCCATGCCGGGCAGCCTTGGCCAACAGGAAGCCGGTGATGGCCTCAATCTCGGTCTCGCGTCCCAGCTCCATATCCTGATGCATGGAGGAGTAATTGTCAGCGGTCAGTTCCACCACTGTCATCACCCGACGCTGCAACTCCTCTGCCGTGGTCGCAACTCCTTCGGCACACATCACATCCGCCACTTCCACGCAGATCTGCTGCAGGGCATCGGCAAAACGGAGGCCAGCCAGCTCGCCATTTTTCAGCTTGTAGAGGGCCGTCAGGGGATTGATGGCACAGTTGATGGCCAGCTTTTGCCACTGGCGCGCCAACACCTGTTCATCCCAGCCAGCCTGCCCCAGTGCCAGCGCCAGCTCATCCGCGAGCGCGGCATGGGCCTTGGCGGCATCATTGATCGGGCCAAGCCAGGTTTCCCCCTTGCCAGTATGACGAAAGACAAAATGGCCGCACTGCATGGCGCCATGGCTGGTGACACCGGCAATCACCGGATTGTGCGGGAACATCTCGACCACCTGCTCGGCAATCCCCATCCCGTTATGCAGCAGCACGATTGGCACGCCGGCATCCAGAATGCCCACCAGCGGTGTCAGTGCGGCAATCACCTGACTGGCCTTGGTCATCACCAGCAGACGCTGGATCTTGCCGGGTTTGCTGACAAACCCGCGCTCGATATTGAGCAGCTGGACATGCCCCTCCAGCGAGGTGAAATCGATCCCCGGATGGAGCGTGGACTTATGATGTTCGCGCAACAAGACACGGGTGGATTGACCACTCAGGGTCAACAGGGAGGCAAAAACGCCGCCGAGGGCGCCACAACCCAACAGTGACCACTTCGGAGTAACGAGTGGAATAACGAGCTGTCGGGAATTTTTTAATCCGCTTGGCATGGTGTGACTCTGTCAGGGTAAGGGTTGCAATCCTCTCAACCTGTTACCGGGGATAAGTGAAGATGTCGCTGGTGGACACTAACGGGTCCACCCGTCCTGTGCGCAGGGGATTCTAGCAGAGCAACCCCATCAAAATCAGCAAATTTGCCCGTTTTCTGGTAGATTTGCCCCCCGATAACGCAACATGAGGAGCTCCGGCTATGCCGTCATTCGATATTGTCTCTGAAGTCAAAATGAACGAGGTGTTGAACGCAGTCGACAACGCCAATCGTGAACTGGCCACCCGTTTCGATTTTCGTGGGGTAGAAGCCAGCTTCGAGTTGAACAAGGAAGAGGTAAAACTGGAAGCCGATGCCGATTTCCAGCTCAAGCAGATGGTCGAAATCCTGCGCGGCGCCCTGCTCAAGCGCAACATCGAAAACAGCTCCATGGAAGTGGGTGACTCGGTTCACTCCGGCAAGCGCTTCCACCTGACCGTAAAATTCAAGCAGGGGATCGAGAAAGAGATCGCCAAGAAGCTGGTCAAGCTGATCAAGGACTCCAAGATCAAGGTACAGGTCGCCATCCAGGGTGATGAAGTACGTGTTACCGGCAAGAAGCGTGACGATCTGCAAGAGACCATGGCACTGGTCCGTGGCGCCGAACTGGGTCAACCGATGCAGTTCCAGAACTTCCGCGACTGATTTATCCACTCAGCCGTGGCGCACTTGATGACTCGCGCCACGCTATCTAAATCGCGGCCATAAAAAAACCGGAGCAGATGCTCCGGTTTTTTGTACCCCAAGTTTTATTAGAACTTGTAGGTAACAGAGAAGTAGTGGCCGAAACCGGTAGACTTGAACGCGTCAGAGTTGTCGATACCGTAGATTTCGTTGAAGTACTTCAGACCGTAGCCAACGGCATAACGGTCGGAATGCCAGTAGATACCGTGGAAGGTTCCCAGACCATCAGAATGACTGGTTTCTTTCATGCCCCAGGTGTAATCCAGATAACCTTGGTAAGAGACGAAGCTGCCATTGGAGAAGGTATAGAAAGGTTTGAACCAGTTCATGGAGAACTGTTGGCCGTTCCAGCCTTCGCCTTGACCACTGAAGGTTTCGTTAGCATGACGCTTGTACAGGTTCATACCAACTTTGCCAAACCACGGCACCATAACGTCAGCACCCAGACCTACAAATGCATCATTCAGGCCTTGTACACCACCGATGTTAAACAGGGTGGCAACGTAAACTTCTTGCACCGGACCAAAAGAGAGGTCTTGGCCAGTCAATGCATCCAGAGATACACGCGGAGCAAACTTCATGAAGAGGTTTTCTTGCTTGTGCTTGTCGCTGTGCTTGGAGTCAAAAATATCGAAGTAATCGACGTAACCATACAGGTCAAAAATGCCTGAACGACCACCAAACTCCATCTCGAAATAAGTATCGTTGTAACCATCTGGACCATGGGGCTTCTGATCGATGGTGTGCATGATATTGAACTGCATCCACTTGTAGTCATTCTTGTGGATATCACCGCTGTAGTCAGCAGCGAAGGCCGGGGTAGCGGCAGCAGCCAGCAGACCGGCAGCGATCAGAGTCTTGGTAAATTTGGCCATTTTATTGGTCTCTTGTGCGTTAGTTGAGGTTTTCCGTAGCCTGCCCACAAGGAGCGAGAGGGATTCTAATCAAATAAAATTGGGGGTGAAACAACTTCTCGGGAACTTTATCCGGAAGTGTGAATCTAATCACCCCCGATTCTACGCAAACGCTTGCTATTTGTCAGCCGTTGAGAGCAACTCACTCCCTTTTCTGGCGACAAGCACAATCAACAACAACACGGGCAAGCCCAATAAACTGGTTCCGACAAAGAAGGCACTGTAGCCAATCTGCTCCACAACCTGCCCGGAAAAACCAGCCAGCAACTTGGGTAGCAGCAACATTACCGAGCTGAACAGGGCGTACTGAGTGGCCGAAAATGCCACATTGGTCAGGCTGGAGAGATAGGTCACGAAAGCCGCGGTCGCGATACCGGCACTGAGGTTATCCAGCGAGATAATCAGGGTCAGCAGTTCCAGATTGTGGCCAACCTGATTGAGCAGGGCAAACAGCAGGTTGGTGCTGGCAGTGAGCAGCGCCCCCAAGAACAGGATGCGCAGCGTACCGAAGCGCATCACCAGCACGCCCCCCAGCGCAGCGCCCACCAGCGTCATGATGACGCCAAACACCTTGGTAATGGTGGCAACCTCGGTCTTGCTGAACTGCATATCCACATAGAAGCTGTTGGACATCACCCCCATCACCACATCGGCAACCCGATAGCAGGCGATCAGAGCCAGGATCAGCAGCGCCGAGCTGCCATAGCGACGAAAGAAGTCGGCAAACGGACACCAGACCGCCTCATAGCCCCAGGCCCCCGCACTCGCCAGCAGAGCTGGCCACCCTTTTTCCAGGAGCTGCGCCTTGCGTTCGACCTGTTGTTTACCCTGCTCGGCCAGATCGATATCCGGCTCGTGGCAAAACAGCGTGGTGATGACCCCGAGTGACATCAGACCCGCCATCACCAGATAGGTAATCTGCCAGCCACGATAGTCATAGCCGCTGTTGCTGCCAAACCAGGCTGCCAGCGCCAGCGCACCGGCGCCCGCCATGATCATCGCCAGTCGGTAGCCAGTCATGTAGGAGGCAGCCATCGCCGCCTGTAGCCGCTCGGGGGCGGATTCGATGCGATAGGCGTCGATAACGATATCCTGCGTGGCCGAGGCAAAGGCCACCAGCAGGGCAAACATCGCCAGCTGGGCCAGCTCGGTCTTAGGATCGCAGAACGCCATGCCGACCAGCGCGGCGGCAATCAACAACTGGGAGAAGAACATCCAACTGCGGCGACGCCCCAGCAGCGCTGAGAGCAACGGCAGCGGCATGCGATCCACCAGCGGCGACCACAGCCATTTAAAGCCATAGGCGAGCGCCACCCAGCTCATATAGCCGATATCGGTCAGGCTGACATCGGCCTCGCGCAACCAGAATGAGAGGGTACCGAACACCAGCAGCAGCGGCAGACCCGATGAAAAACCCATGGCAAAGAGAATAAACACCCGAAATTCGAGATAGACGGCGAGGGACTCTCTCCAGCTTGGTTTGCGGATCATGTTCAACTACCTGACGACTTTGGAAAAGTGCGTCATTTTGGCAGGTTGATGGCAGATAGCCAAGGCGAGCAAAGAGATAGGTCAAAGAAGCCCGGATAGAGAAAAGGCCCATCCCGAACGGGATGAGCCTTGTATTGTGACCTGACGAAGCGAGGTGACGAACCGCGTCCGGAGAGTTACTTGCCCGCTTTCTTGTCGACTTTCTTGTCTGCCGGAGTTTCTGCCAGCAAGACCACCTTCTTCAGAATGATGGGACTGGTCGGCACATCGTTGGCGCGCAGAATGGGGCTGTAACCGGTCTGTACCTGAGCCAGTTTGTCCAACACCTCCATCCCCTGAACCACCTGACCGAACACGGTATAACCCGCAGAGCCACCGGCGTTGAGGTTATTGTTGTCGACCAGATTGAAGTAGAACTGGCGAGTAGCGCTGTCGACCGCCTGGGTGCGAGCCATGGCGATGGAGCCACGCTTGTTGGGCAGACCGCCACGCGACTCGTTGACCACAGGCTCATAAGTCGGCAGCTGCTGGAACTGCTGGTTGTAGCCCCCACCCTGCACCACGAAATCCTGGATCACCCGGTGGAAGATGCTGCCGTCATAGCTGCCATCAGCCACGTAGCGCAGGAAGTTCTTCACCGTCTGGGGCGCCTGCTTGGACGCCAGCTCCACCACGATATTGCCGTGGTTGGTCTCCATTCTGACTTTCGGGCCCGCGAACGCCAGCGGGGCGATCAGCATGGCCAGCAACCAGAGTTTTTTCATCATCAGACCCCTGCACCGTTCGGTTGACCTTTCAGGTAACCGCGCAGCGCATCATCCGCCATGATCTGCTGCAGCACGCTACCCAGTTGCAGGTTCAGTGTAGACTCCAGATCGGCCATGCTTGGCTCGCTCGGGCTCTCCTTGCTGGAAGACATGTTGAACTGCTTGGTCAGACGGTTACCCTGGAAATCAGCGATCACCTGCAGGCTGACGCGGGACTTGGTGACATAGGTAAAGGTCTTCTCTTCCACATTGACTGCGGCGTTGGAGATCACCAGCGTCAGGTTGGTGGTGCCACTGTTGCCCACTTCGAGACCCTGGCTGCGCAGACCTTCGGCCAGCCGCTCGGCCATCAGCAGGTTGAGCGGACGCTCGCTGTTGACCAGCACGGGCGCTTTCTCTTTATGTTTGATGGAGAAGACGTAGGCAGCCTCACGCTTGTCTACCCCTTCCATGGTGATGCGATTGCCAGAGTAGTATTGCTGGTTGGCGGGGATCACCTGCGGATTGAGCAGCGCTGTCTCCGGCCAATGGGTGGCACACCCGCCCAGCATCAGGGCGGCCAGCAGCAAGAGTGACTTTTTCATCATGGTTTCCTTTGGCTTTAGCGTTTGATGGCTTTCAAAATAACGAATTTGCTGTTCGACGCAACGACTTGTGCGTTGGCAAACAAGCGCTTGAGTTTGTTGTGATAGTCCAGATGACGGTTGCCTACTATCCAGAGTTCACCCCCCTGAGGCAACACCCGGTGCGCATCGCTGAACATCTGCCAGGCGATATGATCGGTGATCGCCTGCAGCTGATGGAAAGGAGGGTTGCAGAGGATCCGATCCGCCGAGCCGACCGCCACCCCGTCGAGACAGTTATTGACCATAAAGTGGGCGCGCGGCAGTGCATCGGGCTGATTGTGCTCGACGTTGAGCTGTGCCGAGGCGACCGCCATATAGGATTCATCGATAAAGGTCACCTCCACCTCGCTGTCTTTGGCGAGCAGCGACAGACCCAGCACCCCGTTGCCACAGCCCAGATCGATCACCTTGCGGGCACTGTGGATGGGCAGGTTGTCCAGCATAAAGCGGGCACCAATATCGAGACTGGTGCGCGAGAAGACGTTGGCATGGTTGTGGATGAGCATGTCACTCCCCTCAAGCGGCCAGACAGTCGGGAAGGGGTTGGCCAGCGCGGGACGTTCTGCCTGCGGCTCGCAGTGAATGAGGCGCGCCTTCTTCCAGGCCAGCGAGGTACGGGTAGGCCCCAAATACTTCTCGAACAACTTGAGGGTGGAGGTATGAATATCCTTCGCCTTGCCGGCAGCGATAACGCGGGTTGCCGGTGTCACCACCGCACGCAATGCCAGCAGTTGCTGCTCTAGCAGTGCCTGATATTTGGAGACCTTGATCACCACCAGCGCAGGGGCATCGGGCAGCGGCGCCAGCGCATCCTGCAAGCGGATCCCGCCTGCATCCAGTCCGTTTTCGGCCAGATTGGCTAGGGTCGCCCGCTCACTGATGTAGGAGTCGGTGACGCAGCAGGGGGAGTGCGGATGCAGATAGGCGGCCAGCGCGCCAAAACCGTCATTCATGATGATGACGGGGCCCGCCTGCTCAAGGGGGGACTCCGCCAGGGTGTTGATCAGATATTCGTCAGCCGCATCCCAGGCTTGCAGAGTCTCCTGACTCTGGCGCGGATAGCGGTAGAGCGTGAGCTGGCAATGGGGTGTGTCGAGAAGGGTTTGCATAGAAAGAGTCCAACCTCGGCTTGATTCGTGTATACAGGCGCCAGGGGCGACGCAAAGTGGCGCTATTCTAGCGAGGAGCAGGAATTTCACCAGTTCGATGCGCATCAAGGGGGCAACTGACGAGTGATTTCCCTCTTACAGGGGCTTATTCCATCCCGCGACTGCCGATAGAATGGCCCGACATTCACTCTGGAAACCGATCCGATGACCATCCAACAACTGATTGAAGCCAAGCTGACCGCCGCCCTCTCTCCCACCGTGCTGGAGGTGATCAACGAGAGCCACATGCACCGTGTGGAACCGGGATCTGAGAGCCACTTCAAGGTGGTGATCGTCAGCGAGCAATTTGCAGGGCAGCGGCTGCTGGCCCGTCATCGTCAGGTCAATGCGGTGCTGGCCGACGAGCTGGCCGGTGCCGTTCATGCACTGGCACTGCATACCTACACCGAGACCGAGTGGCAGGAAAAAGGCCATGCCCCACGCACCCCGAGCTGCGTTGGCAAACCGTCACTCTCCTGAAACCGGTTGTACCACAGGATTCCCCTCGAGAACCTGCCAACAAAAATTAAACATATTTCCCCCATTGGCCCCGAAAAGGCTACATCCAAGGGGGTATATTTCGGCATCAAGGCTTTTTGTTGATAGTGGAGACAAAGGCAAATACCCCTATCGAGGTATCGAAATAAAAAAACCTTTAAAACCACTACTTACAAGGTGTCGGGGGCTTATTCATTGCAGGTTAATTTTGTGATGGCACGGGGATTTTGCCCATTTGGCATGGCAGAAAATGCACCTTAAGTGGTAAACTCAAGCGCTTTTGAGTGAGCCTGCATGTTGAATAATTGTTGAGCCTGCCCACCTGGCGCAACCACAACACCGACTCATTCAACCACCCGTCGTGATGTATTTCTCGGCGCTAACCAACCTCTCCCGTAACGGTAGTGCAAGTAAGTATGATTACAATCAAAAGAGGACTGGACATCCCCGTGCTGGGTGCGCCAGAGCAAGTAATCTACGATGGCCCCGCCATCACCCGTGTTGCGACACTGGGCGAGGAGTTTGTGGGGATGCGACCTACTATGTTCGTCAAAGTAGGTGATCGCGTCATCAAAGGTCAGGATCTTTTTGAAGACAAGAAGAATCCGGGCGTTAAATTCACAGCTCCTGCCACCGGTGTGGTTTCAGAGATCAACCGTGGTGCCAAACGTGTTCTCCAGTCTGTGGTCATCGACCTCGACGGTTCCGATGAACAGGTGACGTTTGAGCATTTTGCCTCTGCCGAGCTGGCCAAGCTCGAGCGCAGCAAGGTGCAAGAGCTCCTGGTCACATCAGGTCAGTGGACTGCGTTGCGTACCCGTCCGTTCAGCAAAGTCCCCGCGGTAGCGTCTGCCCCGCGCGCCATCTTTGTGACTGCAATGGACACCAACCCGCTGGCAGCCGATGCCGAGCTGATTATCAAGGAACAGCCGCAGGCCTTCCTCGATGGTCTGGCCGTACTGACCCGCCTGACCGACGGCGCCGTCTACGTCTGTAAAGGCGAAGGCAGTCTGCCCCACTCTCCGCTGGCTCAGGTCAAGGAAGAGATCTTCGTTGGTCCGCACCCTGCCGGTCTGCCGGGTACCCATATCCACTTCCTGGATCCTGTCAGCAGCACCAAGGTGCAGTGGCACATCAACTATCAGGATGTGATCGCATTCGGCAAGCTGTTCACCACCGGTCAGATCTTCACTGACAAGGTGATCGCCCTGGCTGGCCCGAACGTGCTCAAGCCGCGTCTGCTGCGTACCCGTCTGGGCGCCTGCATCAGCCAGCTCACCAACAATGAGCTGCGTGCCGACGAAAACCGTATCATCTCCGGTTCTATCCTGAGTGGTGCCAAAGCCGAAGGTGTTCACGACTACCTGGGCCGCTACCACAATCAGGTTTGCGTGCTGGGTGAAGGTCGCGAGAAAGAGTTCCTGGGCTGGATCAACCCCAGCGCCAACAAGTTCTCTATCACCCGTACCACCCTCTCTCATCTGATGAAGGGCAAGCTGATCAACTTCACCACCACTACCAACGGTAGTGACCGTTCCATGGTGCCTATCGGCAACTATGAGCGGGTGATGCCACTCGACATCCTGCCGACCCTGCTGCTGCGGGACATGGTCTCCGGCGATACCGACGGTGCGCAAGCACTGGGCTGCCTGGAGCTGGATGAGGAAGATTTGGCGCTCTGTACCTTTGTCTGCCCTGGCAAGACAGAGTACGGCCCGATCTTGCGTGAGTGCCTGACCAAGATTGAACTGGAAGGTTAAGCGATGAGTTTCAAGCAACTTCTTGAAAATATGGAACACCACTTCGAACCGGGTGGAAAGTACGCCAAGTACTATGCCCTGTTCGAAGCGGCGTACACCCTGTTCTACACCCCGGGTAGCGTTACCCGCAACGCCTCCCACGTTCGTGATGCGCTCGATCTGAAGCGCATGATGATCATGGTGTGGCTGGCCGTGTTCCCGGCCATGTTCTGGGGCATGTACAACGTTGGTAACCAGGCGATTGCCGCCATTGCCCACATGGGTTCGGCTGCTGGTGCCAGCAGCTGGCAATATGCCCTGGCTACCATGCTGGGCGCCTACCTCGATCCGGCTGTTGCCGGTATCGGCAGCAAGATGCTGATTGGCGCCACCCACTTCTTCCCGATCTACATCACCGTCTTCTTTGTCGGTGGTTTCTGGGAAGTGCTGTTCGCCATGGTGCGCAAACACGAGATCAACGAAGGCTTCTTCGTGACCTCCATCCTGTTTGCCCTGATCGTGCCGCCCGAGCTCCCCCTGTGGCAAGCTGCGCTGGGTATCACCTTCGGTGTGGTGATGGCCAAAGAGGTGTTCGGTGGTACCGGCAAGAACTTCCTGAACCCGGCGCTTGCTGGTCGTGCGTTCCTGTTCTTCGCCTACCCGGGCCAGATCTCCGGTGACGCCGTGTGGGTTGCCGTTGACGGCTTCTCCGGCGCGACAGCCCTGAGCCAGTGGGCCCAAGGCGGCCAGATGGCGCTGATCAACGGTGCAACCGGCCAGGCTATCAGCTGGATGGACGCTTTCCTGGGTAACCTGCCGGGTTCCATTGGTGAAGTCTCTACCCTGATGATCCTGCTGGGGGCCGCCATGATCGTCTACATGCGCATCGCCTCCTGGCGCATCATCGCCGGCGTGATGATCGGTATGATCGCCACCTCCCTGCTGTTCAACGTCATCGGTTCCGATACCAACCCCATGTTCAACATGCCGTGGCACTGGCATCTGGTACTGGGTGGCTTCGCCTTCGGTATGGCCTTCATGGCGACCGACCCTGTCTCCGCAGCCTTTACCAACAAAGGCAAGTGGTGGTATGGCGCCCTGATCGGCGTAATGGTCGTGCTGGTTCGCGTGGTCAACCCTGCGTTCCCGGAAGGCATGATGCTGGCCATTCTGTTTGCGAACCTGTTTGCTCCCCTGTTTGACCACTTCGTCGCTCAGGCAAACATCAAGCGGAGGATTGCTCGTGGCGTTTAATAAAGATTCAACCCTCGGCACCGTCAGCGTGGTCACCGGCCTCTGTCTGGCCTGTTCCATCGTGGTATCCGTTGCCGCTGTGGGCCTGCGTTCTACCCAGCAGGAAAACAAGGCGCTGGACAAGCAGAGCAACATTCTCGCCGTAGCCGGTGTGGATGTGAGCGAAGTGGCCAAGCGCGATCTGGCCAAACTGTATGGCGAGAAGATCGAAGCACGTCTGGTGGATCTGGCGACCGGTGACTTTGTTGACGGCGATGCCGACAACTTCGACACCAAGCAGGCAGCCAAAGATCCGGCCCGCAGCATCCGTCTTGCCGCCGCTGACGACAAGGCCAGCCTGCGTCAGATCTCCAAGCAGATCCCGGTATTCTTCGCCAAGGATGCCGAAGGCAAGATCGACAGCATCATCCTGCCCATCTACGGTCAGGGTCTGTGGTCGACCATGTATGCCTTCGTCGCCGTTGCCGCTGATGGCCAGACCATCAAGGGCATCACCTACTATGACCACGGTGAAACCCCGGGTCTGGGTGGCGAGATCGAAAACCCGGCCTGGCAGGCGCTGTTCAAGGACAAGAAACTGTTCGACCAGAATGGCATGCCGGCGCTGCGCGTCATCAAGGGCCATGCTCCGGCGGGCTCCGAGCACGAGATCGATGGTCTCTCCGGTGCCACTCTGACCGGTAACGGCGTACAGCATACCTTCGACTTCTGGATGGGTCCCAAGGGCTTCGGTCCTTTCCTGGCCAAGGTTCGTGCAGGAGAAATCAACAATGGCTGACAAGAGCGAAATGAAGAAGTTGCTGTTGACGCCTGTGCTGGGCAACAACCCCATCGCCTTGCAGGTGCTGGGTGTCTGTTCTGCACTGGCGGTTACCAGCCAGATGAAAACTGCGTTTGTAATGACCCTCGCGGTCATGGCGGTCACCGCCTTCTCAAACCTGTTCATCTCCCTGATCCGCAACCAGATCCCGAACAGCGTCCGGATCATCGTGCAGATGGCGATCATCGCCTCACTGGTTATCGTGGTTGACCAGGTGCTCAAGGCGTACGCCTATGACATCTCCAAGCAACTGTCGGTCTTTGTGGGTCTGATCATCACCAACTGTATCGTAATGGGCCGCGCCGAAGCGTACGCCATGAAGAGTGCCCCGCTCCCCTCCTTCCTGGATGGTATCGGCAACGGTCTGGGCTATGGTGCCATTCTGCTGAGCGTCGCGACCGTGCGTGAACTGCTGGGCTCCGGCACCTGGTTCGGCATCGAGCTGCTGCCGCTGGTGAATAACGGTGGCTGGTACGTGCCCAACGGCCTGCTGCTGCTGCCGCCGAGTGCATTCTTCATCATTGGTCTGATCATTTGGGGCGTGCGCACCAAGGATCCCAAGCAGGTGGAGGCGAAGGATTAAGGTATGGAACACTATCTGAGTCTGTTGATTAAATCGATCTTCATCGAAAACCTGGCACTCTCCTTCTTCCTGGGGATGTGTACCTTCTTGGCGGTGTCCAAGAAGGTAAAGACCTCCATGGGTCTGGGTATTGCCGTTATTGTGGTGCAGACCATCGCGGTTCCTGCCAACAACCTGATCTACAACTACGTGCTTAAAGATGGCGCTCTGGTATCCGGTCTGGATCTGAGCTTCCTGAGCTTCATCACCTTCATCGGTGTGATTGCAGCACTGGTACAGATCCTGGAGATGGCGCTGGACAAGTACTTCCCGGCACTCTACAACGCGCTGGGTATCTTCCTGCCGCTCATCACCGTGAACTGCGCCATCTTCGGTGGCGTCTCCTTCATGGTGCAGCGTGACTACACCTTCATGGAGTCTGTGGTCTACGGTGTGGGTTCAGGGGCAGGCTGGATGCTGGCGATCGTTGCGCTGGCAGGTATCCGCGAGAAGATGAAGTATTCCGATGTTCCGGAAGGCCTGCGCGGTCTGGGCATCACCTTCATCACCGCCGGTCTGATGGCGCTGGGCTTCATGTCCTTCTCTGGTATCTCCCTGTAATCGGCTTTCCTGCAATCAGAAAGGAACGATAGATGGAAATTATTTTGGGTGTGGTCATGTTTACCGTGATCCTGCTGGCACTGGTGGCAGTCATTCTGTTCGCCAAGTCCAAGCTGGTGACCGCGGGCGACGTGACAATCAGCATCAATGGTGACCCGGCCAAGGCTGTGACCAGCCCGGCCGGTGGCAAGCTGCTCGGCGTGCTGGCTGGCAGCGGTATCTTCGTCTCCTCCGCCTGTGGCGGCGGTGGCTCCTGCGGCCAGTGCAAGGTACGGGTGAAATCCGGTGGCGGCGACATTCTGCCGACCGAACTGGATCACATCAGCAAGGGCGAAGCCCGTCATGGCGAGCGCCTGGCCTGTCAGGTTACCGTTCGCTCCGACATGGATATCGAACTGCCGGAAGAGATCTTCGGGGTGAAGAAGTGGGAATGTACTGTTATCTCCAACGATAACAAGGCCACCTTCATCAAGGAGCTCAAGCTGCAGATCCCCGATGGCGAGAGCGTGCCGTTCCGCGCCGGTGGTTATATCCAGATTGAAGCCCCGGCTCACCACGTGCACTACAAGAACTTCGATATTCCCGAGGAGTATCGCGGTGACTGGGATCGCTTCAAGATTTTTGAGCTGGAGTCCAAGGTCGATGAGCCGATCATCCGTGCCTACTCCATGGCCAACTATCCGGAAGAGTTCGGCATCATCATGCTGAACGTGCGTATCGCGACCCCGCCCCCGAGCAACTGGACTGCCCCTCCGGGACAGATGTCCTCCTACATCTTCAGCCTGAAGGCTGGCGACAAGGTGACTATCTCCGGTCCATTCGGTGAGTTCTTCGCCAAAGACACCGATGCAGAAATGGTATTCATCGGTGGTGGTGCAGGTATGGCGCCAATGCGTTCCCATATCTTCGACCAGCTGCGTCGCCTGAAGTCCAAGCGCAAGATGAGCTTCTGGTACGGTGCCCGTTCCAAGCGCGAAATGTTCTATGTCGAAGACTTTGACATGCTCGCCGCCGAGAACGAGAACTTCACCTGGAACGTCGCCCTGTCTGATCCGCAACCGGAAGACAACTGGGACGGCTACACCGGCTTCATCCACAACGTGCTCTACGAGAACTATCTCAAGAACCACGAAGCACCGGAAGATTGCGAGTTCTACATGTGTGGACCTCCGGTGATGAACGCTGCCGTCATCAACATGCTCAAAGACTTGGGCGTTGAAGACGAAAACATCCTGTTGGATGACTTTGGTGGTTAATCCATGCACAGTGTTGTAAAGACCTGGCTAGCCTTCGGGCTAGCCTTTTTCTTGACTGGGTGCGGTCAGGAGACGGTCCAATCCAAACCGGAGATCCACATCACCGGTAGCACCATGGGCACTTACTACTCCATCAAGGTGGCGGACAGCGCCATCAGCGATCCGGCCAAGCTTCAAGCTGAGGTGGATGTGTTGCTGGAGCGGGTCAACGATCAGATGTCGACCTATCGCCCCGATTCCGAACTGTCGCGCTTCAACCAGAGCCGTGACAACAAACCGGTAGTGGTCTCCCGCGATACCGCACGGGTCGTCACAGAGGCCATTCACATTGGCCGTGAGAGCCAGGGGGCGCTGGACGTCACCGTTGGCCCCTTGGTCAATCTGTGGGGCTTTGGCCCGGACAAGAAGCCGACCAAGGTCCCCTCCGACGAGCTGATCACCCAGACTCGCCAGAAGACCGGTCTGGGCAACCTGCACGTCACCACCTCGGTGGATGCCGATACCCTGCAAAAAGACATTCCGGATCTCTACGTTGACCTCTCCGCCATCGCCAAGGGCTTTGGTGTGGACAAGGTAGCCGAGTATCTGGAGTCACTGGGTGCGCGCAACTATCTGGTGGAGATTGGCGGCGAGCTGCGGATCAATGGCGTCAACGGCAAGGGTCACCCCTGGCGCGTGGCCATCGAGAAGCCCACCGCAGGCACCGGCACGGTGCAAGAGGTGATCGTGCCCGGTGACAATGGGGTGGCTACCTCCGGCGATTACCGCAACTACTATGAACTGGATGGTCAGCGCTTCTCCCACACCATAGATCCGCGCAGCGGCAAGCCGATCCAGCACCGTCTGGTATCGGTCACCGTGATCCACCCCTCCTGCATGACCGCAGACGGGTTGGCCACCGTGTTTATGGTGATGGGGACCGAGAAGAGCCTGGCCTATGCCAACGAGCGCGGCCTGGCGATCTTCGTGATCACCAAGACGGACAACGGCTTTGAAGAGGCTTACTCCGATGCCTTCAAGCCCTATCTGGTCAAGAAGTAAGAGGTAGAGATGCAGATTTTTCTGATCACCTTCGGGGTATTCATGCTGGTGATAGCCGCCATGGCTATCGGTTACATCTTCCAGAAGAAGACCATCTCCGGCTCCTGTGGCGGTCTGGGTAGTGTCGGCATCGAGAAAGAGTGCGATTGCCCGGAACCCTGTGACAACCGCAAGAAGAAGATGGCCAAGGAAGAGGCCCGTCGCAAGATGCTGGAAGAGAACCGCATCATCTGATGACTCTGGTTTTTCGGTAAACAAAAGCGCGCCATCGGCGCGCTTTTTACTGGCCGTTATCTTGCGTTAACGGTCAGGGCTGACGTTCGATATAGAGGATCACCTCGCCAAGATGGATACCGAACTTGCTGATCTCGGCACGATTGATCAGACGATCTTCGTCCAGCAGGTACATCCAGTCATCGAAACTCACCCGCACCACCTCGCCATCCGGTAGCGCCAGATCGAGCTGATAACGCCAGTTGAGGGCAAACCCTTGGGCTTTACCCATCGCCTCCCCCACCACATCGGAAGCAGTACCGCGCCAATGACCATCATCACCCTTGCTCAGATACCAGGTACGGGTCTGTTGGCGGCCATCGTCAAAGTAGAACTGCTCGAACAGCTCTCCCTTGCCATCTTTCCAACTACCCACCATCTCGACCCGAAAGCGACTGGTCACTTCGCCGCTGCGGTCGGTCACCAGGCCGTGAGCCACCAGTTTGCCATTGAAGAAACGGGCGAGATCCCAGTTTGGCCCCTGCCCCCGATAGTCATCGAGACTGGCACCACAGCCGCTCAGCAGCAAAAAAGGGAGCAGCAGCAACCAGCGGTATGCACGATAGAAGGACATCAAAGAATCCATGTTCAGGGTTGGCCACGCAGGCGGCGGGTCAGGGCGGGATCGCGGCTGTTGTCAGCCAGCCAGATGGCGAGAAAAGCGGCCGAGAATTGCGGATCGGCCAGGGTGCCGAGGAGGTTTTCTTGCCACCAGAAGTGGCCTGCCCCGCCCTTGTCGACATAGAAGGTGAGCTTGTCGCCTGCCTGCACATCGGGCCAGAGTGCAGCGAGCTGGCCGAGCCAGCGCTGACGTTCGGCGTCGGAGCCAAGACCGAGTCGCTGCCACTCGGCGGCAGTGGCGCTCAGCAGATCTTCCCGCTCGATGGATCTGGCATAGGTGAGGGTCAGGGCCTGCGGATAGTGACCGGGCTGATAGCGCCCGCTCGCACTGTAGAGGGTGGCATCGTAGAGCTTGAACCAGAGCCAGTTCATCTCCCCCTGCCCGACCGGGCGCAACTGCTGCCAGGGGGCGGAAGAAGCCTGCACCGCGGTTGCAGTAAAGAGCGTAAACGCCAGCAGCAGCGGGTTAATTCCACCCCATATGCCAGTGGTTGGGGTCTTCCAGTTCATGCCAGTCCATCTCCTGTTCCTGCAGGGTGTTGATATCCTGCATCACCACCTGCACCAGCCGACCTTGCGCATCCCGCTGGCAGGCAACCACCAGATAGAAGCGATCAGTGAGCTCATGCTGGCTCTCTTTGGTCCATTTGGAAAAAAGCAACGAGTCGGTCGAAAAGGTGTTTGTCATGACTCACCCTCCAGCTTGACCATTACCCACAGGAGTACGGGTAACCACCACATCCAGATCACTGCCAGCAGCGCCGTACTGATCCAGATGCCCCAGGGTAAGTTTACTGCCCCCATGGCAGCTCCCGCCACATAGGAGGAGGTGCCGCCGACCATGCCAAACAGCGCCTGCTGCCAGCGAGGCAAGCGCAGCAGCCAGCGCATACCGTGGGCCAGCGTCAGGGCAAAACCGAGCCAGAGCAGCACCAACCAGAGGGGAAAACCGGACGGGAACCGGAACAGGCCGAGCTGCCAGAGCAGGACATCCAGCAGACAGCCAGCAACCGCGATGGGGAGCAGCCGCCAGTCACGCAGGCGGCTGGGTGAGAAGAGAAAATGCAGCAGCAACATTGCCAGCAGCGGGCCCGGCTGCTGCCACTTCACCGCCAGCAACCAATAGAGGTTGAACCCCAGCAGGTGAGCCCACTGCCACATGGTCAGTAACCGCTTACTGGCAAATCACCCGCCCAGCCAGCCGGTCCCGGCTTGGCGGCCTCCAGCTGCACCAGGCTGATGGTGCGCTCCCGGAATCCCCCCTCGCAATAGGCAAAGTAGAAGTGCCACAACCGGATGAAATCCTGGCTGTAACCGAGCTTGGGCAGCTCGGGCGCCAGCGCCAGAAAACGCTCGCACCAGTGAGCCAGGGTGCGGGCATAGTGATGGCCATGATCGTGCAGCCGCACTAGCTGCATGTCAGTCTCCCGCGCCAGCAACCCCGCCATCTGGGAGACGCTCGGCAGACAGCCACCGGGGAAGATGTAGCGCTGGATAAAATCGACCCCGCGCAGATACTGGGCGTGGCGCTGATCGGCGATGGTGATGGCCTGAATGAGCAGACGGCCACCGGGCTTGAGCAGCCGCGACAGCTGGCGGAAATAGTCGGGCAGGAAGGCGTGGCCCACCGCCTCGATCATCTCGATGGAGACCAGCTTGTCATAGGTGCCCTCCAGCTTGCGGTAATCCTCCAGCAGCAAGGTGATGCGATCCACCAGCCCCTCTCGCGCAATCCACTCCTTGGCATAGTCGTGCTGGGCCCGGGAGATGGTGGTGGTGGTCACCCGGCAGCCATAGTGGCGGGCGGCATAGACGGCGAGGCCGCCCCAACCGGTGCCAATCTCCAGCAGATGATCATCAGGCCCCAGCTCCAGCCGCTCGCAGATGGTGCGCAGTTTGGCCTGCTGTCCCTCTTCCAGAGTGGCCTCGGCGCTCGGATAGATGGCGCTCGAGTACTGCATATGGCTGTCGAGAAACCCCTGATAGAGGGTATTGCCGAGATCGTAGTGAGCGGCAATGTTGGAGCGCGAGCCGGTCAGAGTATTGCGATTGAGCCAGTGGCGCACCTTGTTGAAGGGGAAGCTGAGCCAGCCGAGGCGCCGCTCGAGGGAGTCAAGCAGGGTCAGATTGCGGGCCAACAGCCGCACCAGCGCCACCGGATCCGGGCTGGTCCAGAGCCCTTCCACCCAGGTTTCTCCGGCGGCAATACTGCCCCCCAGCAACAGGCGACGATAGAAGGTCGGATCCTGCACCACCAGTTCGGCATGCAGATCGGTACCCGCGACGCCAAAGCTGTGGCGCTCACCGCCATCCCGCAGCAGCAGCTGGCCATGTTCGAGGCGACCCAGCAGATTGAGCAGCAGTTGTCTTGCCCCCTTGTCGATGAAAGAGGCAGAGAGGGTTGATTGAGCAAGTTCCATTAGCGGCTCTCCGGATGGGTAAAAATCGGGGTTCGTTTGATAAATAGACGCAGGGCCTGCCAGTAGATCCCGAGCAGCACCTTCATGGTCATCCAGGGCCAGCGGGCCAGCAGGGCCACCAGCCCCTTGCGCGACAAGGGTTCGCGCGTGAGCGCCAGGGTGGCGTCAAACAGCTTGGCTTCACCGGATACGGGATGACTCTCGATATGGATCAGAGTCTCCTGCGCGGGCGGCCTGATCCGCCAGTGATAACGCATTGCCAGCCCCATAAAGGGGGAGACGTGAAAATCCTTGTCATGGGGCGCCAGCGCCGCCAGATCCAGCAGGTAGTAGTGACGCTCGTTCCAGGGGGTGTTCGACACCTCTGCCAGCAGATAGCGTGCCTCGCCCTGCCGGTAGCAGAAGTAGAAGTTGACCGGGCTGAAGTAGAAGCCCAGACAGCGCACATTGCCGAGCAGCAGTACCCGCCCCTCGGGCTCGGCATCGCCACCCAGCTCGCTCACCTTCTGCCACACCGCCTGCTTGAGGCTCCCCTCACTCCCCTTGAGATAGTCATGGCGGTGAAACGAGAGCAGCCCCGAACGCTCAACCCCGAACCAGCGCCCCTGATCGAGCTGCGGCAGCTCGTCGAGATCCAGTCCCAGCATAAAAAGGCTGTAGGAGAAAGCGTGAGCCCGCGGCGCAAAACGGCGGTGGCGTACCGAGCCCTGCCAGATGGCGCTGATGACGCCAGCCAGTTCGTCGGCACGCTCATGTTCCGTGGCAACGGTGGCGCCGTTCATAGCTCGGCCCCGAAGCGCCTGGCGACATCCAGCGCGCTGCGCACCCCATCCTCGTGGAAGCCGTTGTACCAGTAGGCGCCACAGAAATGGGTGTGCTGCTGGCCGCAGATCTCCGCGCGCCGCTGCTGAGCGGCGATGGAGGCCTGATTGAACACCGGATGGTGGTAGACGAAGCGGCGCAACACCTTGCTCTCATCCACCTTGCCCTTGGGGTTGAGGCTGACGCAGAAGGGCTCCGGCGAGTTCACCCCCTGCAGGATGTTCATGTTGTAGCTCACCAGCGGCCGCGCCTCGTCATTGCCATCGAGCTGATAGTTCCAGCTGGCCCATGCCTTGCGGCGGGTGGGCAGGCAGCTAGCATCGGTGTGGAGCCAGACATCGTTGGCCTGATAAGGCATGTCGCCGAGGATGGCCTGCTCCCGCTCGCCGGGATCCGCCAGCAGCGCCAGCGCCTGATCGCTGTGGCAGGCGAAGATCACCTCGTCAAACCGCTCCTCGCCGTAACTGCTCTGGATCACCACGCCGTCCGCTTCCCGCCGTACGCTCTGCACCGGACAGGCGGGGCGGATCTGCGACTGCCATCCGGCGGTGAGTGGCCCGATATATTCCCGCGAGCCACCCGGGATCACGTACCACTGGGGGCGATTGGCCACATCAAGCAGACCGTGGTTGGCAAAAAAACGCAGGAAGAAGCCAAGGGGGAAGGCACGCATATCGGCCAGGGTCGATGACCAGATCGCCGCCCCCATCGGCAAGATGTAGTGGCGGGCGAAGTAGTCGCTAAACTCCCCCGCCAGCAGAAAGTCCCCCAGGGTCAACTCGGGGCCAGCCCCCTGATGTTGACCATCCGCCAGCCAGGCCCGTGCCTCCCGGTTGAACCGCAGGATCTCGGCGACAAAGCCGTAGAAGCGCGGACTCAGCAGATTGCTGCGCTGGGCAAACAGGGTGTCGAGGTTGTGACCGTTATACTCCAGCCCCTCCGGGCTCTTTACCGAGAAGCTCATCTCGGCCGGTTGGCGCGCCATGCCGATCCGCGCCAACAACTTCAAGAAGTTGGGGTAGGTGCGATCGTTGAAGACGATAAAGCCGGTGTCGATGGCATAGCTGCGGCCAGCCTGATTCACATCGACGGTCGCAGTATGGCCGCCCAGAGTCGGCGCCGCCTCGAATAGGGTGATGTCATGGAGTTTGTGGAGCAGAAAACCGGCGGTGAGCCCCGAGATCCCTGAACCGACGATGGCGATCTTTTTCTTCATGAATGGCTTCCTTTCGATACGAGTGCGCGGCCAAGGCGCAGCCAGAGCCCCACCGGCAGCGCACCAAGCAGGCGCAGCAACCAGATGAAACGGCGGGGAAAGTGGATCTGGTGACGACCAGCGGTCAGCCCGTCCATGATGGCGCGGGAGGCCTGCTCCACCGTCACCAGGCAGGGCATGGGAAAATCATTTTTGGCGGTGAGCGGCGTCTGGACAAAGCCGGGGCGGATCAGGGTCACCCCGATCCCTTTGCTGGCCAAATCGAGGCGCAAGGTATCCGCCAGATAGTCGAGGGCCGCCTTGGAGGCACCATAGGCCTCGGCTCGCGGCAGCGGCAGCCAGCTCACCGACGAGCTGACGATGGCCAGCCGTGATCCCGCTCCTAACAGCGGCAAGAAGGCAGCCAAAGCATGGCCGGTGGCGGTCAGATTGGTCTCAATCACCCGGGCAAACAGCTCGCTGTCAAACCCCTCCGCCACATCCATGTACTCGCAGTTGCCTGCGTTGAGGATCAGCAGATCGAGGAATGGCAGCGTAGCAGCCACCCCGCTCATTGCGGCCAGATCCCGGGCATCGAACTGCAGCGGCGTGACGCCATCCAGCCCCAGCGCCTGCAGCCGTTCGCCATCGCGGCCACAACCCCACACCTGCCAGCCTGCCCGCCGGTAATCCAGCGCCAGTTGACGACCGATGCCGGAGGTCGCGCCTGTAATAAGCACCCGGCCGCTCATGCGCCCAGCCTCATCTTGATAGTGCGCACCACGGGCCCGAGCAGCGGCAACTGCTCGTAGAGCATGGCGCCCAGGTCAAAATAGTCCCGGTGCTGGCACACCTTGCCCGCTTCGTCGAACTCGAGGCGGGTGGCCCCCTCCACCATCACCGGCGCACCACCACGCAATCTGGGGTGAGAGAAGGTCATGGTCCAGCCGAGCCAGGCCTGCCGCCCTTGTTGCTGCTGACTGGTGATGACGAAACGGCAGTAGGCGAGGCGCTGATAGAGGGCGGTAAAATAGTCGCCAAGGGCCGCCAGCCCCTCAATGCGGTGAGCCGGATCGGTAAAGACCACCTGTTCGGCATAGACCTCGGGCAAGCGGTGCAACTGCTGTTTGTCCAGTTGCTGATAGAGGCCAATAAAGCGGGCCAGCGGCTCGTTCATCCTATTTCTCCAGAGAGCGAAACATCTCGATGGCTCTCACCCGGGCAACGGCGTGATCCACCATGGGTGCCGGATAATCCTGTCGCCCCTTGAGTCGCAGCCAATCGTGGGGCTGATGCACATAAGCGGCGGGAATATCGGCAAGTTCAGTTACCCAGGTACGGATAAACTCCCCTTGTGGATCAAATCGTTGCCCCTGAGTGGTGGGGTTGAATACCCGAAAATAGGGCGCCGCATCGGCGCCGGTACCCGCCGCCCACTGCCAGCCGCCGTTGTTGGCCGCCAGATCTCCGTCGATGAGTCTACTCATGAAGTAATCCTCCCCGAGCCGCCAGTGGATATGGAGATCCTTGGTGAGAAAGCTCGCCACTATCATTCGCAGCCGGTTGTGCATCCAGCCGGTGGTGTTGAGACAGCGCATCGCCGCATCGACGATGGGGTAGCCGGTTCGTCCCTCGCACCAGGCGGCGAAGGCATCCGGATCCCAGCTCCACGGCAAGGCTGCCGTCTCGGGTTTGAAAGGGCGATTCATGGAGAGGGTCGGGATCAGCACCAGCAGGTGGCGATAGAACTCGCGCCAGATAAGTTCGTTGAGCCAGACAAAGCCGGGCTGAGCCTTGGACTGGGGCCGATAGCCGAGCCGCTGCTGGAGCGCCGCCACGCACTGACGGGGGCTGATGATGCCGGCCGCCAGATAGGGGGAGAGCACGGACGTGCCCGCGATGGCAGGAAAATCCCGGGTCTCGCCATAGTCGAGCACCGCCTGCTCCAGGAAAATGTTCAAACGACGCAGAGCTTCTGCCTCCCCCACTGGCCAGCGGGGATCCGCCGTCAGCTCGCCGAGCGCCTCATCAACCCACGCACGTTCGGCCAGCGGCTGCCACGGCAACGACTCGCCACGGGACGCAGGAGCGCGATGAATGACAAACCCCTCTTCATCGAGGGCCTTGAGCCAGGCTCGGCTGAAGGGTGTGAACACCTTGAACATCTCACCCGAGCCGGTCAGCACCCGCCCCGGCGGCAATACGCAACAGCCGTTGAGCCAGTGACAACTCACCCCCTGCTCTGCCAGCGCGGCGCTGACGGCGTGATCGCGGCGCTGCTCGTCGATCTCGATAGCCTGATTGGCGTAGAGCTGGGTCACCCCCTGCTCGCGGCAGAGGCCTGCCAACGCTGCGGGCACCTCGGCAAAGGTCTCCACTCGCAGCAGATGGAGCGGGATGCCAAGCGCCGCCAGCTCGCGCCCCAACTCATCCACCTGCGTCAACATAAAGCGCTGACGAATGGGGGCCATTTTGTGCTGCCGCCACTGGGTAGGAGAGACGATAAAGAGCGCGGCCACCGGTTCATCACCGGCGCAGGCATGCCGCAGCGCCGGGTTGTCGGCAAGGCGCAGATCATTGCGAAACCAGACCAGCTTCATGATTTTTTCCTCCCGCGTCCGCTGGCGCCAGCCGCAGCAGGTGCGTTCGCCATCAGCTCGGCAAGGCTCGCCTGCCAGCCGTGTGCTTTAAGCCACTCATCCTCGTAGAGACGGCCCAGTTCGCCAAACAGGCGCGTGCCGGCGGGCCACCCGGCGGCCAGCTCCTGTTTGCCAAGCCCTGCCCCCAGCAATACCAGCCAGGGGGTAACGGCACGCCCCTCCAGCAGGCTGGCATGGCGCGGCTCGACCGCACCCAGCAGTTGCACCTCATAACCCTGACCGATCAACTCGTAGGCGGCCCAGACCAGCTCGAGGGGGCCAACCTGTCCCCAGCTCGCCAGCGTGATCGGCACGCCCTTCTCCTGCTCGATCAGGTGGCGGGCGAAGCGGGTATGGAGCCAGCCCAGCCACACCTGTTGCAGCAGCTCGCCATCGGGCCGCTCGCGCCACAGCCCCAGCAGCCGCTCCACCAGCGGTTGCAGTACCCGGCTGCGCACCAGCTCGAACGGGTAGCTCGCCAGCAGGTCGTTAAGCTCGGACTCCGCCTTGCGCTGGTTGAAGGCGAGCAGCGCCTGACTGAACTGCTCCAGGGTTTGCTGCCAATGATCGCTCACTGGCTCGGAATGGGGTTCGCTCAAGAGCCCCTTCACCTGCCCGATACTCACTCCCCGCTCCAGCCAGCTCAGGATCTCGCCGATTTGGCGGATATCCTGCTCGCTGTAGAGGCGGTGGCCCTTTTCGGTGCGGGCCGGTTGCACCAGACCGTAGCGGCGCTGCCAGGCGCGCAGGGTCACGGCGTTGACGCCGGTGAGACGGGAGACCTCGCGAATGGGGTAGATCCCCTCATCAGCCAGAGGAGCAACTTCTTGCGATAAATCAGACATGACAACGTCCATCAAACAAAGGAGTAAGGCTACCCGGCGCAAACCATGCGCCGGGGCAACAGAACGGATTCATAGCCCGTAACGCAATTTCAGCGTATCGGGGTGCGGATTGAGATAAACCTGCTCGGCGAGATAGGGATTGGGGTACTCGCGCAGGTAGTGACGGATCAGGGTGAGCGGCACCAGCAAGGGGAAGATACCGGTGCGGTACTTGTCGATGGTATCGGCAAGCTCCTGCTTCTGGGCCGGGGTCAGCACCCGCTTGAAGTAGCCCTGCAGGTGCATCAGCACATTGGTGTGGCTGCGACGGTTGGCCCGCAGGGTCAGCGCCGTCATCAATCCCTTGATGTAGTTGTCGGCCACCTCCTGCAAATTGGTGGACTTGCCCAGATTGCCGAGCAGCTTGCCAAGTGCCCGGTAGTGGGTGGTGGCGTGGGAGAGCACCAGATACTTGTAGCGGGAGTGGAAGCGGATTAGCGCAGAGGCGGTAATGCCGCGGGCGCAGAGTTGCTGCCAGTCATGGTAGGCGAAGACCCGCAGCACGAAGTTCTCCCGCAGGATGGGGTCGCACAGGCGGCCATCCTCTTCAACCGGCAGCAGGGGGTTGGCCTCCATCAATGCCTTGGCAAACAGGCCGATCCCCTCCTTGGCGCTCCCCTCGTTGTTGGCGCCATAGACCTTGACCCGCTCCATACCGCAGCTGGGTGATTTGGCACAGAGGATATAACCGGAGATGAAGTCGAGCTGGCGTGCCTTCTGCTCGCTGAAGGCAATCAGCTTTTCGGTGACATCGAAACTACCGTTGCTCGCCTCGGCACGGATCTCGCCGTTGCGCTTGACCAGCCGGATGGCGGCGCGAGGCGCCCCTAGACCAATGGCCATCTCGGGACAGACGGGGTGATAGTCAAAGTGAGCGCCAAGATCCCGTTCGCAGAAGCTGGAGCGCTTGTGGCCCCCATCGAAACGTACCTCTTGTCCCAGCAGGCAGGCACTGATACCGACTTTAATCTTGTACATGATGACGCTCCTTGTATAAGCATTGATTCAGTTATAGCAGTTATACAAAAAAATGAAAGTTGTATAACTATTTGCGACTGATACGACACAAGGAGAAAAAGAGGATCACCGGAAAAAGAAAAAACCCATGGCGAACGCCATGGGTAAAAATCAAGACACTACGGACTACGGGAAGGGGGATTAGAAGCTGTACTTCACACCCAGGCTGGAGATGGAACCTTTTTGCAGATCCCAGTTGCGATAGGTGTAATCGGCAGTCAGCGCCCAGTTCTGGTTGAGCTTGTAGGCACCGCCCACCTTGAAGTCGTGCATATCGTCGGTCATGTTGGCGTAGCGATAAGCGGTGGAGAGCTCGACATTGCCGATGTCGTAGCGCAGACCCACTTCACCGTACATGCTGCCGCTATCTTTGCGAGCAACAGCATCCCACCCTTTGTTAGCGATATCGCTGGCAAGTTCACGCTCCAGCATGTAGCCGGTCACACCGGTTTCACCATAGAGGTTCAGACCCGTGCTGAGCGGGGTAAATACACCGACACCAATGCTGGAGATCGACATGCTGTCGTTGCCGTTGCTGCGAGAGGTGTATTCAGTGCTGCCGCGACCATAGAAATTGGAGCCGAAGCTCTTGGAGAGATCCAGGCTCAGACCGCCAAAATCACGGGTTCCTTTGCTGTCATTGCTGAAGGTACCGTTGAGATAGTCGGATTTGGTGTGCGCCCAGGTGGCGGAACCCTTGGCGTAGCTGAAGGCATCCTGCGCCATGACGGAAGTAGAGGCAAACCCGGCCAGAACCAGAAGAGAGACAGTTGCTTTTTTCATGATGATAACTCCATGTGATTGGGCCCGTTGCTAGCGAGCTGGTATGGAGTCATTGTGCGATCAGGTTCCCGACTTGCCGAGCTGCAAGCTGTTGCAGAACCGTGTCAGATGTAAGCAGATATTGCAGGGGGTGTCAGCGGCAACAAGTTGCCGGCCCACACGGTTTGCATGGGCCGGAACAACGCCAAATCAGCGGAAGACCACCTCGTCAATTTCGACCCGCACCAGCGGCTGACCAGTCAATCCGGCAGGACGGGGGATCTCGAGGGCCAGTGACGGGCGGGCTTGCCCCTTGCGCAGATAGGTTTCCGGCAGACGATTCTCGGCAACCCAGAAGCGGGCCTCCTGACGGCTCAGCTGCACCCCGTCAGCACTGAACAGGGTCACCATGCCACGCACCCCGACCACATTGCGGGTGCCGGTATTGCTCACCATAAAGGTCAGCACCAGCGGGTCAGATCCCTCGATCTTGTCCAGCTTGACCACCACACCGTCACGCGCCATCTGGGCAAGCAGTTCCGGATTGGCCTTGGCCTGATCGGTCAACACCGGAGCAGCGACGGCCACCACGGCCCCAGCCTTCCCATCGGCAGCCACGCCCTGCACAGGCTCGGCCGGTTTGACCACCAGATACTCCCAGGTGAAGTCGTCGTTGAGCTGAACCTGCCGGCCATCGGGCAGCGTCACCTGAGAAAGAGGGGCAGCCTGCGCCAATACGGGGGAGAGGCACAGGGCAATCAGCAGACGGGAGAAGGGTTTCATAGGGCGAAGCTCGGTAACGGGTGAAAGGGCGACAGTATAAACAGTCCCGTCGCCCCTTGCCTATGACGGCACTCACGTTCTGGCACCCGCATCGCTTGCCCGCAGACTAGATGGCGAGATCGTGCCGCTCTTTCTGTGCCATATCCAGGGTCACCAGATCGAACTTGCTCCCCTTGAGGGCGGACAAAATATCCGATTGCATATCAAAGGCCTGCGCACGCTGATGCTCGGGTAGACGCACCCGGGCCAGGGTGGTGGAGCAGTCGCACAGGGTATGGAAAAAGACCTGTGCCTCGTCCAGCCCCATGTCGGCCAGCATCTGCTCGGCCTGATCCACCATTCGCAAATAACGCTGCTCAAGCTGCCGTGGATTGGTGAAGCGATTGCTAAGGCAACCGTTGCTCCCCTTGCCCCAGCGACCGAGCTGACGCTTGTTGAAGCCGTAACGATAATCGCGGCGCATCAATCCGTTGTCGGCAAAAAACCAGATTGAGTTGGCAGGCAGAGACCCGAACTGGGCAAGATAATCATCACGCTCCTCCACCGCTGCCGGAACCAGCAACGGCAGATGAGCCCACTCAGAACGAGTCTGCACATACTCACCAATGCGGCGAACCGGGTCGATCAGCCCTTCAATATTTGGCAGGCGATCGCAAAAGACGATCTCGTCACTCTTGATGACCCAGTGATCGATGCCATAACGCTGGCAATAACGGCGGGCTCGGGCCACTTCACTGCGGCTGCGGGTCGGATTATCGAGGGTAATTGCATGGATTTTCACACCGGCAGCGCGGCACAGCTCGATGCTGTAGCAGGATTCCAACCGTCCCGAAAAAGAGACAACCAGCTCGTCAAAACTTGCCAGTCGCTCAATCAGCAGCTGTTCCCTGGCTTGAAAAGAGTGATCATATCCCTGATTCAGTACAACTACATTGGCACCCATTAAACAGCTCCGGATGATGAACAGGTGCAGTATTGTGCGGCAAACAAACTGAATAGACCCTTAAAGAGTCTGGTTAAAATTAAAACTTGATGATTATTTCCTGTGATTCTGCTGCTAAATCTTCATTTTGGGCGTCATAAATTCGTAATCTTGCTTGGTGAACCCGATGGGCTCGCAAGAAACCCTGCGCCTGATCCAGCGAGGTGAAGGTCAGGCGCCCTCCCTCGCTGTCGGTCAGGCAGAGGCACTCCCCTTCTGCCTCAACACAGAGCTGATAACCGCTGCCATCCTTGCAGGCGATGATCAGGGTCGCCTCGGGATAGTGACTGAGCCAATTGCGAAACCGGCCATGCTCCATAGTGCTCCTAGAGGGGCATCACCCCCTGCCGGTGGCGGGCAAACAGCCCAGCTCACCCAGTTGCTGGCGGCAACTCGCCGCGTCGGTAAAGACGATCCCCCTGATACCGAGGGCCTCGGCGGCCGCGATGTTGGCGGGACTGTCATCGATGAAGATGCACTCTGCCGGTTTCAGATCGAACGACACCAGCAGATAGCGGTAGATATCCGGCTCCGGCTTCATCATCCGAACCCGCGCCGAGACCACCTTGCCGCTGAAGAAGCGCCAGAAATCCTGATGCTGCTCCAGCCAGTCGATGCTGGCATGACCCATGTTGGAGAGGGCATACAAGGTGTGCCCCGCCCCGTGCAGCTCGGCTATCAGGGTTAGCATAGCGGGATCTGGCAGCAGGGAAGCGGGAACTGCCTGTAAAATGGCCAGATTCTGTGCCGTCGAGAGGCCGGTGCGCGCTTGCGCTTCCCGGGCCATGGTGTGGAGCGACATGGTGCCTCTGTCCACCTCCAGCCAATCCGGGTGGTTAAAAAGCAGCTCGGCCAACTGTTCGGCCCCTTGCGGGCCACGCACCGAACGCACTATGTCTACCGGATTCCAGCTCACCACCACCCGTCCCAGATCGAAAATAATCGCCATCGTCTTTACCTCCCCCACTGGGTGTCAGTCATCAAAACAGAGTCAATAGAACATCGCTCATACGCCATTTTCTTAACCGGATACCCTGCCCCCATCCCCGCCTGCGGGCAAGTTTTACTTGCATCAGACCGACAAATCCCTTAATGGTTATGACGTTACTTCAAGGACACACCTATGCACGCACCATTCTTCTTTGCTTTCTCGTTTATCCGGCCCGCTTGAGGGAAGGCCTGTCGTCGTGTGAACAGAAAGCAAAGACGAATCGAGCCTCCCCTAGCGGAGGCTTTTTTTTGCATTAATATCAATCGATTACTTGGATAGGGAACAATCATGGCAACGCTCGACGAGATCAGACAAGACATCACCCGGTTGGATCAGGAGCTGCTTGCCCTGCTGGCGAAACGCAAGACCCTCAGCATCGAGGTCGCCCGTGCCAAGCAAGCCAACCCGCGCCCCATTCGTGACCACCAGCGGGAGCAGGAGCTGCTGGTCGCCCTGATCCAGAAAGGACGCGTGCTGGGGTTGGATGCCCAGTACATCACTCGCATCTATCACACCATCATCGAAGACTCTGTGCTCTCCCAGCAGGCCTATCTGCAGAGCCTGCTCAACCCGGAGCAGCAGGAGCCGATGACCAGCGTCGCCTATCTTGGGCCGCGCGGTTCCTATTCCAGCCTGGCCGCACGCAAATATCTGGCGCGCTACAAGGATCAGGTGATCGAGGTGAACTGCCAGAACTTCCGCGAAGTGCTGGATGCGGTGGAGTCGGGTCGCGCCGCCTTTGGCGTGCTGCCCATCGAAAACACCAGCTCGGGCTCCATCAACGAAGTCTATGACGTGATGCAGCACACCAGCCTCTCCATCGTCGGCGAGCTGACCTACCCCATTGAGCACTGCATTCTCACCGCCGTGCCGACCGAGCTGAGTCGCATCAAAACCTTCTATGCCCACCCGCAGGTGTTCCAGCAGTGCTCCCACTATCTGAGCAAGCTGGAAGGGGCGCGTCACGAGATCTGCGACTCCTCCTCCAGCGCCATGATGAAGGTGAAAGAACTGGCCAGCCCGGAGGCCGCCGCCATCGGCAGCGCCGCCGGTGGCGAACTGTATGGTCTGGATGTGCTGGCCGAGCAGCTCGCCAACCAGAAAGAGAACTACAGCCGCTTTATCGTGGTGGCGCGCAAGCCCATCGACGTGGCACCGCAGATCCCGGCCAAGACCACCCTCATCATGTCCACCTCCCAGAAACCGGGCTCGCTGGTCGAGGCGCTGCTGGTGCTGCGCAGCCACGAGATCAACATGACCAAACTGGAGTCCCGTCCGGTGCAGGGCAACCCGTGGGAAGAGATGTTCTATCTGGATGTCTCCGCCAACCTGCAGACCCCGGCGATGCAGGCCGCACTGGTGGAGCTGACCAAGATCACCCGCTATATCAAGGTGCTTGGCTGCTACCCGAGCGAGGATGTGAAACCCACCGCAGTGCCGCCGGTGCTGATGGGGAGCTAACCAGCCCACAACGACAAAAGGCGAGCACCCTGCTCGCCTTTTGTTTTGATGCCTGTGTTGATGCCTGTTTTCAGGTCAGACAATCAACTCAGAACTGACCAGCCATCAACTGATTGATGTTGTAGAGGGCACGGGTATCGAGCTCCATCTCGGTGGCATAGGTGTTGCCGCGCGGATAGGAGGCAACCACCCGGGCACCACGCACCACACCAGCGACCGACACATCCAGCGAGTTGGAGGTCTGGGTCAAGTCGCGGTAGCTGCTCTGACCGCGCACCTGCTGACCATTGAGCTGCTCGGCCAGCTCGCGATAGGCATCCATCTTGGAGGCGCGAATGGCTTGCAGCATCTTCTCCGGCTGGGAGGGGCCGGGCTGGATGTCGATCACCGCATAACCCACCGCCTTGAGCACCGGAAAATCATCGGGCTTGCCACCCTGGGTGTAATCCACCACCCGGTTACCGCTGCAACCGGTGAGCAAGAGAGCCAACAGGCAACCAAACAGGATCTTCATGACTCGCTCCTCACGGGGTCAGGTTGACTAGATGACCGCCCGGCCTAGCCTGACTGTCACGCATCAGATAACCGCGATTGATCGATGCCCGACCAAACGAGTTGTTGGCACCGAACAGATATTTTTGCGGGATCAGGCTCTGGGCTGTGGTCTCCACCATCTTGGTGCGCATGTCGATAACGCGGGCGTTGACCAGGATCCCCTTGCTATTGCGGCTGAAGGTGCCGACCAGAATGCGGGAGATCGGCAAACGTGAAGAGAGCTCCTTATAGTTGCGGCTCAGCACGAAGTCCCCCTGCGGCGTCACCTTGATGCTACCGGTCAGCTTGAAGTCCACCACCACCTCGCCGCGGCGGTTGAGCTCGTAGATAAAGCTCTCCTCAATCTGCTGCCCCATCCAGTTGGTATCCTGCAGGGTATCGAGATCGACGAAAGAGGCCACCGCGATGGGCTCGGTCAGGGTGGTCAGTGATTTGCGCTCCATCAACTGATCGGTCATACGCGCCACCAGCCAGTTGAGCTCCATCCCCTGCGCCGCCTGGCGGGGGTCACCCTGATCTCGATTGATAGGGTCGGAGCCGCATCCGGTCAATGCCAGGGCGAGCGCCAACGCCGTGATGAGTTTGTTCATGGATACCTTTCCTGTATCTGCACCTGATTTGTTATCGGACGCGCCGGACAAAGCTTGAGCCGGGAATGAGGCATGATTCTTGCTTTTTAATGGACATCGTCAGCGCCAACGTGCGCTGCCACTTGGAACGTGTTGTGATCCATGTCGGCCAGCAGGCGCCATTTCCTCAAAATGGCGCGGCTGCCCGCCAACTCAAGGTATCTGCTATGAAATTACCGCTGCTGTTGACCCTGCTGCTGGCCAGCCTGAGCGCCCGAGCCGAGCTTATCGAAGCGCAGGGCAGCGCCGCCATTCTGGGGGGCGATGAGGTCTATGCCCGCGAGCAGGCGACCCGCGACGCCCTGCGTCAGGCGCTGCTGGCCAGCGGCGCGGCCGTTTCCAGCGTCCAGCGTCTGGAAAATGGCAGCCTGCGATCCGAGCAGATCCAGATCCGCTCCGGCGGCGACATTCGCCAGTACCGGCTCAAGCGGGAAGAGGTGCGCAACGGCCGCATGTATATCACCCTAGTGGCCGACATTCAGGCCGAGCGCCAGATCTGCCAGACCCAGCACTTCGCCAAGGATTTGACACTGGTGAGGCTGCGGATGCGCTATCCGGACCAAGCCAGCTACGGCGCCATGGACGACATGCCGGAAAACCTCTCGCGGCGGCTATTCGAAACTCTCGCCAATGCGCCGCAAGGGGTCGCGGTGCGCCAGTGGCTGGATGAAAACCTGCGCATCGATCCGCTCCATCTGCAACAGGGAGATCGCAGCGCCCTCGAGGAGATCAAGGCGCTCAGCCTGCGTACCGACAGCCAGTATCTGGTGCTCGGCAGCATCGACGATCTCTCCATAGAGCCGCAAGGCAACCAGCTGACCAGCTGGTATGAGGATCCCGTACGTAACTTTCGCATGCAGCTCTACCTGTTTGACGGCATCAATGGCAGCCTGGTCAACCGCAAGGTCTACGAAGGGCGCGCCACCTGGACCTTTGGCAAGCGGGAGCAGGTGGGCAGCAGCAGCGGCCAGTTCTGGCAGTCAAGCTATGGCCAGGAGGTCAACTACCAGTTGCAGCAGGCGGCTCAAGATCTGGTAGCCCAGCTCACCTGCGCCCCGGTCACCGCAAGAGTGGTCGGCCAGAACGAACGCGGCCCCTACATCAATCTGGGACGGCGCAACGGTGTCAAGCTTGGCGACCAGTTCCGCATCCAGCATAACGCTGACTTCATCGATCCCTACGGCAAGTCGCGCATGATGCGCAACCCGGCCGATGGTCTGTTCGAGGTGGTGCAGGTATTCGACGATGGCGCCATCATCAGCAGCCAGAACAAATATTCACCGTTTAACATCCAGAACGGGGATTTGGCAGTATTGGAATAAGAATCAAGGGTTTAAAAGGGAGTTGCTTCTTGTATAATGCCCGCCACACAGCTCCCGTAGCTCAGCAGGATAGAGCGGTCCCCTCCTAAGGGACAGGCCACTGGTTCGACTCCAGTCGGGAGCGCCATATAAAACAAGGGGTTGGCATCATTACGATGCCAACCCCTTGGTCGTTTTTGGCGACAACGAATCCGACCATCCAACCGTAATGACCCTCTCCTTTCTGCGTTCAGAGCGTGCGATCTCTCTGATAGACTGCTTGCCTTTGGCTTGTCTTTGAGGCCAAGCCCTGTTTCATCTTGCAAAGGAGTGTTGGATGTCCGGATGTTCCTGGTGGGATAGATCCACCGGTTTTGCCTTGCTGACCATTGTGCTGTGGGCCTCGCTGGCGGCGCTGACGTCACGGGTCACCAGCGTGTCACCGCTGGTGCTGGTCGGGCTGGTGCTGTTTTTCTGCGGGGTAGGGGCCTTGCCGTTTTGGCGCCAATGGCGTGCTCGCCCTATTACTTGGCTGGTGACGGTTACGGCATTGCTGCTCTACCATCTGCTGCTCTTTATGAGCTTTCGCCATGCCCCGGTGCTGGAGGCCAACCTCATCAACTACCTCTGGCCGCTCTGCATCATTCTGTTCACCCCGCTGTTGTTGCCCGGCCATCCACTCCATGCCCGTCATCTGCTGGCTGGCGCCTTTGGTCTGGCGGGTTCCATGCTGGTGATGGTCAATGGCGAGCTGCAACTGCAACAGACCTATCTGCCGGGATACCTGTTGGCGCTCGGTGCAGCTGTCGTCTGGGGGGCCTATTCGGTGCTATCACGCCGTCTGCCGCCAGCCCCTGCCGTGGTCACTGCGGCAGCCTGCCTGCCCGCAGGTTTGCTGGCGCTGCTGCTTGCCCGTCTGCTGGAGGGACCCCTGCCGCTCGCGCAGATCCCCACTAGGGACTGGAGCCTCATCATCGGGCTGGCGCTGGGCCCGATGGGGGCGGCCTTTGTGACCTGGTATCTGGCACTGCGAGACGGCGATCCACGCCGGATCGGTGCCCTTGCCTACCTGACACCGCTGCTGAGTACTTTGCTGTTAGTGGCATTGAACGGAGAAGAGCTGACCTCGCGCCATCTGCTGGCCGGTGCACTTATCATGGGAGGCGCCCTGCTCGGTATGCTGGGCCAACGCAACAGAGCACTGGCATCCCCAGCCAGTTAAGTCGGTAAAATAGGGCCACCTGACCATGCTGTCATAAAAACGCCATCATCCCTGTTTAGGCTCGGGCCACGCTCCCCCATGGTCTGTGCTGACAGGAATTACCCCGTGAAAATCGCCCATTACGCCACCCTATCCTCCCTTGTTTTGTTACTGGTTGCGGGAGGACAGGCGCTGGCCCTCTACCACGGCTGGCAACAGCTTGCCCATACCAATCAGGCCCAGCATCAGCACGAGACGCTGCAACAACTGGTGACAGTGACCCTGCAAAACAGCCTGCGTGACTACCTCAACAGCGGCGATCCGCAACAACTGACAGCAGCGGAGAAGGTCCGCCAGCAAGCGCTTTCCTCGCTGGCCGCTCAGGATGATGCCGTGGCGGCCCCGCTCAGACAGCAACTCGAACAGATGGCGCAGCGCATCGCGCACGACTATCAGGCCGCAGGCAAGCTCTCGGGCAACAGCCAGCTGCTGCTGCAAAATGCGGAGAGTGAGCTGGGCAGCCAAGCCATGGCGCTGATCCGCTATGGGGAGCAAGGTGCCAGCACGGAACAATCTGCCGCAGCACAGCAATATCGCAGCAGCGCAGCCGAGATCCTGGCGGGCCTGCCGCGCCTCGCCCATTTGCGCCAAAGCTATATGGAGCAGGGCAATGAAAAGCTGCTCGAAGGGATCCGCTTCGAGCTGGAGGCACTGCAAAAACAGGCGCAAGCGCTGCAAGCCTTGCCGCTGCTCGGCCTGTATGAAGAGGCGCCCGCCGATGAGTTCACGCTGGGGGAGCCGGTGCGCAAGGAGCTGGGAGAGCAACCGCGCAGCGAATTACGCTCGCTGCTGGGCCGCTATCCGCAGGAGCTGGCCAACAGCCGCACGGCGCTACAACAGCAACAGGCTGGCCGCCAGACCGTGCAGCAAGACATCATGGCGATGTTGCAAGCGACCAGACAGATGGGGGAACAACTTGCCCGCGAACGGCAAGCCGTCAATCAGGAGCTGGCCACCATCCTCGGCACGCTAGCGCTCTGTCTGGTGATAGTCGCCCTGCTGTTTGCGCTGGTGCAACGACGTTGGCTGCTCACCCCCTTGTTGCGACTGCGCGGAGCTTTTATGCAACTCGATCAGACGGGGCAGGCCGAGCCGTTGCCTACCGGACGCGATCGCAACGAGCTGGCCGATATCGTTGCCAGCTACAACCGGCTGATCGGTCGTCTGCAACTGGACCAACAACAAAAAGAGGGGCAGCTGTCAGCGGTATCCCTCAGTCTGCAAGGAATGGTTAGTCAGGTTGACGAGATCCACCACAGCACCCGCACCACCGAACAGGTGGTCGACGAGAGCGGTCAGATGATGGATGAGCTGAACCAGCTGGCCGGAGAGGTCCATCAGGTCGCCGCCGACATCGCCCAGCATGCCCACCATAACGAACAGGCGATGAGCCAGAGTGAAGATCTGGTGGGCAGCATGCTGCACGCTACTCATCAGACCGGACTGGCGATTGACGAGAGCGATGAGGCGCTGCAAGCCCTCACCCGCTCGGTTGCCGATGTGACGGCCATTGTCGATGTGATCGGTCATATCGCTCAGCAGACCAACTTGCTGGCCCTCAACGCCGCCATCGAAGCGGCCCGCGCAGGGGAACAGGGACGCGGCTTTGCGGTAGTCGCCGATGAAGTACGCCACCTCTCGGCCAATACCCAGCAATCCCTCAACCAGATCACCGATATTCTGGGGCGCCTGACCCAATCCGGCGAACAACTTGGCACTGTACTGAACCGGATCACCAGCGAATCAAGCCGCCAGCGGGCGCAGGCGGAACAACTGCGCCAGACTACCCAGGCAGTGAGGGAGATCGCCCGCAACACCGCAGTGATCGCACTGCAGGGCGCCGACAACGCCAAAAGTCAGGAACACAAACTGGCCAGTTTTGCCGATCTGATCGCTCGTATCCATCAGCATGCCCGTCAGGTGAGTCAGCTCTCGGTGCAGGTCTCGTCCCATATCCACCATCAGGCGCAGCAGATCCCCCGCATCCTCGGCCAGCAAGGCTGACCCCTATTCGCCCCGCATCCTCACCAGATCACTTTCCCTCGACCAGAGGGAAAGTTTTTTTGTAGCACAAAATTATCTGTTATCGGCAGGTTAACTGACACATCTTCCCCCGTACCGGATGAAAACCCGCACTGGCGCTGGCTGCGGCCTCAAGAAAACGCTCTCATCACCGTGATACCTGCCATGAGGCTGTTTACGACCTTGCCCATGATTATTTGCACTCGGTCATACTTTTGAAACGTTGAGGGAACTTTTCATTGATATTTCGCACCGCGAACGTACTCTTGGAGTTGTCCGATAGCCAAGAATCGGAACAAAAAAAACAACATGTGATGATCAGGACTGCCAACTACAGATGTGCCAAGACATCCGGGTTTGCAGATAACCAAGAGAAGATTTTTTGCCCTTCGGGGTTTTGATTGCAATGCCAATACCGAGCGGTAGGCCCGATGCCAGCTGCCGGAAAAAAGCTAAGTCCATAAAATCAGGAGCAATAAAAATGGAAAAAGTGATCTTCAAGCGCGCCGCTTTGAGTGCCGCTGTGGTAGCCGCTCTGGTCGCCCCCGGCATGGCGTTGGCAGCCCAGGATATGATGAGCCCGGAATATGGCCAGTCCTATGAAACCTTCGTAAAAGACTCCAAACTGACCGGTGGCCTGTTCTACTTCCAGCGTGATCGTCAGCGCATCGATGGTGACCCGACTGCCGCCAAGAAAGAAGGCAAGTACCAGTCCAACCTGAGCCATTCCACCGTCCAGGCAGCTCTCAACTTCAACTCCGGTTATGCCTGGGACACTGTTGGTCTGGATCTGGGCGGCTTCGGTGCCTATGACCTGGCCGTTACCGAAAACCATCCGGTCAACCAGGAGAACGAATTCTCCTTTGCAGGCAACTCCTGGGGCAACAACTACAAAGATGGCTCTCCCGAGGGTGGCTTCAGCCTCTCCAACGCAGCTCTGAAGCTGAAATTCCTGGACGGCGGTGTGACTGCCAAGGGTGGTTACACCCAGCTGTATGTCCCTGGCCAAATCGGTGTTAACTGGTCCTATCAGCCGGGTACCTATCGTGGTGGTCAAGTCGAAGGCAACTTTGGCGGTCTCTACCTGACCTACGCCATCGCTGACGAGTACAAGGCCCCCTGGTACAAAGAGACTCAGGTCTTCTCTCGCGCCAAAGCGTGGATGGATCCGTTCGCTGATGAAAACGTCATCGACTATATCCACGGTATCGCGGCTCGTTACACCTTTGAAAATGGCACTGCCGTGACCGGTTCTTTCGGTCAGTCCGAAGGCTACATGGACAGCTACCACTTCAAACTGGCTCACAAGTTTGACGTACTGGGCGGCCTCGCCACCAGCTACCAGTTCTACGGTTCCGAGACCGAGACCTACACCAAGGGCGGCTCCCAGATTGAAACTTACGACGGCCTGGCATGGCAACAAGCACTGACCGCTGCCTGGAACTACGCCCAATACGGCTTCCGTCTGGAAGGTCTGTGGACCAAGGCTGAAGGAGCGGAAGGCAACTACCTGCCCCGTCTGACCCGTGGCTACGCCAACTCCCAGGGTGCCAACGAAATTTGGTGGGACTCCCGCTCTGACTGGAACGCCAACAACGAGAAAGCACTGTTCTTCGGCGTGACCCGTTCTCTGGATGACCTGGTTGGTGCGCCTGGCTGGTCCGTCGGTATATCCGGTGCTTACGGTTGGGATATCGAAACCGGTCAAGGCAAGAAAGCAGCTAACGGTGAAGATACCGAATGGGCAGCCAACTTCGATGTCACCTATACCGTGCAGGATGGCAAGCTGAAAGGCACCCTGTTCAAACTGCACTACACCGACTACAACAACGACATCAGCCAGGGCGGCGGTTGGACCGATTACCCCAACATCTTCGCCTCCGAGCACGACGTCAAGTTCCACATCATCATGCCGCTTACCTTCATGTAATCAGGCAATACGATGTCAGCAAACCGGGCCACTTGGCCCGGTTTTCTTTTTTCCGGTTGGCAGGCTAACATGCGAGCCGGATAAGGGTTTTATCCACTCACCAGCACGCTTTTGTCAGCAGTCACAAGGACGCCATCATGCCCCGTTTTGTTTTGATCACCGGTTGTTCCAGCGGTATTGGCCTCGCCGCCGCACAGGCGCTCGGGCAGCACGGTTTTACCGTGATTGCCTCGGCGCGCAAGGCGGAAGATGTGGCCCGCTTGCAGCAACAGGGATTGCTGGCGGTACAGCTGGATCTGGCTGACCCCGCCTCCATCGAGCTGGGTGCCAGTGCGGCGCTCCATCTGGCAGGCGGGCGCCTCTATGGCCTGTTCAACAACGGCGCTTATGGCCAACCTGGGGCGCTGGAAGATCTGCCCACCGAGGCGCTCAGGGAACAATTCAATACCAACCTGTTTGGCTGGCACCATCTGATCCGTCAGGTGCTACCGCCGATGCTGGAGGCCAAAGAGGGGCGGATAGTGCAGAACAGCTCGGTTCTGGGGCTGGTTGCCATGAAGTATCGCGGCGCCTATAACGCCAGCAAATTTGCACTGGAAGGTTATAGCGACACTCTGCGCCTCGAACTGGCGGGTAGCGGGGTACATATCAGCCTGATTGAACCAGGCCCCATCGATACCCGTTTTCGTGCCAATGCCCGCAGCGCCTTCTTGCGGCACATCGATCCGGCCCAGAGCCGTCATCAGTCGGCCTACCGCCAGACCCTGACGCGGCTGGAAAAAGAGGGAGCAACCAGCGGCTTTACCCTCTCCAGCGAAGCCTGCATCCCGCCGCTGCTCCATGCGCTGACCCACGCCCATCCCAAGGCACGCTATCCAGTGACCACTCCGACCCGGCTGTTTGCCTTCTTGCGACGGGTATTGCCCACTCGCTGGCTCGATATACTGCTGGCCAAATCGGCCTGATCCCGTGATTGGCGACAAGCATCCTGCCGCCCAAGTGGTGTTAGCCGGGTAGCGGCGTCCCCCGTCCCGCCAACCTGGTTTGTCCCTCTCTTCAATAGTGCTCGCCATTGCTGTAGTAGGCACTCTTGACCAGAGGGATCACCTGCACCACCACATAGGTCTGCTCCCCCAGCACCCGTTTCAAATGGCGCGTGATAAGGCGCGCGGCAGCGTCCTGCATCTCCTGCGGCCGTTCGAACCAGTGCAACTCGACAAACGGAAATCCCGCCTCTGGCTCGCCGTTGCGTATCCAGCAGCTATCAATCCGCTCCATGGTGACAAACTCCGGCTTGCCGCCGGTCAGCTCGCAAAGGTCGGCCAGCAGCGGGCCGCTCACCTGTTGCAGGGTATCGAGCGTCACGGCGCGAAAACGAAGATGGGGCATGGCAAACCTCTTGGTTATCTGAAATGAGGACTTATCATAGGGGTTATTGTCAGCAAGAGAAGTCACCCGGCGCATATTAAGGATCCCCATGAGATTTCATCGCACCCTCTTTGCCTTCCTGCTCTGCCTGCTGCTACCGCTGCACGCCTTTGCCGATCCCGCCTTCTATCGGGTGAGCAAGGGCAACCAGCAACACTGGTTGCTGGGCTCCATCCATGCGGGCAAACCAGCCCTCTATCCGCTGCCCGAGCCAGTGGAGCGTGCCTGGCTGCAGAGTCGCGCACTGGTGATGGAGGTGAACATGAACAGCATCACGCCGGATCAGTGGCAACAGACCGGCTCCCTCACCCGACTGGTGGATGGCAAACCGCTCAAGGATCATCTGCCTGCCGAGCTCTATCAACGCACCCTGATGGCAGGTGCCCGCTATGGCATCGACGAGGCTACCCTCGCCACCCTGCGCCCCTGGTTTGCCGCCATTACCCTGACTCAGGCCGCCATGGCCCGCTCCGACTTCAAGAGTGAACTCGGGATAGACCAGCACTTTGCCGTCCGGGCCGCCAAAGAGGGCAAACCGGTAGTAGGTTTTGAAACCCTGCTGGAGCAGCTCGGTTATCTGGCCAGCGTGGGTGACAACCAGACCCTGATGCTCGCCAGCACCCTGGATGAGCTACCGATGCTGGAGAGTGGTTTCGCCGCCGTGATGAAGGCGTGGCAGCAGGGGGATGAGGCGACGCTGATCAATCTGCTCAAGGAGGAGATGGCCCCGCCCGCGCTACAAAGCTGGATGGAGCAGACCCTGCTGGCCGAGCGCAACCATAACTGGCTAAAAAAATGGTCTACCCTGCCCAACGAGAGCTTTATCGTGGTAGGGGCCCTGCACCTTTACGGCGAGCAGGGGTTGCTGGCGTTGCTGGAGCAGCAAGGGTGGCGCATTACCCCGCTCACCACACCGGGCCCTGTGCAGGCTCGGTAGCAAGGAGTCCAGTGAGAACGATCACAGAACGCACTGGTTATTAAACAACCTGCAAGGGAGTTGATCGGGATCATCCCGGACAGGGCAAAGAGGTATTTATCATGCCTGTCATCAACCGGGTGACAGGAGCAATAAAATGGACTTTTGGCTGGACCTGATGTTTGGCAACAGCGTGGGATTGATGTCGATGCTGGTGATTATCGGCACCTTCTTGCTCATCAGCTCTTACGCGGCCTACTTCATCTACAAGGTGATGCACTCGCAACCGCCTCATTCACAGCAACCCCATTCTCAACAACCCAAAGAGGGCAAATAATCCTCTGACCACAGGCGGCAGTTCACACTGACCGCCTGTGCTGTTTTATGGTTCGCGACTGTGATTCCCGGGCCAGGCTGCACCAGCGTCCATGCTGGGCGCCCCTTATCCCCTCCCCCTTTCCCCGTTTTCTGTGCCGGTTGCGGCCGTTATAATGGCCCCCACTTTTTCTTATGGGGAGCCTGCCGTGTCTCATAACGACGAACTCTCGCTATTTATGAATGAAGTGGCCGACGTGCGGCCCATTCGCAGCGACAACATCCATCCCCATGCGGCCAAATCCGCCCCGACCGAGGCGCAGCTCGCTCGCCGCCAGGCTGCCACTGCCGAACAACTCGCCCTCGACCACCTCACCATGGAGGCCATCGAGATGCTAGATCCGCACGAAATCGTCGGCTTCAAGCGTGATGGGGTGCAGGAGGGGGTCTACAAGAAGCTGCGGCTCGGCAAATACGAGCTGCAGGCCAGCCTGGACTTGCACCAGAAAACCCTCAACGAAGCGCGCCAGACGCTGGTGCAGTTCATTGCGGATTGTGAAGTCCGGGATATCCGCTGCCTGCTGATCCTGCACGGCAAGGGGGAGCGCAGCACCCCGCGTGCCCTGCTGAAAAGCTATGTGAGCGCCTGGTTGCCGCAACTGCCCGCCGTCATGGCGATCCACAGTGCCGAGCGTCGCCACGGCGGCAGCGGTGCCCTCTATGTGCTGCTGCGCAAAAGCGAACGCAAAAAAGTGGAAAACCGCGAGCGGCACCAGAAGCGGCTCGGCTAATCCGCGTTTCGCCCCACGCCTTTGGCCCGCCTGCATGAAGGTGGTCAACTATCCAGCGGCGGTGTTAGCATCGAACGGCCCCGAGCATGCCAGGTACGGGGCGGCATACCATCAGGGACGATAACAAGGACAATCCCATGTCATATCAAAAGCTTGAACAACATCAGCAACAGATCCACCGCTTTAGCCACCTCGCCGCCATCTGCGGCTGGGATCAGGCGGCCATGATGCCGGAGGGGGGCAACGATGCTCGCGCCGAAGCGATGGCCGAACTCGGTCTGCTGATCCACCAGAAGCGTACCGCCCCCGAGCTGGGTGACTGGATTGCCAAGGCCGAGAGCGAACCGCTCGATGAAGTGCAACGGGCCAACCTCGGCGAGATCAAGCGCCAGTGGCAAGATGCCAGCCTGCTGCCCGGTGAGCTGGTCGAAGCGCTATCGCTCGCTGGCAGCAAGTGCGAGCACGCCTGGCGCAGCCAGCGCAAGAACAACGACTGGGCCGGTTTTGCCCCCAATCTCGAGGAGGTGGTGAAACTCTCCCGTGAAGTAGCACAGCTGCGGGCCGATGCGCTTGGCGTGCGCCCCTACGACGCCATGCTGGCTCTCTATGAGCCCGGCATGACCAGCGCACGGCTCGATCAGATCTTCGGCGATCTCTCCAGCTGGCTACCGGCTCTTATCCAGACCGTGAGTGAACAGCAGAAGGGCGATGCCATGCTGCTGCCGCAAGGCCCCTTCCCCATCCCCACCCAGCAGGCGCTCGGTCAGGAGGTAATGGGGCTGCTCGGCTTTGATTTCGCACACGGTCGCCTCGATGTGAGCAGTCACCCCTTCTGTGGCGGCGTGCCGACCGACGTGCGGATCACTACCCGCTATAACGAGCAGGAGTTTGTCTCCAGCCTGATGGGTATAGTGCACGAGACCGGTCACGCCCGTTACGAGCAGGGGCTGCCGCGCCATCTGCTGGGTCAGCCGGTGGCCGAAGCGCGCTCCATGGCGATCCACGAGAGCCAGAGCCTGTTTTGCGAGATGCAGCTGGGCCATCATCCGACCTTCCTCGCGCTGCTGGCGCCACGCATTCGTCACCACTTCGGAGAACAGGCGGCGTTTGCGCCGGACAATCTGGCCAAGCTCTACAGCCGGGTCGAGCCGGGCTTTATCCGGGTCGATGCGGACGAGGTGACCTATCCGGCCCACGTTATTCTGCGCTACGAGCTGGAGCGCGATCTGGTGGAAGGGAAGATCGAGGTGGCCGACATCCCCGAGCTGTGGGATGCCAAGATGCAGCAGTGGCTGGGGCTCTCCACCAAGGGCAACTACCGCAATGGCTGCATGCAGGATATTCACTGGACCGACGGCTCGTTCGGCTACTTCCCGAGCTACACCTTGGGCGCCATGTATGCCGCCCAGCTGCGCTTTGCCCTCGAGAAAGAGCTGGGCAGCATGGGTGAGGTGATCGCGGCGGGCCGCCTGCCGGAGATCTTCGGCTGGCTCGGACGCAACATCTGGTCACAGGGGAGCCTGCACAGCACCGACGAGCTGGTGCGCCGCGCCACCGGTGAAGCGCTCAACCCGCACTGGCTGCGCCAGCATCTGGAACAGCGCTACCTGAAGTAATGAGCTCAGTAAGCTAACAGCAGAACGGGGCCCTTTTTAGTTGACCACTACAGGGCCCCGTTTTTATGGCGGTGCATGGCACAGCACGCCGTCACGGCAATGCTGTAAAAGAGAGAGTTCAGAGGGGGTCCGGGGAACCCAGCAACTCGCGCAGTTGCAGGATATTGCCCTCCGGGTCGAAGGCGTTGCGCACCACAAAGCCGGGCCCCGTCCACTGCTGTGACAATAAACCGCCGCCGAGATCCGCCGCCTTCGCTTCCGCCCAGGCGAGGCTGGAGACGGTGAAGAACAGCTTGATGGCCCCCTCTTCCCGCAGTGCTGGCGGCCGCTTGATAACGACTTGCCCGGCATAAGGCTCAGGAATGGCATGGATCAGCAGCTGGATATCGCTGTTTTCCAGCACTACCAGCTGCTCATCCTGATTGCAGACCACCATCTGCAGCAATGTACGGTAAAAGTGGGTCAGCAGGCCCGGATCCTTGGCATAGATCAGGGCACCGGCGCGAGCGGGGCCTGGCATGGAGCACTCCTCAACAGTGAACGGCTAGGTGGACAGATCTCCACCTTCTCACAGTTGCGCGCCCCATTCGATCCTTTTTAGCGGCTCACCAGCCTCATTGCACAAAGTGCCACTGCCGCAGTGCCAGTGTCGGAGGCGGCCCCTGATCATCCCCCAAATCTGCCATGCCCAGCGCCTCGTCATAGTGCACCCCGCCCGCACCACTCTCGGTCAGGTGCTTGGCACGCACCGCCCCGTACAAACCGCCACTTCCGCTGATCTTCATCTCGGTGAGTGGGGCATATAGGGCGGCATAGAGCGGGGTATTGCCCGACAGCTTGATCCCATCCTTGCCGCTATACGCGGAATAGAGGGAGATAGCAGGCGTACCGCCAGCGGTAAGCCCCTGTTTGGCTGCCGTCACCTCGGCACCGGCCCCGAGATCGACCTTGCCGCTGACGATCAGGGTCAGGCTGCTCCCCTCGCTCACCGTCAACTTGTTGCTGCCAGTCATGGTGAAATCCTTGTCGATCAGCAGCACCACATCCCCCTTGATGGTGAGCTTGGCATCGGCCCCCATATTGAGGCTGTCGAGCTTGTAAACGGTCTGCTCCTTGCCAAACAGCTCCCCCTTGCCGGGTAGCGGCAGCCCGGGCTTGTGCTGGTTGCTGCTGGTGACCGAGCCAGTGGCGGGAGCCGTGGTCAGCACCATCTGCTGGGTGGCGCCCAGCGTCAGCGGGCCATTGATGGGCAATGTTGCAGGGGGAAACGATTTGGGCAACGAGGCCACATTGAGCGGGTCACACACCTGCCCGGCCACGGGTGGCAACCTGGGATCGTTGCGATACTCGGGATCCAGATACTTCTGGTTCTCCTGATCTTTAAAAAAACCAGCACCACCATAACTGAGTTTGCCGCTGTCGATGCTGGTGCCCCAATCCATGGAGACATTACCGTTGACCGCCACCTGACCACCGATGCGCCCCCCTTTCAGGGTCAAACTACCGCCCCCTTTCACATTGCCGGAGACCCGGACAATCTTGTCCGAAGAGGGGGAGATAATGACGTCACTCCCGGCATTCACGTTGCCTGAGATGGGAGAAGATCCGTTGAGGGTCACGGTACCTGTTGCCCGTACATCGCCCCAAATTGGCGAATTGCCGTCGAGCACCACATTGGCCTTGTCGCTGACAGTCGCCACCTTGGCATTCTGGTTAATGTTGGTGCCGCCATATTTGCCCTTGCGTGAATCGTAGCTGTCGATAAAACCGCTACCGGAGAGGCTGAGCCCTTCGCATGCCACCACCGAATCCTGAAAGATGAGATTGCCGGGTTCGCGCTTAAGGGCAAACAGGGCATTGAGGCTGGCATTGCCCTCCAAATAGCGGCCATGGCTCTGCAACGCCAACTTGCTGCCGGCGGAGGCATCCAGCTGATCGATGCTGAAGCGGCTGCCCGCCATGGCCCCTTCACCATTGCTTGGCACCTTCTGCACCAGTTGAGCCCACTCTATCCGCGGTTCGGCGCCAAGCGCCTGATGCAGGGCGCGATAACTCTCGTTCATCCCCTGCTCGGCACTGAGCTGCGCATTGATCTTCTTGTGAAAATTGCCGCTCAGGCGAGTCTGTAACTGGTTCTCCTGAATGCTGGTAAACACCAGCAGACTCGACAGCAGGCTCACCACCAGCACCACCAGCAGTACGGCTCCCCGCTGCCCCTGCAATCCCTTGTTCATCCCGCTCCCCCTGCAGTGGCGTTGGCACCGGATGTGGCCAACGCTGCTGCCCAGACCGCCTTGCGGCGGGCCACCTGCACCTCTACTCCCGGTGCCAGATAGCTCGGCAGCCCTTCGGGCAAGATGCGGATATTGACCAGTGCACCCTGCTGGCCGAATTCAAGATCCTGAAGATGGGCCAGCAACAGGCGCGGGCCATCTCCGTCATCGCAACTGAGTACCGGCGGAGTGAAGCGGTACTGCTCGGTAAAATCGGCGGTTTTCTGGTTGCCAAGGCAGGAGAGCACCTGACTGCCACCTTCCACCTTGAAAGCCAGCGTCAGACGATCAGGGGTGACGGCTATCAGCTGATCCGCCTGCTTGATGCTGTTGGTAAAGGTGAGGGTGGCAAAGCGCAGCACTTCGTTCGCCTGCTCCAACGCCTTGCTCTGCTCGACCGTGCTCTTGATCGGGGCGTAACCGGCAAAAATCGCCAGCATCAGCATCAGACCGAGCACCATGGAGATCATCAGCTCGACGAGACTGACGCCTCGTTGCCGTGAAAGGACGCTTAGCATAAAGGCGGAAATCCTGCGTTCAGCTCCACCCGCTTGGCGCCGGAGACCCGCTCATCCTGCCACTCGATAGCGACCACAAAGTTGTCGCTATAACGGTTCGGTAGCACCAGCCGGTGGCCATCCTGCAGGGTGAAGCGGGCAAGAAAATCGGCTTGGGTGAACCGCTCGGGCTTGCGCTGCACTTCACACAGCGAGCTCCAGATCTGCTCCACGCTGTTGCTCGCCTCGATCGTGGCCAGCGTGCTCTGCAAGCTGTAATGCGCCTGCTGCAACGAGACCATCTGCCCCTTGGCGAGACCGAGAAACACCATCACAGCCAACACCATGGAGACCATGATCTCCACCAGATTGAAGCCTTGCTGGCGGGCAAGTGCGGCGTATCTCATGAGCAGCTCCCTTGCAGCAGCTGGCCGCTCGGGGCCACGCAGAGCACCCGCTGCTCACCGAGGCGATTGGCCAGAATGATCTCGGCGTGGCTGCTGCTGCCGGTTGGCGCGATCTGGATGGGGTCAAACGGCTTGATCACCACTCCGCCAGCAGGTGCTGCCGCCTGACGCAGCAACTTGCTGTCAGCCATCACCTCCCAGCCACCGTTCTCGGTGCCCTGCAATACCACCGGCAGGGTCAGCTTGACCGCTTCGCTGCGGGCAAAGCGGTAGGCAGACGCGAGTTCGGTCGCACTGCGATCGAGCCGTTCGGCCGCAAGGCGCTGACTCATGGAGGGCAACCCGACCAGTAGCAAGATGGCGGCTATGCCGACCGTGATCATCAACTCAATCAGGGTAAATCCGCGCACATTCATCTTATGATCCCCAGCAGTCATGGCGATTGGCCGCGCGATAACCGGTCTGATCGAGGGTCAGAGTGCCGCACTCATCCTGTTGTCGCGTCGTTGGAATGGCTTTGAGCAGGTAGTCGCCAGCATCTTGCTGGCTGTAGCTGAACTGGTAGAAATCCGTGTTGGAAGGGGTGGCAAACGTGTCGGGATAACGTCCCTGTTGGGTATAGATACGTTCGAGGGCGAGCGCCTGCTCCAGCAATTGCTGCTGCGCTTCGTAACGACGTCCCTGTTGCAGATAACCCTGATACGCTGGCAACGCGATGGCCGCGAGAATGCTGACAACCGTCATGGCGATCAACAACTCGATCAGACTAAAGCCCCGGCAATGGCGCCATGCCTTACAGTCGTTCACTTATCATCCTTGGCAAGTGTTGTTGTTATTGGTCGGCCTAAGGCCGCAGATGTGATGACTTAATAATCATCAAAAATTAACTGACTCGATTGAACAACACAAAATCACCACACTCAATGTAAAAAAGATAGTTATGTGATCTGTTATTAATTTTTAAGCAGTTTTCACCGCCACTAATCTCGCCAAGCAAATAAAGCTAGGCCAATCGACATCCGTTATGCCCCCTTCTATCGAGCCGCGACATATGGACAACAACGGAGCGAAGAGTGAAACCCAACCGTGCAATAAAAGAGCAAAAAAACCTTTGGCCAATTTTTGCTATCCCTGTCCGTTTCTGGCTAGTCATGACCCCCGAGCCCCCTTACTCTCTTGTCATCTATTCCAGCAAAGCCGCCAACACCATGAATGCAAAGCCCAGCCCAGAGTCGTCACAAGATGAGGTGATCAACACCCTCAGCCGCGAGCAGTGCCATGCCGCACGGCTCGCTCGCGACGCTCGCTTTGATGGCCGTTTCTTTACCGGCGTGCTCTCGACCGGCATCTACTGCCGGCCGGTCTGCCCGGCACGGCCACCCCACGAGCACAACGTGCGCTACTTCCAAAGCGCCGCTGCCGCCGAGCAGTATGGGCTGCGCCCCTGCCTGCGCTGCCGCCCCGAGCTGGCCCCCGCCGCCCGTGGCGATCTGCCGGTTGAACTGGCACGTCTGCTGGCGCGCATCGATCGCGGCGAGCTGGCGGAGAGAACGCTCGCCAAACTGGCCACTGAGGCAGGGATAAGCGAACGTACCCTGCGCCGCCAGTTCGAGCAGCACCTCGGCGCCTCGCCAAAACAGGTGGAGCAGACGCGCCGCCTGCTGCTCGCGAAACGACTGCTGACCGAAACAGGGCTGCCCATTACCGACATCGCGTTTACCGCCGGTTTTGCCAGCATCCGCCGCTTCAATGACGCCTGGCTGAACGCCTACGGGCTGGCCCCACGCACCCTGCGCCAACAAGAGGAGCATGCGCCAGAGCACATAGGCTCGGAGCCGCGCGGCGCAACGCTGACGCTGCAGTTGCCCTACCGTCCCCCGTATGATGTGGCGGCCATGCTGGCGTTCTACCGGCTGCGTGCGATCCCCGGGCTGGAGCGGGTAGATGGCGAAGTGTATGAGCGGCGCTGCCAGGTCGGTGATCAGGTCGCGCTGGTGCGCATCGCGCAGGGCAAGGGGCACAGCCTGCAACTCACCGTTCATGATCTGCCGCTCGCGGCGCTACCCGATCTGCTCTATCGAGTGCGCCGGATGTGGGATCTCGATGCCGATATGCAGCGGATCGGTGATCTGCTCGGTCAGGATCCGCTGCTCGCCCGCTTGCAAGCGCGCTGGCCCGGCGTACGGCTGCCGGGTGGCTGGGACGAGTATGAGGTGATGCTGCGCGCCATCGTCGGCCAGCAGGTCTCGGTCAAGGGGGCCATCACCATACTCGGGCGGCTGGTGGCCCGTACCGAGGCGCAATTCGGGGTGGCGCAACTACCGACCCCCGCCCAGTTGTGCGAACTCGATCTCGACGGCATCGGCATGCCCGGCAGCCGTATTCGTACCCTGCGGGGAGTGGCGAAGGCACTGGCCAGCGGTGAGCTGACCCTCACGACAGCCAGTGATGAGCAGTTGCTGGCACTACCGGGCATAGGCCCCTGGACGGTCTCTTACTGGCGGCTGCGCTGCGGGCTAGATACCGATGCCTTCCCCGCCTCCGATCTGGTGCTGCAAAAGGCGCTCGGAGGCGGTGCCAAGCTGCCGGTGAAAGAGGTGTTGGCGCAAAGCGCCGCCTGGCAACCGTGGCGCAGCTATGCGGCCAGCTGGCTGTGGCACGCCATGAGCGAAGCGCCCGATTTGCTGCTCCGTGCCACTGGCAACGAACAACAGCCAGATACCCAACAACAGGAGATAACCCCATGATCCGCTACGATATCCTGCCGACCCGCTGCGGCGATCTGCTGGTCGCCATCAATGAATCCGGTCTGGTGCACGTGGACTTTGTGGCGGGCCTGCGGGCACTGCCCGATATAAGTGGCTGGCAGCAAGATCACTGTGCACTGGCCCCCTTCCTCGCCGAATTTGACGCCTATTTTGCCGGTCGCTTGCAGCGCTTCTCCCTGCCCCTTGCCGCCCGTGGTACCGCCTTTCAGCAGGCGGTGTGGCAAGCGTTGTGCGACATACCCTACGCCGAGACCCGCAGCTACGGCGATATTGCCCGCGCTATCGGCAAGCCCGAGGCGGTTCGGGCTGTGGGCGCAGCAAATGGCCGCAATCCGCTCTCGATCATCGTTCCCTGCCATCGGGTGATCGGCCAAAACGGCAGCCTGACCGGCTATGCGGGGGGATTGGAGATTAAAAAAGCACTGCTGGCGCTGGAGAGGGGCAATTAAAGGAGTCTGAGTAGAGCACCTGCGATAAAAAATTGCCCCTTTCCGGATGGAGAAAGGGGCTGTTTGATCAGCGTTTCAGGCTGCCCATTACATGCATTTCGCAGCGGTTGCAGTCAAAGCGCAGGCGGAAGGTGTCTTTACCCATCTTGAGCTCCAGCGGCTCGGCCTTGAGACCTGGCACCTCGTTCGGGCAGAGGTTCTGGCTATAGCGGATGCAATGCTTGGTGATCATCAGCACCACTTCCCGCTCCTCCTTGTTCGCCTCATAGGCGGGAGCAATGCGCTCTACCCCATGCTCACGGAAGAACTGTTCAGCCGCGCTGTTCAGCACATTGCCAAGGTAGGAGAGACGGTGCTGGGGATAGTTGATATCCCGCAGGGCAATGCGTCGCTCGGGGCGCTGGTAGCTGGCCACGCGTGCGGCCTCCAGTGCAGCGATGCCATCCCGGCGCAAACCGTTGAGCTGTGATGCGGCGATAAATAGCGGGTGAGTGAATGCCAACTCAATCTTGCGCGCCACAAACAGGGTATTGCCGAGTTTGCCAAGCTGATCCCGCGCCTGTTGCAGCGCCCGCTCCGGGTTGTCGGCAGGCTGCTTGTCGCAAGGCAGGGTCACCGCGGCACTAATGCCCTGCTCGTCGGTGAGCGTGAGAATCACGCCCTCATCGCACTCAGCCAGCACCATATCGACCCGGATGCGGCGATCCGCGCTCGCCTTCTCCAGCATCTTGCTGAACGCCTGATCGTGGTTACGGTAGATTTCTGTCCCCACCTTTAGCCCCGACATTCGTTCTGACAGGAGTAACTGCTTACCTTCGACCTTGTTGAGGCGCATCCCCACCAGCTCATTGTTCGGCTTGAAGAAGCCGAGACCGTCGCCGTTGTTGAGGGTGACCTGTTTGCCATCAATCTCGATACCGTCACGGGTCACCTTGGTGACACGCCCCAGCGGTTCGCCCACATATTTCGGGCTTTTGGTGGAGTCGATCCCCTGCTGGCGGCCATGGAGGAAATAGTCGGTGCTGCCGCGGTTGAAGCTCTTCTTGGGGTCAGGCGTGAAGCTGTAGCTGCAACGACCCGCCGAGGCGGCCACCAGATCGGAGCGGCTATCCAGAATGGCGTCCAGCTTCTGGCGATACCAGGCAGTAACGTTTTTGACGTAGTCGAGCCCCTTGAGTCGCCCTTCAATCTTGAAGGAGCGGATCCCCGCCTCGATCAAGGCCTCCAGGTTGTCGGTCTGATCCATATCCTTGAGCGACAGCAGGTGGCTGTCGGCCACCAGCACTTCACCGTCCGGCTTTTGCAGCGAGCAGGGCAAGCGACAGAGCTGGGCACACTCGCCACGGTTGGCACTGCGGCCGGTACGGGCATGGCTGATATTGCACTGGCCGCTGTAGGAGACACAGAGCGCACCGTGGATAAAGAACTCCAGCTGCACATTGGTCACCGCACTGATCTCGCGGATCTGCGCAAGAGACAGTTCGCGCGCCAGCACCACCTGAGAGAAACCCACATCCTGCAGAAACTTCACCTTCTCCGACGTGCGGTTGTCGGTCTGGGTACTGGCATGGAGCGCGATGGGAGGCAAATCCAGCGCCAGCAGTCCCATATCCTGCACGATGAGCGCATCGGCACCGGCTTCGTAGATCTGGTGGGTCAGCCGCCGGGCCTGCTCCAGCTCGTGATCGTGCAGCAGGGTGTTGAAGGCGACAAAGACCTGGGCGCCGAAACGGTGGGCGTGACGTGCCAGCGCTTCGATATCCTCGATGGAGTTGCCCGCCGCACTGCGGGCGCCAAAGGCAGGGCCTCCCATGTAGACGGCATCGGCACCATGGTTGATGGCTTCGATGCCGTAGGCGAGGTTCTTGGCCGGAGCCAGCAGCTCCAACCGGTTGTTATGGCTTAACGGGTGCTTGTTCTGGTGCATGGTCTCGGGATCAGGGCGGACAGCAAATGGCCGCTACTCTAGCCCATTCACCACCCCCGTGCCTTGATCCCGCTTAAGGTATCTGCGAAATACAGGATTAGATAACCACCTTGAGCGCCAACCCGAGCAGCACCAAGCCACTCACCTTATCGATCACAAAGGATTTGGCTTTGAGCCACGCCAGTACGGGACCACGAGAGAGCACCAGCGCCACCAGCACGTACCAGACTGCATCGATCCCGCCAGCGGTGAGCATCATGATGCCCCCTTCGCTCCAGCCGGTATCGGCGCGCACAAACTGGCTGAACAGAGCGATGAAGAAAACCGCCAGCTGGGGGTTAAGGAAGGCAACCATAAAACCTTCAAAGGCCCCCTGCCGACCGCGCAGTTGATGCACCTCTTCATTCCCTTCGTCACTGGCTGGTTTTGCCAGCAGGGCTTTCACCCCGAGCCAGGCAAGAAATGCGGCGCCGCCGTAGCGGATCAGATCAAACAGGATCGGGGTCTGGGTGATCAGAATAGAGAGACCGAGCGCCGTGACCAGCGCATAGATACCCACCCCGAGGCCATGACCAAGCGCGGTGGCGACGCCGTGCCCCTGCCCACCCTGCACCGTATTGCGGATGATCAGCGCCAGACTCGGCCCCGGGCTGATGGCCCCCATCACGCAGATTGCGGCCAGTGCCAGCCAACTCGTCAGTTCCATGCTTTTCCTCTTTTGTGCTCGATATGATGACCTGCACTCAGGGTACGGGCTGAGCCATTATGCCAGTAGTGAAAGTTATGAATAGAACCCATAACCCATGGCTATAACGCCACACAACTGACCGGGGCTAACCGCCGAGATCGAGCAGCTTGCGACTCTCGCCGACGGTGCGTTGCAGGTGATCCCGCAGGAATGGGTAGGCCAGCTCGCGAAACCAGCGGTGGGCCGGATCCTGATGGTGACGCTGATGCCACAGCAGATGATACTGCTGGTCGCGGGTAGCAAAGGGCAGATCGACAAAGGTGAGCTCATGGCCACAGGAGAGCTGCCAGGCGATATGAGCAGGGGTGGTCATCAGGCAATCGGTGCGCAGCAACACCTCCACAGCCGCCTGAAAGAAGGGAACTCTGGCAAACCAGCGCCGACTCAGTCCCTGCGGCGCCAACACCTGCTCCACCGGGCTGTCCTTGTCGCCACCGCCACTCACCTGCAGATGAGGCCAGGCGAGATAGTCATCGAGATTAAGCGTCTTGCCTGCCAGCGGGTGATGACGTCCCATCAGCACCGCCAGCCGATCTTCCCCCTGATGCAGACCGCGTATCTGCTCCGGTACCTGCTCGGTGATGGTAGAGACCAGATCCAGCTCGGACTGCCACAGCTGCGGCAGCTGACGTTTGTCCCACAGGCTGTACTCCAGCGCCGCCAACGGCGCCTGTTTGGCGAGCGCGGCACAGATATCGGGCAGGATATGCTGGGCCACATAATCGGAGGAGGCGAGCCGAAATACCCGCTCGCAGCGGCTCGGGTCAAACCCGGGGGCCTCGTAGAGCCGCTCCAGCGCACCGAGAGAATCCGCCAGCTGGGCGGCCAGCGCTTCGGCACGCGGCGTCAGCAGCCAGCGTTGCCCCTCCCGCACCAGCAACTCGTCGTCAAACTCGCTGCGCAACTGGGCAAGCTGCTTGCTGATGGAGGGCTGACTCAGGTGCAGCAGCTCGGCGGCGCGGCTGATATTACGGGTCTCCAGCAGTACCTTGAGGGTCGGCAACAAGTTGAGATTGGCTCTGAGCAAGGAGATACCCTCATCGGTGGTGAAACGCCTATCTTAGGGCAGAGGAGTCCCGCGTTTTAAGCAAAATTTCCAGCCATGCTCAGCACGTTGCAGCCCTTTGCGACCAGATGGCACAGCTGAGCCCCCCGCACATAACCATGACCACAAGATGACAGTGGTTGTCTCGTACGGCATAATTGCACGATTTTCCGCCCGCGGGCGATCCACTTTGAGAAGCGGTAACAAGATGAAATACGCCAATATCACCGGCTGGGGCAAATGCCTGCCTCCCTCTGTGCTGACCAACGACGACCTCAGCACCATCATGGATACGTCAGACGAGTGGATCTATCCGCGCACCGGCATCAAGGCCCGCCGGATCTCCCATGTCAGCACCTCGGATCTCGCCACCCTGGCCGGTCGCCGCGCACTGGCCTGCGCCGGTCTGGAAGCGAGCGATCTCGATGGCATCATCCTGGCTACCGCCACCCCGGACAACCTGCTGCCAAGCGCCGCCTCTGCGGTGCAAAAGAAGCTGGGCGCAGTCAACGCTGCCGTATTCGACCTCAACGCGGCCTGCACCGGTTTTGTCTACTCCCTCTCCGTCGCCACCTCGCTGGTGCAGACCGGCATGATGAAGAAGGTGCTGGTGATCGGCGCCGAGCGCCTCACCTACCTGCTGGACTGGGCACGCCGCGATACCGCCGTGCTGTTTGGCGACGGGGCAGGTGCCGTGGTGATCGAGGCAAGCGAACAGGAGTGTGGCCTGATCGCCAACAAGCTGGGCTGTGACAGCGAAGCCCGGGAGATCCTGCACGTACCGAACTTCGGTACTGATCGGGTGCGTTTTGCCGATATCGATGGGCTGTTCACCTTCAACTTCGAAGGTCCGGAGATCTTCAAACGCGCCGTACGCGGCATGGGTGAAGCCACCAGCACAGTGCTGGCGCAAGCTGGCATTGCGCCGGAGCAGGTCGACCTGATCGTGCCGCACCAGGCCAATATCCGCATCATCGAGACCCTCGCCAAGCGGATGAATGCGCCGATGGAGAAGGTGATGGTCAACATCGAAAACTATGGCAACACCTCCGCAGCCACTGTGCCCATCGCTCTGTGCGAAGCGCTGGAGCAGGGCCGCGTCAAGCCGAACTCCTATCTGCTGACCGCTGCCTTCGGTGCCGGTCTGACATGGGGAGCCGCCATCATCAAGTGGGGCGATCGCGTCACCCCCATCAAGGCGTGCGATGCTGAACTCCCCCCATGCGACAAGAGCGCGCTGGAGCTCATCGCCCACGCCGTGGAAGGTTGCCAGAAGGCTCACGCCAACGAGGCGTGATCCTCATCAGGAGCCTGAATCCTCAGGCTCCTTCTCTCCTTTTCATCCCCACCTAGCTCTGCTCCCCACTTTGCAAGCCGCTTGATACGGCAATCGCTGATACAAACAACTCCGATTTGCAGCCAATTAATTTTTTTCCGCTAACCTTATTGTGCCAACTATAAATAAAGAAAAGAGCGTCAAGGGGCACCATGACTGTTTCGGTCCCGCGCCTTTACCTCTTACCAAATAATTGCACAGGGATAAGCTACGTATGGCACAACACAAAAGTGGCGTGAACACACCGCTTTGGGAACCGGTTTGCTGGATTTGCTGCATCGGGCTTGCTCTGCTGAGCTGCCTGTTGCTGCAGCTTGCCGATGCGCTGTCACCTCTCTACCTGCTGCTCAATGTGCTGGTTGGTATTGCCGCCGCGCTCTGGACATCGAGTCACTTCCACCAGCACACACTCCGACATCGTGCAGGAGAGGAACAAACCGTCGCGACCGATCCTCTCGCCCACTCCATCATCGGGCTCGAACAGGTGTGCGAGAAGGCTCTACCTATCTGGTCCCAGCAAATTGAAAGCTCTCGTCAACAAACCGAAGCCGCGATGATTGACCTGACCCAACGCTTCAGCGGCTTGGCCAACAAGCTGGAAGAAGCAGTCAATGCTTCTCATCTGGCAGCCGGAGAATTGGGTGATGCCAATTCCCGTGGCATGGCAGGAGTCTTGAGCGAGAGCCAGCAGCAGCTCAATGAAGTGGTTGCCATCCTGCATTCCGCCCAGGCCAATCGGGACGCCATGCTGGGTGAGATAAAAAGCCTGACCACCTACACCATAGAGCTCAACACCATGGCCATGGATGTGGCCAAAATCGCCTCCCAGACCAACCTGCTGGCCCTCAATGCCGCCATTGAAGCGGCTCGTGCAGGGGAAGCTGGTCGTGGCTTTGCAGTGGTCGCTGATGAAGTGCGCAACCTCTCCCGCCTCTCCAGCGAAACCGCCCAGAAGATGACCGACAAGGTTGATACCATCAATACTGCTATCGGCCGCGCCTTCCAGATTGCCGAAAATGCTGCCGCACGGGATCACGCCTCAGCGCTCAATTCGGAGCAGACAATCGAACAGGTGCTGGCCCGTTTTCGCCATGCCACTGACAGCCTGGCGGAATCCGCCTCCCTGCTGCAAAACGAGAGCACCGATATCCATCGCGAAATCTCCAGTGTCATTGTCTCGCTGCAATTTCAAGACAGGGTCAGCCAGATCCTCAGCCACGTCAGACAAAACATGGAGAGCCTCTCCAGCCATCTGGTTGCTTCGAAGCAGAGCAGCAATGCGACAGGGCCAATCCAGATCGATGCCAATCGCTGGCTGGCAGAAATGGAGCTCTCATACGCCACCGACGAACAGCGCAATATTCACCATGGTCGCACCACCCGTTCTGTCAACGCGCAACCAAGCAGCGCCGACATCACATTTTTCTAGGAGAGAGATATGGGCAAAACGATCCTGATCGTGGATGACTCGGCAACTATTCGCCAAGTCGTGGGCATGACCCTCAAGGGCGCCGGTTATGAGGTCATGGAAGCCTCTGACGGCAAAGATGCGCTCAACAAACTTGATGGCAAGAAGATCAACCTGATCATCAGTGACGTCAACATGCCGAACATGGATGGCATCACCTTCGTCAAAGAGGCCAAAAAGCTGGCCAACTACAAATTTACCCCTGTCATCATGCTGACCACCGAGTCTCAGGACAGCAAGAAGCAGGAGGGACAAGCCGCGGGAGCCAAAGCCTGGGTGGTCAAACCCTTCCAGCCCGAACAGATGCTGGCCGCAGTCGCCAAGCTCATCATGCCGTGATCCGGAGCGCATCATGCAACTACAGAGTGAGATACTCGACAACAAGGTAGTGGTGACCATGCCGGACGAGATCACCATTTATACAGTCAGCGAGCTGAAAGATGCCCTCTCGCCCTTATTGCATCAGGGGAACGAACTGGAGCTGAATTTGGCGGCGGTATCCGAGATAGACAGCGCAGGGCTGCAATTGCTGCTGGCAGCAAAGAAAACCGCTCTGCAGCAAGGCTCCTCCCTGGCGCTGGTCTGGCACAGCCATGTTGTGCTTGAACTGCTGGAGCTCTGCCAGCTCTCGGCCTTTTTTGGCGACCCCACCCTCATCACCCATGGCGAACGGCCCTGAGCCACCATGACAAGGAGTCACCGTGAGCATCGATCTTGATCAGGCTTTACAAACCTATATCGCCGAGGCACGCGAGTTGCTTGAAGAGATGGAGTCAGCCCTTCTATCACTGGAATCTGACCCTGACAATAGCGAGCTGATTGGTGCCATCTTCCGTGCTGCTCATACCATCAAGGGGTCGGCTGGCCTGTTTGGTCTGCAACCCATCGTCGGGTTTACCCATATCGTCGAGGATCTGCTAGACCAGATCCGCAATCAGCAGCTCACCGTCACCTCTCCTCTGATCAAGGATCTGCTGGAGAGCTGTGACCACATCCAGACGCTCATCAGTGTCGTTGCAGAACAGGGCAGCACGTTAAGCGAGGGCGATGCCAACCAGGATGAACGGCTGAGGCTCACCCTCACCCGTCATCAGTGCGTCCCCCATGCCACGCTGCCAGATACTGTGCATACGCCGGAACCCAAAATCGAAAAAGAGGGAGGGATTACCAGCTCCGCCTCCCTGTGGCATATCTCCCTGCGTTTTGGCCCCGATGTGCTGCGCAATGGCATGGATCCGGCCGCATTTCTGCGCTATCTCGGCACTCTCGGAACCATATGCTCGGTGGAGACCATCCATCAGGCGCTACCGGATTGGGAACAGTTCGATCCGGAGAATTGCTACCTCGGCTACGAGATAGACTTCGACTCGCAGGCAGACAAGGCAGCCATCAGCGATGTTTTTGAATTTGTCAGAGATGACTGCCAGATCACCATCTTGCCGCCCCACAGCAAGATCGCCGAGTTCATCAACCTGATCGAGTCTCTGCCGGAAGATAGCGCCATGCTGGGGCAGTTGCTGGTCAACACCGGCGCCCTGACTGCAGAGGAGTTAGCAAGCGGTCTACAGGCACAACAAGCGACCCCGGCAGAACAAGCGCCCAAACTCGGAGAAATCCTGATTGCGCAGGGTGCTGTCAACGAAGCCGTCGTCGATGCCGCCCTGAAAAAACAGAACCAGACCAAGGAGAGCAAGAGCAAAGAGGGCCGTTACGTCAGGGTGCATGCCGACAAGCTGGACGATCTAATCAATCTGGTCGGGGAGTTGGTAGTCGCCAGTTCTGGAGCCAATCTGCTGGCCCAACGCACCCGCGAAAGCCAGTTGCAGGAAGCCACCTCAGTCATTGCCATGCTGGTGGAAGAGATCCGCGACAGTGCACTGCGCCTGCGAATGGTGCCTATCGGCGATACCTTCAACCGCTTCCAGCGGGTGGTGCGCGATGTCAGTCAGGAACTGAACAAGGATATCACTCTGGTGATCTCAGGAGCCGAGACTGAACTGGACAAATCGGTGGTAGAGAAGATCGCCGATCCGCTGATGCATCTGGTCAGAAACTCGATGGATCACGGCATCGAATCGGCAGAGCAACGGCTGCTGGCAGGCAAATCCCCCCGTGGCACCCTGAATCTCAATGCCTATCACGACTCCAACAGTATCGTCATCGAAATTCGGGATGATGGAGCTGGTCTCAACAAAGCCAAGATCCAGCAAAAAGCCATCGAGCGCGGTCTGATCAGCTCAACCACCACGCTGACGGATCAGGAGATATACAACCTGATCTTCGAGCCGGGGTTCTCTACCGCCGAGGCGATAACCAACCTCTCCGGTCGCGGGGTGGGTATGGATGTCGTCAAACGCAACATCACTGCCCTGCGCGGCACGGTCGATCTGGACAGCATCCCCGGAAAAGGAACCCGTGTGCAGATCCGCCTGCCGCTTACCCTTGCCATCATCGACGGCTTCCTGGTGCGAGTCTGCGACACCCACTACGTCATTCCCCTCGATATGGTGATCGAGTGCGTTGAATTGACCCAGAGTGCACTGGCCGATACCCAGGGTCGCAATTACATCAATTTACGTGGCGAGGTGCTGCCCTTTATCCGCCTGCAACACTACTTCGATACCAATGGCAGCAAGGGGCGGCGCGAGAACATTGTCGTGGTCAGCCATGCAGGCAAAAAATCCGGACTGGTAGTGGATGAACTGCTGGGAGAATTCCAGACCGTCATCAAACCGTTGGGGAAATTGTTCCAGCGCCTGCAGGGCATTAGTGGTTCAACCATTCTGGGGGGGGGAGAAGTCGCCCTGATCCTCGACATTCCTTCGCTGATCCAGCACGCAATCACTCAGGAATCCTGTCAGCTCAACAGATTGACAGTGTCGCGCAACCTGCCTCAATCCAGCATCAACTGAGGGGACCATCATGTTAAAAAATTCCACCATCAAATTGCGTCTTATTGTACTGCTCTGCATGCTCTGCCTGCTGCTGCTGGCCGTTGGCAGCCTCGGGTTATACAACATGCAGAGCAGCAATACCGGGTTGCAGCGCGTTTACAACGACAGGGTGGTTCCCCTCAAGCAGCTGAAGACTATCTCCGATAGCTATGCCGTCTCGATCATCGACAACCTCAACAAGGCCAATGCGGGGCTGATCCCGGCAGAAGAGGCTTTGAAGCAGATACAACAGGCACAGCAGACAATCAAAAACGAGTGGCATCACTACCAGTCCACCACTCTCACACCAGATGAACAGCGTTTGTCAGCCGAGGCGACAACCCTGTTCAACGCGGCCGATACCGATATTGGCAAGCTGGAGAAATACCTCGCCACCCAGCACGGCATGATTACTGGCATGCTGAACACTTTTGACGGTGCCCTCTATGGCTCCATCGACCCGATAGGCAACAAAATCACCGAGCTGGTCAACCTGCAGCTCAATGTGGCCAAGTCGGAATATACCGCAGCGCAATCCTGGTATGACGTCATGCTGATAACCATGGCGGTGGTTATCGCGGTCGGCATTGCACTCGCAGCCTGGTTTGGCACGCTGCTAATCAAAAGCATCATCACCCCCATCGAACAGGCTCTGCGCGTGGCCAATAGTCTGGCCGATGGCAATCTGGATGTATCGATCCAGATAGACTCCAACGATGAAGCGGGTCAGCTCTTGATGGCGATGGATAACATGGTCAAGAAACTGGGGGCCTTGATCACGGATATCGAAACGCTGGTCACCGCCGCTGTCGAACAGGGCGACTTCAGCCACAAGATTGCGCTGGAGGATCGTCAAGGATATATCAAGCGGGTATCCGAACTGCTGAATCGCCTCTCCCATGTGACAGATACCAGCCTGGAAGATGTGATGCGCATCGCCACCGCGCTCTCCAAGGGTGACCTGACCCAACGGATCGATGAGCCCTATCCAGGAATTTTTGGCCAGACCAAAGACGGCCTCAACCGGACCATCACTGCGCTGACCAATATCATCGAAGAGGTACGCAACGCCGCCGACAACCTGACCAATGCCTCCAATCAGGTGAGCAATACGGCGCAGGCATTGAGCCAGGCCACCAGCGAGCAAGCAGCCAGCGTTGAAGAGACCAGCGCCTCTATCGAGCAGATGAGCGCCAGCATCAATCAGAACACCGAGAACGCCAAGATCACCGACAGCATGGCCAGCAACTCGGTGCTGGAGGCCACCGAAGGGGGCCAATCCGTTCAACAAACGGTGACCGCCATGCAGCAAATCGCCAAGAAAGTCAGCATCATCGACGACATTGCCTACCAAACCAACCTGCTTGCCCTCAACGCCGCCATCGAGGCGGCTCGCGCCGGAGAGCATGGCAAAGGCTTCGCGGTGGTTGCTGCCGAAGTGAGAAAACTGGCAGAGCGCAGCCAGATCGCTGCGCAGGAGATTGGCGAGCTCTCCTCCGACAGCGTCAGCAAGGCAGAGCGGGCTGGCAACCTGCTGGAGAGGATCGTCCCCTCCATTCGCAAAACCTCTGATCTGGTACAAGAGATCAATGCTGCTTCCGGGGAACAGGCCAGCGCAGCCAACCAGATCAGTCTGGCCATGAACCAGCTTAATCAGGTGACACAGCAGAATGCGGCCAGCAGCGAGGAGCTGGCGGCCACGGCCGAAGAGATGAGCTCGCAAGCCAGCGAACTGCAGCAAACCATGGCCTTTTTTGCTCTGGAAAAAAGTGCGCAGCTCAACACCAGGCCCCATGAAACCGGCCACAAGGGCATGCCTCCCAGAGGCAGTTTCATCGCCCCCCCACAACGGGCCAGCCAGCCCAGTCAACCATCATCCCATTCCATTGATGACGCGGATTTTGTCCGCTTTTAACCGGAGGCGACCATGCATACATCCACCGACATCACGGTGCCATCAGCGGCCGCTAACGAGAACAGTGGCGATGCCCAGTACCTGACATTTCTGATCAACAACGAGATGTTCGCCATCAATATTCTGGGGGTCAAAGAGATCATCGAATACGGCAATATCACTCCGGTTCCGATGATGCCGGGTTTTATTCGTGGCGTAATCAACCTCAGAGGAGCGGTAGTGTCGGTCGTCGACCTGAATGCCCGCTTTGGCAATGCACCTTCGGTCATCACTCGCCGCAGTTGCATCGTCATTATTGAGGGGATGGCCCCGCAGGGCGATGAACCTGTAGGTCAGGATATTGGCGTTGTGGTGGATTCCGTATCGGAAGTACTGGGTATCCCACAAGCAGATATCGAGCCCCCACCCAGTTTTGGTGCCCGCATCCGAGCCGATTTCATCAGCGGCATGGGCAAGGTCAACGGCAAATTCGTCATCCTCATCGATACCGGGAAAGTGTTATCACTCGATGAGATGGCTCAACTCAACGAACTGGCCCAGCTACAGGCAAGGTTGCCACAAGGCAACCTGCAACCCTCCTGAACAGGCCTCCATACACCACGACATGCAGCATAAGGAAACGCTCATGACCCAATCACTCTTAGGAAAACTCTTCGGAGACAATGCCACCGAAGTGAGACAGCGGACCCAGTTACTCGACGCAATAGGCCAGCTGCAACACGCAGTCCTGGCAGAGCAGGTTCCAGCACCACTCGATCTTTCCGGTATGGATAGCCCCTTGCGTGAAGTAGGACATGCCATCAACGAGGTGGTCACCTTGCTCAGTGACAAGCTGGAACAGAGCCGCAACGACATTAAAAAGAACCAGGTATTGCTCCATGAGAACCAGCTGGTTCGCAAAGCCCTCGACTGCGCCAGCACCAACGTGATGATTGCCGATACCAACCTCGACATTATCTATATGAACGAGGCAGTGACCGGCATGCTCAATCAGGCTGAGACCGACATCAAGAAAGAGCTCTACAGCTTCAACGCCAATCAGCTGATGGGCGCCAACATCGACAGCTTTCATAAAAATCCCGGCCATCAGCGCGCCATGCTGGCCAAACTCAACAACACCTACCGCACCCAGATACAGCTGGGGGGACGCACCTTCTCCCTGATCGCCAATCCGGTCTTCAACGATACCGGAGAACGGTTGGGATCCGTGGTCGAATGGGCCGACAGAACCAAGGAGGTAATGATAGAGAAAGAGATGTCCGACATTGTGCAGGCCGTGATCAATGGCGAGCTGCACCGCAGGATGGAACTTGCTGGCAAGAGCGGCTTCTTTCAGACGATGGGAGAAGGGATCAACCAGATTGCCGAAGTGATCGATAGCACCCTCAACGACGTCATCCGGGTCGTGCAATGTCTGGCAAAAGGTGACCTGACCCAACAGATTGAGGCGGACTACCCCGGCGTGTTTGGCACCACCAAGGATGCGCTCAACAAGACCATCGCTTCGCTCACCAACATCGTCACCGAAGTGCGCGGCGCCTCTGACAACCTCTCCAGTGCCGCCGAGCAGGTAAGCGCGACCGCCCAGTCGATCAGCCAATCCAGCAGTGAACAAGCCTCCAGCATGGAGGAGACCAGCGCTTCCATCGAGCAGATGAGCGCCAGCATCAACCAGAATACCGACAATGCCCAGGTCACCGATGGCATGGCCAGCAAGGCAGCCAAAGAGGCCGTAGAGGGAGGAGAAGCGGTCAAACTGACTGTGGATGCCATGAAACAGATCGCCAGACGGATTGGCATCATCGATGACATCGCCTACCAGACCAATCTGCTGGCGCTCAACGCGGCTATCGAAGCGGCGCGGGCTGGCGATCACGGCAAAGGCTTTGCCGTAGTGGCCGCGGAGGTGCGCAAACTGGCCGAACGCAGCCAGGTGGCAGCACAGGAGATTGGCGAGCTGGCCTCCAGCAGTGTCGAGATGGCGGAAAAAGCAGGTCGCCTGCTCGATCAAATGGTGCCCTCCATCAACAAGACCTCGGATCTGGTGCAGGAGATCAGTGCCGCTTCGGTAGAGCAATCCACCGGTGTCAGCCAGATCAATCAGGCCATGAACCAGTTGAGTCAGGTTACCCAGCAGAATGCCTCTTGCAGCGAAGAGCTGGCTGCCACAGCAGAAGAGATGAGCAGTCAGGCGGAACAGCTGCAGCTGGCCATGGAGTTCTTTACCCTGGAGGCCCATGCCAAAGAAGGTAAAGCAGCCACCTCGCATCTTCACCCCAATACCCGAGGTCGCTTTATGAACGAGAGCACTGCCAACAGTCGGGAACGAGCCGCCACAGTCCAACGCCCCACGGGCGATGGCGATTTTGTCCGGTTCTAGTCACGGGAGAGGCGTTGCCTCTCCCATCTCCGACACCACAGGTAGAGGGACTGTTTTTTGTATCAAACCCAGCTGCATGATGATGAGTTCTCCCGTTTCCAACGCTGGCTTCATCAAACGGCGGGGATAGAGCTGTCTCCAGCCAAGAAGGCGCTGGTGGCCAGCCGCCTGGCAAAACGGCTCTGCCACTATGAGCTTGATAGTTATGACGACTATTTCCAGCTCATCATGAACGATCGCAGCAGCGAACTGCAGCTGGCGCTTGATCTCCTTACCACCAACGAAACCTACTTTTTCAGGGAGCCCAAACACTTCGAGTTTCTGACGCGGGAGATAGTCTCAGCGCTCCCGCCCGAGCAATCGCTGCGGGTCTGGAGCGCTGCCAGCTCATCCGGCGAGGAGCCCTACAGCCTGGCCATGACCCTCGCGGAAAAACGCAGCACCTTCAACTGGGAGATCCTGGCCTCCGATATCTCGTCCAGGGTGCTGGAACAGGCGATGAGCGGTCGCTACCCCATCGAGCGGGCGCAAAATATTCCACTGCCCTTTTTGATGAAATATTGCCTCAAGGGTGTGGGCCTGCAGGAGGGCATCTTCATCATCGATCGCAAGTTGCGGGACAAGGTGCAGTTCATGCAGATCAACCTCAATCAGGATCTGCCGGACATCGGCATGTTTGACGTCATCTTCATCAGAAACGTGATGATCTACTTCAACAAGGAGACCAAAGGGCAAGTATTGCAGCGGCTGGTACCCAGACTCAAACCCGGTGGCTACCTGCTGGTGAGCCACGCCGAGAGCCTGCATGGCCTGCACCACGGCCTGCAGCTTGTCTCTCCTTCCATCTATCAGAAGAGATAAGTCATGGCACGGGAGGTGATCCTGCAACCGGGAGAGCTCTTCTTTGGCAAGGAGGATGTGGTGGTCAGAACCGTACTGGGCTCCTGTATTGCCATCACCTTGTGGCATCCGGAGCAGAAGCAGGGAGGAATGTGTCACTACATGCTGCCAAGTCGGCGAAATCCCTCTGCCAAGCTGGATGGGCGCTATGCCGATGAGGCCCTCGCCTTGCTGCTGCAAGCGGCCAGTCACTATCCCGCCCCCATCCATGAATATGAGGCCAAGTTGTTCGGGGGTGGCAACATGTTTACCGAGCCTCAATACGCACAGAGCGACAACAATGTCGCCGCCAAAAATATTCAGGCAGCCTGGCAGCTGACCCGACACCTTGGCCTTGATATCAAGGCTCATCATCTTGGCCATAGCGGCCACCGAAGCTTGCTCTTTGAGCTCAGCAACGGCAGTGTCTGGCTCCGCCATCATCGTCTGCCACATCAACGGGAGTCGCGAGAATGAAGCAGATCCGGGTCATGCTGGTGGATGATTCCGCCGTGGTCAGACAGGTATTGCAAGCGGTGCTGGAGCAGGAGCCTGATATCCGGGTGATCGCCACAGCATCGGATCCCCTGTTTGCCCAGGAAAAGCTGAAGAAAGAGTGGCCTGACGTCATAGTGCTCGATGTGGAGATGCCCCGTATGGATGGCATCACCTTTCTCACCAAGATCATGGCAGAGCATCCCACCCCGGTGGTGATCTGCTCCTCCCTCACCGAAAAGGGGGCCGAGACAACCTTGCAGGCAATGGCTGCCGGCGCGGTGGACATCATCACCAAGCCGACCATGGGGATAAAAAGCTTTCTGCAAGAATCTGCCCACGACCTGGCTATGGCAGTACGTGCTGCGGCCCAGGCCAATCTCAAGCGCGTGGGCAAGCCCTCCTCTGTGCCGGTCAGCACCAAACTCAACGCAGATGCCATGCTGGCACCCAACCAGCACGCCATGGCACAAACCACCGAGCGGCTCATCGCCATCGGCACCTCGACCGGCGGTACCCAGGCGCTGGAAGCCGTGCTGACTGCCTTGCCCAGGGTCAGCCCCGGTATCGTCATCGTGCAGCACATGCCAGAGAAATTTACCGCCATGTTTGCCGAACGCCTGAACGGGGTCTGCCAGATAGAAGTGCGGGAGGCGAGGAACAATGACCGGGTGATCCCGGGGCTGGCGCTGATAGCCCCCGGAGGCAAGCATATGCTGCTCAAGCGCAGCGGTGCCTACTATCACGTCGAGGTGGTCGACGGGCCGCTTATCAACCGTCATCGCCCGTCGGTGGATGTGCTGTTTCGCTCCGTCGCCAAATATGCCGGCAAGAATGCCACCGGCATCATCATGACCGGCATGGGGGATGACGGTGCCCGGGGATTGCGCGAGATGCTGGATGCGGGTGCCAACACCTATGCCCAGGATGAGGCCTCCTGCGTGGTCTTCGGCATGCCCAAGGAGGCGATCAAGCTGGGAGCAGCCCGTCATGTGCTCCCCTTACAAGAGATGCAATACGCCATTCTCGGCAAGTAATCCCTTATCGCGCGTTTTGACCATAAAAAAGTCCGGCTCCCATTGGGGAGCCGGACTTTTTACATCAACCGGAACCAATCCGGTATCAGGCGAGCAAATTACTCTGCAGCAGGCGCTTCTTCAGCGGCCGGAGCGGCGTCAGCAGCAGGTGCAGCTGCTTCGGTCGGGGCGTTCGCTTCCTTGATGGAGAGACGTACGCGGCCCTGACGGTCTACTTCCAGAACCTTCACCTTGACCACGTCACCGATGGTCAGGTGGTCAGCCACGTTCTGCACGCGAGCGTCGGTGATCTGGGAGATGTGTACCAGACCATCTTTGCCCGGCAGAATGTTGACGAATGCACCGAAATCGGCCAGACGAACAACTTTACCTTCATAGATGCGGTTCACTTCGATCTCGGCGGTGATGGCCTCGATGCGACGGATCGCTTCCATGGCGGCTTCGTTGGCCACGGCGGAGATACGTACAGTACCGTCATCATCCAGCTCGATGTTGGTGCCGGTCTCTTCGGTCAGCGCACGGATCACGGAACCACCCTTACCGATCACGTCCTTGATCTTCTCGGGATTGATCTTGATGGTGTGGATACGCGGTGCGAAATCGGAGATCTGGGCACGGGGAGCCTGGATAGCTTCGTCCATCACTTTCAGGATGTGCAGACGAGCGCCACGAGCTTGCTTCAGAGCAATCTCCATGATCTCTTTGGTGATACCTTCGATCTTGATGTCCATCTGCAGCGCGGTCACACCTTCGGTGGTACCGGCTACCTTAAAGTCCATGTCGCCCAGATGATCTTCGTCACCCAGAATGTCGGACAGCACGACGAAACCTTCTTCTTCCTTCACCAGACCCATGGCGATACCGGCAACGGAGGCCTTGATCGGCACACCGGCATCCATCAGCGCCAGAGAGGAACCACAGACAGACGCCATGGAGGAGGAACCGTTGGATTCGGTAATTTCAGAGACCACGCGCACCACGTACGGGAACTCGGCAGCGCTCGGCATCACGGCAGCAACGCCGCGCTTGGCCAGACGGCCGTGACCGATTTCACGACGCTTCGGGCTACCCATCATGCCGGTCTCACCGACACAGTATGGCGGGAAGTTGTAGTGCAGCATGAAGCGATCGGCACGGTTGCCGGTCAGCTCGTCGATGTTCTGGGCATCACGCTCGGTCCCCAGAGTGGCGACCACGATGGCCTGAGTTTCACCACGGGTGAACAGGGCAGAACCGTGGGCACGGGGCAGAATACCGGTACCTACGCTCAGGGCGCGGATCATTTCCGGATCGCGACCATCGATACGCGGCTCACCACGTACTACGCGACCACGAACGATGCGGCTTTCCAGGCTGTGGAACTCTTCGCCGATCTTCTTGGCATCTTCTTCCACACCGGAAGCGATAACTTGCTCAACCACACGACCCTTGATGGCCGCGATGGTTTCGTAACGAACTGCCTTCTCGGTGATGCGGTAGGCTTCACCCAGTTCGGCGCTCGCCAGCTCGGCAACCTTGGCTTTCAGCGCTTCGTTGACGGCAGGCGGAGTCCAGTCCCACGGCTTGGTGCCGACGGCAGCGGCAAACTCGTTGATCGCATTGATCACGGTCTGCATCTGCTCGTGACCGTATACCACGGCGCCCAGCATCACTTCTTCGGAAAGGATGGCCGCTTCGGACTCAACCATCAGCACGGCATTGGCAGTACCGGCAACTACCAGATCCAGATCGCTCTGCGGCAGTTCGGTGGTGGTCGGGTTCAGCACATACTGACCATTCATGTAACCCACGCGAGCAGCACCGATCGGGCCACCAAACGGGATACCGGAGATGGCCAGTGCAGCAGAGGCACCGATCATGGCAACGATGTCGGGGGATACGGCCGGATTCACGGACATTACAGTCGCAACGACCTGAACCTCATTGAGGAAGCCTTCCGGGAACAGCGGACGAATAGGACGGTCGATCAGACGGGAGATGAGGGTCTCGCCTTCGCTCGGACGGCCTTCACGACGGAAGAAACCACCCGGGATACGACCAGCAGCATAGGTACGCTCCTGGTAGTTGACGGTCAGCGGGAAGAAATCACGGCCGTGATCGGCCTCTTTCTTGCCGACTACGGTCACAAATACGCAGGTATCGTCCATGCTGACCATAACGGCCGCAGTGGCTTGACGGGCCATCACACCGGTTTCCAGAGTGACGGTGTGTTGACCGTACTGGAATGACTTTACAATAGGATTCACGTGAATTTCCTTTTTACAATTTGGCTCTTTAAATTCGCGCACAAGTATACTTGATTCGATGCAAAAGGTAAGCGGCGACGCAAATTCTGTGAGGCAGGCAACGGCTTGAAGAGCAATAAAAAAGGGGAACCTGACGGTTCCCCTTTTTCGCGAAATCTGATGGTCGATTAACGACGCAGACCCAGCTTGGCGATCAGAGCAGCATAACGCTCGGAATCTTTACGCTTCAGGTAGTCCAGCAGCTTACGACGCTGGGAAACCATGCGCAGCAGACCGCGACGACCGTGGTGGTCCTTGGAGTGCTCTTTGAAGTGACCTTGCAGATGGTTGATCTGGGCAGTCAGCAGGGCAACTTGCACTTCGGGGGAACCGGTGTCGTTGGCGCAACGAGCGTTGTCAGCAACGATTTGAGCTTTGATCTCAGCATTTAGAGACATGGTAATACTCCAGTAGAGTGTTTAAAGGTTCACAGCCAATCTCTAATTCAGCCGTGAAATGAGGGCGGTATCATAATCGTCCCAGCCCCTTTTCGCAACGATAAAGAGGCGAAACGGGAAAGACGTGCTGATACCGCCTGAGGATCACTCCTCGTCGTGATAACGCACCAGTCGCTTGGGAGCGACGCGGCCATCATCATCAATCTCGCCAACCCCGATGAACTCGCGCTCCGGGCCGACCGTCATGCGAACCTGACCGCTTTGCGGCGCACCCGCCACCTGCACGGCTTGGCCCTGATTCACATAGGCAGCCACAACCGCCAGCATGTTCACCTCGGGCAAGCTTGCTACGGCGGTGTCCATCGGCAACAACAGCGGATCCAGCTGCTCGCGCGGCGGGATGCTCTCGGCCTTGGCTTGCTCGAAGATGCACTCGAGTTGCTCCAGAGTCAGCATCCGCTCATACGGGTAGCTGGCCACCTGGGTACGGCGCAACTGAGTCACGTGGGCACCACAGCCCAGCACTTCACCCAGATCATCCACCAGAGAGCGGATGTAGGTGCCTTTGCTGCAGTGCACTTCAAGGCGCACTTCATCACCTTCGAAGCTCAGCAGTTTGAGCTCGAATACGGTGATGGGACGGGCTTCACGCTCAATCTCGATGCCTTCGCGGGCATATTCGTAGAGCGGACGGCCGTTGTGCTTGAGTGCGGAGTACATGGACGGCACCTGCATGATGGGGCCACGGAACTGGTCCAGCGCCTCGATCAGGGTACCGACAGCCACGTTCACCGGACGGGTGGAGACCACCTCACCGTCGGAGTCGCTGGTGTTGGTGCGCTCGCCCAGTTTGGCGGTCACCTCATAGCGTTTGTCCGCTTCCAGCAGATACTGGGAGAACTTGGTGGCCTCGCCGAGGCAGATCGGCAGCATGCCGGTCGCCAGCGGATCCAGTGCGCCGGTGTGACCGGCCTTGGCGGCGTTGTAGATGCGCTTGACCTTCTGCAACACATCGTTGGAGGTCAGGCCGGTCGGCTTGTCCAGCAGCAGAATGCCGTGCACATCACGGCCCTTGAAACGACGTCTTCGGGTCATCTCAGGCTTTATCCTCAGTCGTGTCATCCGGTGCGGATTCAGCTTCTTCGTCACGGCCGGATTCGGCCATGCGACGCTTGTCTTCACGCACAGTGTTGGTCACCAGGTTGGAGAGACGCATCCCCTCGACCAGGGTCTGGTCGTAGTAGAAACGCAGCTCTGGCACCACGCGCAGACGCATGGCACTGCCCAGCAGACTACGGATATATCCGGCTGCTTCGGTCAGACCCTGCAAGCCTTCCTTGATGCGCTCGGCATCATTTTCCAGCTGCAAGAAGGTGACGTAAATCTTGGCATAGTTGAGGTCACGGGACACTTCCACATCGGAAACGGTCACCATGCCGATGCGCGGGTCTTTCACCTCGCGCTGCAGGATCAGCGCGATTTCACGCTGGATCTGCTGTCCGACCCGACGGGTCCGGCTGAATTCTCTGGCCATATTCTATCCTGCGATAAAAGGGGGCCGCGGCCCCCTATTTTGTCTAACTCTCGGCTTACAGAGTCCGTTGGATTTCAACAGTCTCGTAAACTTCGATCTGGTCGCCTTCGCGCACGTCGTTGTAGTTCTTGACCGCGATACCACACTCGTAGCCGTTGCGAACTTCGTTGACGTCATCCTTGAAGCGGCGCAGGGATTCCAGCTCGCCTTCATAGATAACCACGTTGTCACGCAGAACGCGGATACGGTTGGAACGCTTGACCACACCTTCGGTAACCATACAGCCGGCAACGGCGCCGAACTTCGGAGACTTGAAGACGCTACGCACTTCAGCCAGACCGATGATTTCCTGACGATACTCAGGGGCCAGCTTGCCGCTCATGGCCTGCTTCACTTCGTCGATCAGGTCATAGATGACGGAGTAGTAACGCAGATCCAGGCTCTCGGATTCGATGACCTTGCGCGCAGAAGCGTCGGCACGGACGTTGAAACCAACCAGGATGGCGCTGGAAGCAGCAGCCAGGGTCGCGTCGGTTTCGGTGATACCACCTACGCCGGAACCCACGATCTTCACCTTCACTTCGTCGGTGGAGAGTTTGACCAGCGCATCGCAGATCGCTTCCACAGAACCTTGTACGTCGGCCTTGATCACCACGTTCACTTCGGACACTTCGCCCTCGGTCATGTTGGCGAACATGTTTTCCAGCTTGGCCTTCTGCTGGCGAGCCAGCTTGACTTCGCGGAACTTGCCCTGACGATAGAGCGCCACTTCACGGGCTTTCTTCTCGTCACGGACAACGGTGGCTTCGTCACCGGCAGAGGGAACGCCGGACAGACCCAGAATTTCCACCGGCAGGGACGGACCCGCTTCCTTGATCTCGCGACCCAGTTCGTCACGCATGGCGCGAACACGGCCGTACTCGAGACCACACAGAACGATGTCGCCCTGACGCAGAGTACCTTCTTGTACCAGTACGGTAGCAACCGGACCACGACCTTTATCCAGGAAGGATTCGATCACGACGCCGTTGGCCATGCCGTCAACCACCGCTTTCAGCTCCAGTACTTCAGCCTGAATCAGGATGGCTTCCAGCAGGTCGTCGATGCCTTCGCCAGACTTGGCCGATACGTGCACGAACTGGCAGTCTCCACCCCAATCTTCGGACATGACGTTGTAACGGGCCAGTTCGGTCTTGACGCGATCCGGATCCGCTTCAGGCTTGTCGATCTTGTTGACCGCAACAACCAGCGGCACACCGGCCGCCTTGGCGTGCTGGATAGCTTCGATGGTTTGCGGCATCACGCCGTCGTCAGCTGCAACAACCAGAACAACGATATCGGTCGCCTTGGCACCACGAGCACGCATGGAGGTAAACGCAGCGTGACCCGGGGTATCCAGGAAGGTGATCATGCCACTGTCGGTCTGGACGTGGTAAGCACCGATATGCTGGGTAATACCACCGGCTTCGCCAGCAGCAACCTTGGCTTTACGAATGTAGTCGAGCAGCGAGGTCTTACCATGGTCAACGTGACCCATGATGGTAACGACCGGTGCGCGCGGCTTGGCTTCGGAGGTCTCGTCACGATCGGACAGTACCGCCTCTTCCAGCTCGTTCTCACGACGCAGCACAACCTTGTGACCCATCTCCTCGGCGACCAGCTGAGCGGTCTCCTGGTCGATCACCTGGTTGATGGTGGCCATGGCACCCATCTTCATCATCACCTTGATGACTTCAACGCCCTTGACGGCCATCTTGTTGGCCAGCTCGGCCACAGTGATGGTCTCACCGATGACGACGTCGCGGTTCACCACGGCAGCCGGCTTGTTGAAGCCGTGCTTCATGGCGTTCGGCATGGCGACCTTGCCGCGCTTGCCTTTACGGGCACGCGGGTTGCGAGAGTCACGATCATCTTCACGACGACCGGCTTTCTTCGGTGCCTTGGCAGCTGCGGCAGTGCGGCGGCTGGTCTCTTCTTTCCGATCCAACTCGTCTTCTGCGGCTTGCGCATGCTTGTTGGTGGTCAGATGGTAGTCGCTGCTCTCTTTGGCGCGAGCGGCCTCTTCTTCAGCCCAGCGGGCTGCGTTCTGTTCCGCCATGAGACGAGCCTCTTCGGCTTTCTTCGCGGCGAGTTCTTCAGCTTTTTTCAAAGCTGTTTGTTCCTGTTGGCGCTTCAGTTCTTCTGCTTCGCGCTTGGCCATCTTTTCTGCCTCTTGCTGAGCTGTGCTACTGGCTGCTTTGGCGGGCTGTGAAGCCTGTCGAGCCTTTGATTGTGCCTCGATCCGCGCCTTTTCCTCAGCTTCACGACGAGCTTGCTCAGCCTCACGGCGAGCCTTCTCTTCAGCTTCGAGGCGAGCCTTCTCTTCGGCCTCGCGACGAGCTTTTTCTTCTGCTTCCAAACGCGCTGTTTCCTCGGCTTCCGCCTGACGCTGTTCATCTTCCAGCGCCGAGCGTCTTACATAGGTGCGAGACTTGCGCACTTCTACCTGCACTTCCTTGTTCTTGCCGCCAGTCCCCTGAACACTGATGGTGCTCTTGGTTTTGCGCTGCAAGGTCATGCGGGCAGGAGCGGCGACCTCGTCACCTCCATGCTGTTTCTTCAGGTGTGCCAGCAGAGCCTGTTTCTCAGACTCGCTGACCATGTCGTCGGCCTTGCTCTTGCTGATACCGGCATCGACAAACTGCTGGAGAAGACGATCAACCGGTGTGTCGATGTCAGTGGCAAGTTGTTTGACTGATACTTCTGCCATTCATTTTCCTCCGTTTGATCTTACTCGGACTGCTCTTCTCCGAACCAACAGATATTTCGAGCAGCCATAATGAGCTCACCTGCCTTCTCGGCAGTCAGCCCTTCAATATCAGCAAGGTCATCGATACCTTGCTCAGCCAAATCTTCCAGGGTGCCCACGCCACGGCCCGCCAGAGCGTAAGCCAGTTCGCGGCTCAGACCGTTCAGATTGAGCAGCTCTTCGGACGGCTCAACGCCATCGAAAGACTCTTCTTTGGCCAGTGCCTTGGTAGTCAGGGCATCTTTGGCGCGCTTGCGCAGCTCTTCGACCATGTCTTCATCCAGACCGTCGATAGCCAGCAGCTCGTTGACCGGTACAAAGGCGATCTCTTCCAGGGTAGAGAAGCCCTCTTCCATCAGCAGACCGGCGAAATCGTCATCGATATCCAGGGTGCTGGTGAACAGGTTCATGATGCGGTCGTTTTCGGCCTGGTGCTTGGCACGCATGTCCTCAACGGTCATCACGTTCAGCTCCCAACCGGTCAGCTGGGAGGCCAGACGCACGTTCTGACCATTGCGACCGATGGCCTGAGCCAGGTTGGCAGCTTCCACGGCGATATCCATGGTGTGGTTGTCTTCATCAACGATGATGGAAGCCACATCGGCAGGTGCCATGGCATTGATCACGTACTGGGCCGGGTTGTCATCGTACAGCACGATGTCTGCACGCTCACCGCTCAGCTCGGCGGAGACAGCTTGCACACGGGCACCACGCATACCGATACAGGCACCGATCGGGTCGATACGACGATCATTGGTCTTCACCGCGATCTTGGCGCGGGAACCCGGATCACGGGCAGCGCCCATGATTTCGATCATCTCTTCACCGATCTCCGGTACTTCGATACGGAACAGCTCTTTCAGGAAGTCCGGGCTGGAACGGCTGACAAACAGCTGGGAACCGCGGGCTTCCGGACGTACTGCGTAGAGCAGGCCACGGACACGGTCGCCCGGGCGGAAGGTTTCACGTGGCAGCATGTCATCACGGAAGATCACTGCTTCAGCATTGCTGCCCAGATCCAGGATGACGTTGTCGCGGTTGCTCTTCTTGACTACACCACTGATGATGGTGCCTTCTTTATCTTTAAACTGATCAACTACTTGTGAACGCTCGGCTTCGCGCACTTTCTGCACGATAACCTGCTTGGCGGTCTGGGTAGTGATACGGTCGAAGGTCACAGAGTCAATCTGGTCTTCAACATACTCACCGATCTGGATATCCGGCTGATCAATTTGTGCCGCTTCCAGGGTGATTTCAGCATAGGGGTTCTCCATCGCGGCTTGATCCGCAATGACTACCCAGCGGCGATAAGTGTCGTAGTCACCGGTCTTGCGATCGATTTCGACCCGAACTTCAATCTCGCCTTCATATTTCTTCTTGGTCGCAGTCGCCAGCGCGGTTTCCAGAGCCTGGAAGATCTTCTCGCGGGGTACCGCTTTCTCGTTGGATACTGCGTCAACGACCAGCAAAATCTCTTTATTCATATCCGATAGCCTCGTTAACCAAAGTTCGGCACTATGTTCGCTTTTTGGATATTGGTGAAAGCCAACACGTCGTCCTTACCATCTACTGTCAGGGTGATCATGTCGCCTTGCACAGCTTTGATTACGCCTTTGAACTTGCGGCGGTTGTTTGTTGCCATCCGAAGCGTTACCGCCGCCTCTTGGCCAACGTATTTTTCGAAATGGGCAACCTTGAACAGGGGACGATCCAGGCCTGGGGAGGACACCTCGAGGTAGTACTCCTCGGTGATGGGATCTTCGACGTCCATGATGGCGCCAACCTGATGGCTGACCTCAGCACAGTTCTCGACAGTCACACCCTGCTCGCCGTCGATATAGACACGCAAGGTGGAGTGTTTACCCGCACGGATAAACTCAATACCCCAAAGTTCAAAACCCAAGGCAACGACCGGAGCCTCGAGCAGATCGGTCAAACGTTGTTCCAACGTAGCCAAAGTCACCCTCCGAAAAACAAAAAAAGGGCATAAAGCCCAGATAGATATCGATTCAGAGTAAATTGCACATAACAAAAAGCCCCGATGTCAAATCGGGGCTTGGCGCTTTACCCTGATTGTCGCCTCGCAGCGACCGCCTTCCTGAGCGTAGGAAATGCGTGAAATTTGGTTGCGGGGGCCGGATTTGAACCGACGACCTTCGGGTTATGAGCCCGACGAGCTACCATGCTGCTCCACCCCGCGTCCGAAATCGTGCGAGATTATAGCCACTTCACTCTCTCGATACAAGACTGACTGGCTATAATACACTCGGCTTCCCGAGCTCACTGCTTAATTGGTGCCGTGGGCGGGACTCGAACCCGCACACCCTAGAGCACTACCCCCTCAAGATAGCGTGTCTACCAATTCCACCACCACGGCAAAACTCTTACTCGGGAACGTCAGTATCTTTCTTCACTGGCGCTTTGGTCTGCTCAACCTGTTGGGTTTGTTGCAGATTTTCCCATTCACTACCCTGCTTTACCTTGTTGCTGGACATAGATCCGAGCACCAGGCTGATAACGAAAAACAGAGTAGCCAAAATTGCTGTTGTTCGGGTCAGGAAACTGCCTGAACCACCGGAGCCGAATACTGTGTTCGATGCCCCTGCACCGAAGGAGGCGCCCATATCAGCCCCTTTACCTTGCTGAATCATCACCAGACCAATCAGAGCCAGTGAAACCAGCAGATAAACGACTAAAAGAATCTCGTACATTTAACTTGCACCCTTTGCCGCTTCAACAATTCCTAAAAACGCATCGCTATCGAGGCTTGCTCCGCCAATCAGTCCGCCATCGATGTCGGGCTGTGCAAACAAATCTCTCGCGTTGCTCGGCGTTACGCTCCCACCATAGATGATTCTAACTTTCTCACCTATTACCGGAGTATCCTCCGCCAAGCGACCACGTATAAAGGAATGAACCTCTTGTGCCTGCTCGGGTGTGGCGCATTTACCTGTACCTACAGCCCAAATCGGCTCGTAGGCGATGATAGCATTATCGAAAGCCATCGCGCCATTTTTCTCTATGACGATATCCAGCTCTTCAGCGATCACCTCGAAGGCTCTTCTCGCCTGCCTGGCCGCACCTGATTCACCTAAACATAGGATGGGAATCAAGCCTGCCGCTCTGGCTGCCGCAAACTTCTCTGCGACGATAAAACTGGTCTCACCAAAGAGACGCCTGCGCTCGGAGTGCCCTACCAATACGTAACGACACCCTGCCTCAACCAGCATCTGACACGAGATTTCTCCAGTGTAAGCGCCGGTCGCGTGCTGACTCACATTCTGAGCCCCCAACTTTATTACCTTCTGCTCATTGAGCAGTGAAGCGCTAAAGTCGAGATGCACATGGGAAGGACAGAGAACCACATCTACATTTCCGTCAACGCCGCTTAGACACTGACTCGTAAACTGCTCTAACTGCGACTTACTACCGTACAACTTCCAGTTGGCTGCTACAAACGGCTTGCGATGTCCCATCGGCAACTCCCTTGCGAAAGCGGGGCTGATAATATCCAGAGGATGCTCAGCTGACAAGTGCTATTTTTAAATTTTTGAATCGTTTGAACAAGATACAACCAGGGCGGCTAAAAAGCCGCCCTGGTTGTTCATTAAAACGCCGATTCAACCTGCTTGGCGATGCGCTGAGCCATGTCACGCACCTGCTGTTCATGCTCCCCTTCGACCATGACCCGGATCAGCGGTTCGGTACCTGATTTACGCAACAGTACGCGACCACGACCAGCCAGCTCCTGTTCCACCTTGGCAACCTCAGCCATGACAGCATCAGCGGCCAGCGGATCCTTGCCTTCGGCAAAGCGAACATTCACCAGCACCTGCGGGAACTTGCTCATGCCGGAGCGCAGCTTGGCAAGCGGCATCTCGGCGCTGCGCATGGCGGTAAGCACCTGCAAGGCGGCTACGATGCCATCACCCGTAGTGGTCTGATCCAGGCAGATGATGTGGCCGGAGTTCTCGCCACCGATACGCCAGCCCTTCTCTTCCATCATCTCCAGCACATAGCGGTCACCCACCTTGGCACGGGCAAACGGAATACCCAGGGTTTGCAGCGCCAGTTCCAGACCCATGTTGGCCATCAGGGTACCGACGACACCGCCCTTGAGACGACCGTTGCGCAAGGCATCCCGTGCGATGATATAGAGCACTTCATCACCGTCGATGAGATAGCCGGTATGGTCAACCATGATCAGACGGTCACCGTCACCATCAAAGGCAACCCCCAGATCAGCCTTGCACTCCAGCACCTTGGCAACCAGAGCGTCAGGCGCAGTCGAACCAACACCATCGTTGATATTGAGGCCATCCGGGGCACAGCCCATGGTGATCACTTCAGCCCCCAGCTCGCGGAAAACCGACGGCGCAATGTGGTAAGTAGCGCCATGACCGCAGTCCACCACCATTTTCACCCCATCCAGATTCATGTGGGAGGGGAAGGTGCTCTTGCAGAATTCGATATAGCGACCGGCGGCATCATCAATGCGCACCGCTTTACCAAGTTCGGCCGACTCGACACACTTGAGCTCGTGATCCAACTCGGCTTCGATAGCCAGCTCGACATCATCAGGCAGCTTGGTGCCGTCGGCGGAGAAGAACTTGATGCCGTTGTCATAGAATGGATTGTGGGAGGCGCTGATGACGATGCCAGCTTCGGCACGGAAAGTGCGAGTCAGGTAGGCAACCGCCGGGGTGGGCATGGGCCCCATCAGAATGGCCTTAAGGCCTGCCGCAGAGAGGCCCGCCTCCAGCGCGGATTCCAGCATGTAACCGGAGATACGGGTATCTTTGCCAATCAGCACCTTTTTGGTGCCCTTCTTGGAGAGCACTTTGCCTGCAGCCCAACCCAATTTCATCACGAAGTCAGGGGTGATCGGGTATTCGCCGACTTTGCCGCGCACACCATCTGTGCCGAAATACTTTCTTGCCATTGTCTGTTCTCTTTATTATCTGGAAATAAAATCTTGTCCCGTCATTGCCAGCCAACCGACGCGCAATGCGTCCATGGTCTCCCGTACATCGTGTACCCTGATGATGCGGGCCCCATGCTGCATGCCGATAAGGGCGCATGCCAGACTGCCCGCCAGACGCTCATCCACCGGACGGCCCAGCAGGTTGCCTATCATAGACTTTCGCGACATCCCCACCAATAGCGGCAAGCCATAATCAAGCAGTTCCTTTTGGGCCGCCAACAGCTGATAGTTGTGTGCAAGGGTCTTGCCAAAGCCATATCCCGGATCCAGCAACAGATCTTCGCGTTGGATCCCGGCTGCCAGACAAGCGGCAATGCGCTGCTCAAAAAAGGCGCGCACCTCTCCGATCAGATCGTCATAATGGGGCTCGACCTGCATGGTTCTCGGCTGCCCCTGCATATGCATCAGGCAGACAGGCACAGCAGCCTCGGCCGCTGCCTGCAGTGCTCCAGGCTCCTGCAGTGCCCGCACATCGTTGATCAGATGGGCTCCCGCCTTGCAACCCTCCCGCATCACAGAAGCTTTGGAGGTATCGAGGGAGATCATCACATCCAGCTCACGGGCCATCTGCTCCACGACAGGAATGACCCTGTCCAGCTCCTCCTGCTCGCTCACATCGGGCGCGCCAGGGCGGGTAGACTCGCCACCGATGTCGATGAGGGTCGCACCGTCAGAGACCATCTGGCGCGCATGGGCCATTGCCCGTTCAAGCTGGTTGAAATTACCACCATCGGAGAAGGAGTCGGGCGTCACATTGAGGATCCCCATCACATGGGGACGATCGAGGGAGAGGCTAAGCCCCTTGCTGGTTAACTGCATTTTCACGTCCATCTGATAAAGAAAAACCCCGGGCAAGCCCGGGGTCTGGAGAGTCACGATTATTTGGCCGGCGCGTCGTTGGCTTTGTCGATAGTGACATCCGCCACCGGTGCAGCCTCATCGGCAGGCTTGGCCTCGGCAGCCACAGTGGAACCGCCTTGCGGGGTATCACCGTGCTCGTCATGCCAGTTGCTCGGAGCACGTACCTCGCGACGAGCCATCAGATCATCGATCTGTTTGGCGTCGATGGTCTCGTACTTCATCAGCGCATCTTTCATGCTGTGCAACACGTCCATGTTATCCAGCAGGATCTGCTTGGAACGGGCATAGTTGCGGTCGATGACCTGCTTGACCTCTGCATCGATTACGCGAGCGGTATCGTCGGACATGTGCTTGGCCTTGGCCATGCTGCGACCAAGGAACACTTCACCATCTTCTTCCGCGTAGAGCATCGGGCCGAGACGCTCGGACATACCCCACTGGGTCACCATCTTGCGGGCAATTTCAGTCGCTCGCTCGATGTCGTTGGAAGCGCCAGTAGAAACCTTCTCGGCACCGTAGATCAGCTCTTCTGCCAGACGACCGCCATACAGACTGGAGATCATTGACTCCAGATGCTGCTTGGAGTGGCTCCAGCGATCCTGCTCCGGCAGATACATGGTCACACCAAGCGCACGACCGCGCGGAATGATGGAGACCTTGTAAACCGGGTCATGATCCGGAACCAGACGACCAATGATGGCGTGACCGGCTTCATGATACGCAGTCATCTCTTTTTCGGACTCTTTCATCACCATTGAGCGACGTTCCGCCCCCATCATGATCTTGTCCTTGGCTTTCTCGAACTCGGCCATGGAGACCACTCGGCGGCTCTCACGGGCAGAGAAGAGTGCTGCTTCGTTGACCAGGTTGGCCAAGTCCGCACCGGAGAAACCGGGGGTACCACGGGCAATCAGCGCCGGATTTACGTCATCCGCCAACGGAACTTTGCGCATGTGCACTTTCAGGATCTGCTCGCGACCACGGACATCCGGCAGACCGACCACAACCTGACGGTCGAAACGGCCCGGACGCAGCAGTGCCGGATCCAGTACGTCAGGACGGTTGGTGGCAGCGATGACGATGATGCCTTCATTGCCTTCAAAGCCATCCATCTCGACCAGCATCTGGTTAAGGGTCTGCTCACGTTCATCGTGACCACCACCCAGACCGGCGCCACGCTGACGACCGACCGCATCAATTTCATCGATGAAGATGATGCAGGGGGATGATTTCTTGGCCTGTTCGAACATGTCACGCACTCGGGAGGCACCGACACCAACGAACATCTCCACAAAATCGGAACCGGAGATGGTGAAGAACGGCACCTTGGCCTCGCCCGCAATGGCCTTGGCCAGCAAGGTCTTACCGGTACCGGGAGGACCAACCAGCAGCACACCGGTCGGGATCTTGCCACCCAGTTTCTGGAATTTGCTCGGGTCGCGCAGATAGTCGACCAGCTCCTTCACCTCTTCCTTGGCTTCATCGCAACCTGCAACATCAGCAAAGGTGGTCTTGATCTGATCTTCGCTCATCAGGCGAGCCTTGCTCTTGCCGAACGACATGGCACCTTTGCCACCGCCGCCCTGCATCTGACGCATGAAGAAGACCCAGACACCGATCAGCAGCAGCATCGGGAACCAAGAGATGAAGATAGAGGTCAACAGAGACGGCTCTTCCGGCTTCTCGCCCATCACTTTGACATTGTGATTGAGCATGTCATTGAGCAGCTGGGGATCCGGCGCCGGGATGATGGTGGTGAATCGTTCACCAGTACGCTTGACGCCATTAATGACCTTACCGTCCATCCGCACTTCACGGATCTGCTCTTGGGTCACCTCTTTAACGAAGCTGGAATAGTCCAGCTGGCGACTGGTGGTATCGCTGGGGCTGAAGCTATTGAACACCGACATCAAAACGACGGCGATGACCAGCCACAGGATTAAGTTTTTCGCCATGTCACTCAAATCAGTAACCTCGCAGACTGACAGTTAACGATGAAGGTTAGGGTACTACAGTTTAAAACCGGTAGCCACAATGTAGACTTCCCGTGAACGAGCGCGGGACGAGTCTGGTTTACGAATTTTGACAGTGGTGAAAAGTTGACGAATTTCATTGAGATAGGCATCAAACCCCTCCCCCTGAAACACTTTCACCACGAAACTGCCGTCAGCTCGTAATACCTGATTGCACATATCCAGCGCCAGTTCGACCAGATACATGGAACGTGCCTGATCCACCTGCTGGGTACCGCTCATGTTTGGCGCCATGTCGGACATGACGACATCCACCTTGTCCGGGCCGACCCGTTCCAGCAGCGCGCTCAGTACAGCTTCCTCCCGAAAGTCGCCCTGAAGGAAATCGACACCAGCGATGGAATCCATAGGCAGAATATCGCAAGCGATCACCCGGCCCTTGTCACCGACCTGGTCGATGGCGAACTGTGACCAGCCCCCTGGGGCCGCCCCCAGATCTACCACCGTCATGCCCGGCTTGAGCAGTTTGTCCTTGCCCTGGATCTCGTCGATCTTGAACACGGCACGGGATCTCAGTCCCAACTTCTGGGCTTTTTTGACGTATTGATCGTCAAAATGCTCTTTTAACCAGCGGGTTGAACTGGGGGAATGTTTTTTCTGGGTCATGATAATCGACTTTAAAAAACCACAAGGGTTATTAGTATTAAGGGCTAAGTGGGGGTAGAATACGCCCCTTTCAACCCTGACTTATGAAGAAATTGCGATGATTCTCAACAACAAACAGAAACAGTACCTCAAGGGCCTTGCCCACAGCCTCAAACCTGTCGTCCTGCTGGGTCAGCATGGTCTGACCGAAGGCGTACTGGCCGAGATCGATCTGGCACTGAACCATCACGAGCTGATCAAGGTTAAGGTTGCCTCTGAAGATCGCGAGATGAAACAACTGGTTATGGATGCCATTGTCCGTGAGACCGGTTCAGTCAAAGTACAGAGCATGGGTCATGTGCTGACCATTTATCGTCAGGCCAACGAACCCAAGATCCAGCTGCCCCGCAAGTAAAAGGAAAGAGCATTGCTCTTTCCTTATTCCACTTCTTCCCGAGTCGCTTGCCAAAGTAGTCGCAAAGCCCTTAACCTGCGATGAATACTTCCGGACACGCATTATGGCTCACCATCCTATTCTGACCGACGATGAGCTGGCCATGCTGCGGGACTTGGGGAGCAATCAGGACGCCCATGTTCTGAGTGGTCACCTCGATGCCCCCATGCTTGGCTTGTTGCAAAAAGCCGACCACCTTGTACTCGAAGCTCGCTTTGCAGGCCATCAGCTGCGTTTTCCCCTGACCTTTACCCAAGGGGAAGATGGCTTCGTCGAGCCCCGGTTATCTGCACCGGTCATCAGGGAGCTGGGGTTTGCGCAACCGCGCGCCTGGCGTCTTGCCCAAAAAGCCAAGCTTTGCAGCGAGTTCGGCCTGTTTCAGGTGCTCAGCCTCTCCCTTAATGGACTCATAGTGGAAAATTTGCCAATCGACATGGTGGCCGATACCCCCATCAACGGCGAGCTCTGTATCGAGCAAGAGGCCCCTCTTCCACTGCAGGGACGACTGGTAAGGCGCATCAAAGCCAATGCCGACCATGCCACCTGGGCGCTGAGCTTTCAAATGAGCGAGAGCAACATCGAACGGCTGCGCCACTGGCTGTTCCAGCGCCATCAAGACGCCTTTACCGAGGCGTATCTGTCCTGATTTTTATCAACAATCATATAGATAAAGACAAACAGGGGAGCTCCAGCCCCCCTGTTTCATCGTATGTAGCATTCGCTTAGATATAAGCGACTTCCAGTACTTCGTATTCCACATCGCCAGCAGGGGTCTTGACGATTGCGACATCGTCCACTTCCTTGCCAATCAGGGCTCGGGCAATGGGGGAGTTGACAGAGATGAGGTTCTGTTTGATATCAGCCTCATCGTCACCCACGATGCGGTAAACCACCTCTTCCTCTGTCTCGCTCTTGAGCAGAGTCACAGTCGCGCCAAAAATAACGCGGCCGTTGTTGGTCATCTTGGTGACATCGATCACCTGCGCATTGGAGAGCTTGGCTTCAATCTCCTGAATGCGACCTTCACAGAACCCCTGCTGCTCGCGAGCGGCATGGTATTCGGCGTTTTCCTTCAGATCGCCGTGCTCACGGGCATCGGCAATCGCTTCGATAATCTGGGGACGAAGCTCGGTCTTGAGATAATCGAGCTCTTCGCGCAGCTTCTCAGCGCCGCGAACAGTCATCGGAGTATGATTCATAGTCGAAACCTGGGTTGCTTGAAAATAGAAACTGCGGCCATCTGCAAGGGGGCCGCAGCAATCGGTTCGGATGAGGCATCTTAATATGAAGCCAACACAAAATCCACGTCAGCCCCCTGATGCAGATCCCACTTGCATCATCGACATTCCCCTCGCTTACTTCCCTTCCGGTACGGAAATTGGCGCCGAAACGGTCGGCTTGCCCTGCATGATGGCGATCTCCACCCGCCGGTTCATCCGACGATTTTCCGGGGTGGTATTGGGCACCAATGGCTGGGAATCCGCCATCCCCTGCACCACCAATCGCCCCTGATCAAAACCGGGGACCTTCAGCATCTGGTGCGCCACCGCCACCGCCCGCTGTGATGACAACTCCCAGTTGGACTGGAACAGCTCATCTTCAGTCGCCACGTTGTCGGTGTGACCGGAGATGGTGATTTCACCCGGCACATCCTTGAGCAGGGTCGCGACCTTGCGAATGACCGGCCAGAACTGTGGCTGCAGAAATGCCGAACCGGCCGGGAACGAGGCTTTTTCCCTGATACGGATGATGATCTGCTGGCCCAACGCTTCAATTTCGATGGCGCCATCCTGAATCTGATCTTTCATCTGCTCTGCCAGCGCTTTTGCTAGAGTATTGGACTGTTCTTGCGCCTTCTTCGCATCCTGCGCGGTATCGCCCCCCGTCTGCTTACCATCACTCTTGTCCTGACCACCGGCCTGATCCGCCTCGCCGGGCAGAAACTCCAGTTCGGTCTGAGTCATATCGATGGTTTGCTGCATTACGGTATCAATCGGCGTGGGCTCAGGGCGACCGGGCCTGAACTCTTGGGCAATCACCGAGGTTCCCTTGGGAATATCTTTCACCTCAAGGATGTTCTGCACTCCGAAAGCATTCTTCATAGAGCCCGCGATCTGCTTGAACTTGAGTACGTCCATCTCGGCAAAGGAGAGCAGCAGCACGAAGAAGCACATCAGCAGCGACATCAGGTCGGCAAAGGTGCCCATATAAGCAGGAAGACCGGGGGGGGGGCATTTGCAATCAGACATGGTGCTTACTCCGCGCCGGTATTGCGTTTGGACTGGCTCAGATAGTTCTGCAGCATGGACTGGATCACCCGCGGGTTCTGGCCATCCTGAATCCCCATAATGGCATCAAGGATCAGGGTGCGACTGAGCTTCTCCTCCCCGCTGCGCAGCTCCAGCTTGTCAGCAATAGGAATAGCGATCATGTTGGCCTCAATCGCTCCGTACAGGGTGGTAAGCAAGGCCACCGCCATTGCCGGCCCGATCGACTTGGGGTCACTCATATTTGACAACATAGCCACCAGGCCCACCAACGTACCTATCATCCCCATGGCTGGGCCCAGATCCCCAAGGGTACGGAAGACCTTGATGGCAATGACATGGCGCTCGGCTGTCAGGTCGATATCCTTTTCCATCACGGCGCGCACTACTTCGGCATCGTGACCATCCACCAGCATGTCGATCCCTTTTTTCATAAATGCATTGGGGATCTCTGCGGCCTCCAGTGCCAGAAAGCCACCTTTGCGAGCCGCGTCAGCCAGTTCAACGGCTTTGGCGATCAGGTCGTCGAGTTTGTCGCCCTTGTACATAAAGGCTTTGCCCGCCACCTTGAAAGCCAGAAAAAACTGCCCGATATTGAACTTCATCATGGCGATGAAGATTGAGCCAAGAATAGTGATATAGACCGATGGCATATCGATAAACATGCTCAACGAGCCACCAAGGATCATGCCGTAAATCACGACACCGAATCCTAAAACGATACCTAACAAGCTCCCTAGATCCACGTCCCTACTCCTGTCACCGGTTCTTATGCCTAATTATAGTTTGTTGAATTTTCTGCTATTGCGACCCTAGCGGCAAGCATGCATCCACTGAGAATGATGGCTCATTATCGGCCAGTTTAGCGAGAGTTTGAGGGGGCAATGCTTTTCTGCCTCCCCCCTGTGGACGGTCGATGTTAATATAAGCCGTTTTTTTCAATCCCCGAGGATGGACATGGCCAGTAAAAAAATCGACCGTCTGAGTTTTGATGCCACTCTGGAAGAGCTGGAAACCATCGTTCATCAGCTGGAACAAGGTTCCCTACCCCTGGAAGAGGCACTCAAGCAGTTCGAGCAGGGCGTTCATCTGGTACGGGCCGGTCAGCAGAAGCTGGAACTGGCCGAACAGAAGATCCAGATCCTGCTCAGTCAAGCCGATGGCAGTGACCAGCTCGCCCCCTTCCAGCCAGAACAAGGAGAGGAGTGAGTGGCGCTGGACCATTTTTCCCGTCTGCATCGTCAGCGTATTGACGACTGTCTGTCAGCACAACTTGAATCCTTGCCCGCCATGGCGCCGCGCCTGCGCGATGCCATGAGTTATGGCCTGCTGCTGGGCGGCAAGCGGGTTCGCCCGTTTCTGGTCTACGCGGTCGGCGAGATGCTGGGCGTCAAGAGCGAACTGCTGGATGGCCCCGCGGCTGCCGTGGAGTGCATCCACGCCTACTCCCTGCTGCACGATGACCTGCCCGCCATGGATAACGACGACCTGCGTCGTGGTCAGCCAACCGTTCACAAGGCGTTTGACGAAGGAACCGCCATTCTGGCCGGTGATGCGCTGCAGACCCTGGCGTTCTCCATTCTGGCCGATCACCCCATGCCCGACTCCTTGATGGCCAACCGGGTGCGGATGCTGAGTACCCTCGCCCGCGCCTCCGGCTATCTCGGTATGTGTGGCGGTCAAGCGCTGGACCTGCAGGCCGAAGGGCGCCAGATCACGCTTGCCGAGCTGGAGCAGGTACACCGCCACAAGACCGGTGCGCTGATTGAATGCGCCGTGGCGCTCGGCGCCCTGTGCAAAGCCGATGTCGATGACGCCACGCTGGCTGCCCTGCAAACCTACGCCGCCGCGATTGGCCTCGCCTTTCAGGTGCAGGATGACATCCTCGACATCACAGGTGATACCGCCACCTTGGGCAAGCCACAAGGTTCTGACTTGGCGCTGGAGAAAAGTACCTATCCGGCCCTGCTCGGACTCGAAAATGCCCGTGAGCTGGCTCGCGAACTGCATGGGAAAGCCTTAACAGCCCTGCAATCCTTGCCCTACAATACCGACATTCTGGAAGCGTTTGCCGATTACATCATCGAGCGAACCCACTAAACGCTGGATAACAGTAACAATATGAGCGTTGATATTAGCAATTTCCCCAACCTGGCCCTCGCGGACACTCCGGTCGAGCTGCGTTCCTTGCCCAAAGATCGGCTGCCGGTGCTGTGCAACGAGCTGCGCGAATATCTGCTGCGCTCCGTCAGCCGCTCCAGCGGACACTTTGCCTCCGGTCTCGGTACGGTCGAATTGACCGTGGCCCTGCACTACGTCTACAACACCCCGTTCGATCGGCTGATCTGGGATGTGGGCCATCAAGCCTACCCCCACAAGATCCTGACCGGGCGCCGTGACCAGATACACACCATCCGTCAGAAGGATGGCCTGCACCCCTTCCCCTGGCGTGGTGAAAGCGAGTACGACGTGCTCTCCGTCGGCCACTCCAGTACCTCCATCGGTGCTGCACTCGGTATGGCGGTTGCCGCCGAGAGTGAAGGGCTGGGTCGCAAGGTCGTTGCGGTGATCGGTGACGGTGCCATTACCGCAGGTATGGCCTTTGAAGCGCTCAACCACGCTGGCGATGTGCACAAGGACATGCTGGTGATCCTCAACGACAACGAGATGTCCATCTCCGAGAATGTCGGGGCGCTGAACAACCATCTGGCCCGGGTCATGTCCGGCAAGCTCTACACCACCATCCGCGAAGGTGGCAAGAAGGTGCTGGCGGGCCTGCCACCGGTCAAGGAGCTGGCCAAGCGGGCCGAAGAGCACCTCAAGGGGATGGTTGTGCCCGGCACCCTGTTCGAGGAGTTCGGCTTCAACTATATCGGCCCCATCGACGGTCACGATATCGAGGCGCTGGTCGAGACCCTGCGCAACATGCGCAACCTCAAGGGCCCGCAACTGCTGCACGTCAAAACCAAGAAGGGAAAGGGTTACGAGCCGGCGGAGAAAGACCCCATCGGTTATCACGCCGTGCCCAAGTTCAATCCGGACGAATGCTCCCTGCCCAAGGCAAGCGGTGCCAAACCTACTTTCTCCGCCATCTTCGGCCAGTGGCTGTGCGACATGGCTGCCAAAGACGAGAAGCTGGTCGGCATCACCCCTGCCATGCGCGAAGGCTCCGGTCTGGTGAAATTCAGCCAGCAGTATCCGGATCGCTACTTCGATGTGGCGATTGCCGAGCAACACGCAGTCACGTTCGCTGCGGGTCTTGCCATCGCCGACAAGAAGCCGGTGGTGGCCATCTATTCGAGCTTCCTGCAGCGTGCCTACGATCAGGTGATCCACGACGTGGCGCTGCAAGATCTGCCGGTGCTGTTCGCCATCGACCGGGCCGGTCTGGTGGGCGCCGATGGCCCGACCCATCAGGGGGCGTTCGACATCAGCTTCCTGCGCACCGTGCCCAACATGGTGGTGATGACGCCATCTGATGAGAATGAGTGCCGCCAGATGCTCTATACCGGCTATCTCCATCAGGGCCCTGCCGCAGTGCGCTATCCGCGCGGCAGCAGCCTGAGCGACGCCCCCATCTCGTCAGAGATGCAGGCACTGGCGCTTGGCAAGGGACGTATCCTGCGAGAAGGCAAGGGCACCGCTATTCTGGCCTTTGGCACCCTGCTGCACCACGCCAAAACGGCCGCCGAAGCGCTGGATGCCACCCTGGTGGACATGCGCTTCGTCAAACCGATGGATGAGGCGCTGGTGCTGTCGTTGGCTGCCAGCCACGATCAGTTCGTCACCATCGAAGACAATGCCATCATGGGCGGCGCCGGTTCGGCGGTGAACGAGCTGCTGATGCGCAATAAACAGTGCAAGCCGGTACTCAACCTCGGCTTGCCGGATCGCTTCGTGGAACAGGGTACCCAGCAGGAGATCTATGCCCTGCTCGGTCTGGACGATGCAGGCATCCAGCGCAGTATCGAACGCTGGCTGCAAGCCTGACGAGACACGATGTGAGGCAATAGACAGGAAAATTCAGTAACGGTTCGAAAAAATCCCCAGGTAATGCCTGGGGATTTTTTTAAGAAGACAGCAGAGTGTGACTACTGTTGTGACGATACCGGATCGACAGCGCTTAGTTACACCCTTCGGTAGACGTTGAGTTCAGATAGCTCACCTCATTGCCTGGCTGATAATCGGCCACGTTGATGGTCTTCTTGATCTCGATGTACTCCTTCAGCACGGCAGCATCCACCAACCCGGCGTTGATGGTATCGATCTTCGGATAGCCATCACCACCGGAGGCGCTGAAGCTCGGGATCGCGAAGCTGTAGGTTGCTGCCGGATCAAACGCCTTGCCACCGATACTGGTGATATTGACGCTCTTGGCCTGGCAATCCACCGCCATGTTGATACCGCCAAACTGGGCATAACCACCGGTATTGCGAGTCTTGCTTGCCACCAGGCCCAGATAGGTCGCCAGATCGCTTCCCTTCATGACAGCCTTGTTGACCGTGTTGCCAAAGGGGTGCACCAGAAGCACGCTGCGGTAGGTGATATCACCGGCAGGGATGCTGTCACGCACGCCGCCAGAGTTGACGATACCAAAGTCGACACCCAGCTTGCTGCTGGTCGCAGTGGTGATGAGGCGACCCAGGTTGGTCTGCTTGTTGCGAACCGAGTTGCGATCACCAACCAGCAAGCCATCTGCCGAGCCAATGACGACATTCAGCTCTTGCTGACCTTTCTCCTGATAACCCAGCAGGGTGTTATACAGCTCGGGATCCTTGGTGATCTCGTCCTGTACGAACTGCATCTTGGCCGGGTCCTTGGTTACGGCGCCGTTGGCATCGATCGCCTCGCCCTTGGCGTTGCGCTTGATCAGGTTGACCGGGATCAGGTCATAGCTGGTCAGGGTCAACTTGCCATTCTGGTACTCAAACTGGGCACGGCCCACATACTTGCCCCACTCGTGGGCCTGCATGATCCAGGTGCCGTTTTGCTGGTCCGGTTGGCAGTTATCACCCGGTTTGAAATTGGCGTACTTGTTGGTGGTACCCGGTTCCATACAGACCGGATTCTGGGAGTGGCCACCAATGATGGCATCCAGAGTCCCTGCCGGCAGTGCACGAGCCATCTCTACATCGCCCGGCGCATTGCTGCCGTGCTGACCATTCTCGTAATGGCCCATGTGGGTGATGGCGAAGACCAGATTGGCCTCCTTGTTGCTGCGGATCTGCTGGCCCAGTTTGGCCGCCTCGCTGGTCGGATCGCGGAACTCCAGGGTCTGCACGTTGTTGGGGTCAACCAGCTGGGCGGTATCTTCGGTGGTCAGGCCCAGTACGGCGACCTTGAGACCGCTCTCAAGCTTGAACACCTTGTAGGGGTCAAAGTAGTGTTTGCCACTGGCCTTGTCATAGATGTTGGCCGAGAGCATGGGGAACTGGGCCCACTTGCGCTGCTTCTCCAGCACGCTGAGGGGGTTGTCGAATTCATGGTTGCCCACTGCCATGGCATCGTAGCGAATGTTGTTCATCGCCATGAAGTCAGGCTCGGCGTCCTGCAGATCGGACTCCGGCACGCCGGTATTCACATCACCACCGGAAAGAACCAGTACGTCACTGCCAGCAGCCTTGGCATCGGCACGCAGCTGTTCGACCAGAGTCTTCTGGGCAGCCATACCATACTCATTTTCAGCGTTGTGCCAGAAACGGCCGTGGGTATCGTTGGTGTGCAGGATAGTCAGTTTGCAGACATTTTCGGTGCAGGGTGCAACGGTGTCATTGCTCGAGGTATTACAGCCAGTCAGTGCAGCAAGCACGGCCAGTGCCACGCCGCCTTTGATAAAGTTATTATTCATTTCCATATCACCTTGATTGTTTTGTTATTTATCAACCCTATCCAGCGGGTCGGGCGCCAATATAACAAACAACAGATGACCGTTTTTCATCGATGACTCACAAATTCTGCTAATTGTGATCTTCGGCCCAACATCCGGCTTCCTGCTGATTTGTCAGGTTTTTTGTTGAGCTGTCACTCACTTGATCCCCTCCCGCACCAAGGAGACGCCACCCGGACGCGCCTTTATGGCATACTCCCCAGCCAGCCATGCCCGAGGAGATGATTTGATGGCCAAGTACGACAAGATTTCCCCCGAGACCCAGCAGGAGGCGATGAAAATTGCCCGTGCCAACCAGAAGCCGGGGCAGACCAAGGAACAGACCCAGCTTATCGCGCAAGGGATCCAGAAAGGCATCGACGAATACAAGAAACAGATGAAGGCGCGGGCCCGCGAAGCGAGCCGCCAGAAAAAAATGCAGGCCAAAGCCAGGCAGCCACAGGGCGCGCCACAAACCGAAGAACAAGACGATCAGCTGGAGCTGGTTGAAGTAAGCCATCAGCATCCCCTGCCCTGGATCTTGCTAGTGTTGAGCTGGCTGGGATTTGCAGCAGCTTGGTTCTGGTCGCACTAAGACGCGCTAGCAAACCTTTGTCCGGGATCCTCTTCACAGCCCGGGCCCGGGCTGCTGGTGATTACCTGCGAAGAGTGGTTAAATCCCGCGCCTCTTGCACCGGACTCCCTGTTTTTTGACGATCAGTTTTCAGGAAAGATGTTATGAACCCCGCTCCGCTCTATCTGCTGGCCCCTTTTGTTCTGTTCCTTGTGACCATGCTGCTCTATCGCATTTCGCCGCTGCGGGCGGTCGCCGCCGGCGGGGTACGCTGGTTTATCCTCCCCGCCTTCACCCTGTTTATTTTGCTGATCATCATCAATGGAGCCGCCAATCCCGCCCTGCGCGATCCGGCATTCCACTGGTTGATGCCGGGGCTTGGCTTTGCCCTGAGCCTGTTTCCGGCCCTGCCCAAGGCGCTGGTGCCACGGCTCGCCATCAAAGAGGGGGCCTTTGCCGCCCTCGGTCTGATGCTGATGAGCCTGGCTATGGTCTACTGAGCAACTGGCCACAGCCGTTAACATGACTCAAGGGGCGCTCTGTGACGGGCGCCCCTTGTACAAACAATGGCCTGCAGGCATCTTGGTGACAGGATAACCAGCAAGGAGGCCAAATGGACAATCCGCCCGATTTCATGGCGCTGTGGGATTATCAGGATCCCGCCGCCAGTGCCCTGCGTTTTCACACCCTTCTTCCCGAAGCGCGTGCCGCCGCCGACCTGCAACTCGAACTGGAGTTGCTGACCCAAATTGCCCGCACCCATTCACTGCAGCGCCAGTTTGCCGAAGCCCACCAGCTGCTCGACGAGATAGAGCCTCGCCTCACAGATACAACCCCCAGAGCCCGGATCCGGGCTCTGCTGGAACGAGGCCGCACCTTTAACTCGGCGGGCGACAAAGCCAGTGCCAAACCGCTGTTTGAACAAGCCTGGCAATGGGGGCTCAAGGAGAAGGAGACCTATCTTGCCATCGACGCCGCTCACATGATCGCCATCGCCGCACCGCTGGAAGAGCAGAGCCGCTGGCATCAACTGGCGATGGAGCTGGCGGAGCGCAGCAGTGACGAGAAGGTACGTGGCTGGCTGGCCCCCCTTTACAACAATCAGGGCTGGACTCTGTTCGAACTGGGTCGCTTTGAGGAGGCGAAAATCCAGCAGCAGAAGTGTCTGGCCTGGCATCTGCAGCATAACCAGCCGGCCAAGGCGTTTATCGCTCGCTGGAGTCTGGCTCGCCTGACCCGGGCCCAGGGTCAGCACCAGCAGGCGCAGGCAGAGCTGCACCAGCTCAAGGGCGATATGGCCGAGGCTGGCGAACCTGAGGATGGTTATCTGTTCGAGGAGCTGGGGGAGAATGCCTTGGTGCTGGACGATCCGCTGGCCGCGGAATACTTCTCCCGCGCCTGGTTTCTGCTGTCACAGGACCGCTGGTTCAGCGCCAACGAGGGGGAGCGACTGGCCCGCCTCAAGCGCCTCGCCAAACTCTGATCCCCAAAATAGCAAGGGCGGCACACTAGCTGCCCTTTCTGCTGGCAAAATGGTTCAGGCCCGATTGGACTCCTCCCACCCCTGCTTTTTACGGTAAATGGTGGAGGGGCTGATCTCGAGCAAAGCCGCCGCCTTGGGAATATTGCCATCACAGCTGGCGATGGCCTGTTCGATCACCTCTTTCTCCACCAGCCAGAGCGGACGAATTGGCCCGTTGGCCACGCCGGTGGCTGCCGGAGCCGATGCCACCGCTGCCGCAATCGCAGTCGGTAGCTGGGGACGAACCCCATTGAGCGGTGGCGGCAGAATATCCGGGCTCACCAGCTCCTTGTCATTGAGCACCACGATATTGCGCACCACGTTCTGCAGCTCGCGTACGTTGCCAGGCCAGGGGTAGTCGAGCAGCACTCGCGCCGCCTCAACGTCAAAATCCTTGAAGCGTTTGTTCTCCTCCTTGGCGTAGCTTTGCAGCAGGGTACGCGCTAACAGCAAGATATCCTCACCCCGCTCCCGCAGCGGCGGCAGGGTAAGCGGAATGACGTGGAGCCGATAGTAGAGATCCTCGCGAAAACGGCCCGCTTTTACCTCCACCAGCGGATCCCGGTTGGTGGCGCAGATAAAGCGGACATCCACCGTCTCGAGCTTGCCGCTGCCGACCCGCTGCACTGTGCCGGTCTGGATGAAGCGCAGCAGCTTGCTCTGCAGATCCAGGTCCATCTCGCAGATCTCGTCGAGAAACAGGGTTCCGCCATCGGCCAGACTGGCCGCCCCCTTGCGATCCCCCTGGGCGCCAGTAAAAGAGCCCTTCACATGACCGAAGATCTCGCTCTCCATCAAATCATGGGGAATGGCGGCGCAGTTGAGGGCAATAAAGGGCTGTTCGCTGCGGGGACTGCACTGGTGAATCGCCTCGGCACACACCTCTTTGCCGGTGCCGCTCTCGCCAGTGATAAAGACGGTCGCCTTGCTGGGCGCCGCACTTTCGATGATGCGATAGACCGCCTGCATCGACATGGAGGCACCGATAAAACCGAAGAAGGAGCTACGCTCGAAGTTCTCCCGATAGTGGGCAACCAGCGAGCTCAACTGCTGGTGTTTCAAGGCATTGCGAACGGTGGCGCAGAGTCGCTTGCTGTCAAACGGCTTGGTCAGAAAATCGAAGGCACCGAGGCGCATCGCCTCCACCGCCACATCCACCGAACCATGGGCGGTGATCACCACCACAGAGCAGGGCAACTGCTGTTCGGTGATCATTTGCAGAATATCCATACCGGACATATCCGGCAGCTCCAGATCCAGCAGCACCACGGGAGGAGGACTTGCCAGCAAGTGCGCCAACGCCTGCTGACCACAGTCGGCCAGCACCACCTCGTACCCCTCCTGGCGCAGGTACTGTTCATAGACCACCGCCAGACTACGGGTATCTTCCACCAGCAGGACACGCGATTTATTTTCAGCCACTGGACTCATCCTTGTATTTGATTCTGCGATCTATTTTGCCTTATTTTCGCGCGCAAACCCAACGCCAAGACAGCTCTGTTATCCCGCGATTGCAGGGAATACACAAGTAAAAACGGCTCCTTAAGGAGCCGTTTTTCACTACAAGAAAAGATTACTTCTTGGCATCGTCTGCAGTCGGCTTCTCGATAGCCAGCAGCTCAACGTCAAACACCAGCACGGCGTTCGCCGGGATGGAGCCTGCACCGTGCTCGCCATAGGCCAGCTTGGACGGCAGGAAGAACTTGAACTTGGAGCCAACCGGCATCAGCTGAACACCTTCGGTCCAACCCGGGATAACCTGGTTGAGCGGGAAGGTAGCCGGCTCGCCGCGATCGACGGAGCTGTCGAACTTGGTGCCGTCGGTCAGGGTACCGGTGTAGTGAACCTTGACGATATCGGTAGATTTCGGCTTGGCGCCAGTGCCCATCTTCTCGACCACGTATTGCAGGCCGGATTCAGTGCTCTTAACACCCTCTTTCTTGGCGTTGGCAGCCAGGAACTCTTCGCCCTTCTTCAGATTCTCAACGGCGTCTTTCTCGGCCTTGGCCTTGGTCAGCTCGTTTATCTTGGCGTCGTAATCCTGCAGTACCTTCTGGATCTCTTCATCAGTCATCTTGGCTTCTTTGCCCAGACCGTCAGTCACCCCTTTCAGGATCACGGCGTTGTCCAGTTTGATGCCCAGTTCCTGCTGACGCTCCAGGGTATTGGCGATGTAACGACCCATGGAGAGGCCAATTGCGTAGCCAGATTGCTCTTCAAAGCTCTTGGCTTCGGCCTTGGTCGCCTCTGCCGGCTTGCTGGCTTCTGCCTTCACTTCGGCGGTATTGGCCGCAGCAGGCTTCTCGTCTTTTTGGCAAGCAGTCAGACCGACGGCAACGGCCGCCGCCAACAGGGACACCTTCAGAAATTTGTTCATCAGTTTCTCCAAACTCCAAATACCGCTCTCGGTTCCATCGTGAAATGAGAGGTTTATCGTGATAAGCGCCTTATACTAACGCCGTGATCGCAGGTAACAAAAGCGTGAGACCGCAAAAATGATAAAAAGTGCCATTTATCTGGTGAGCCTCTGTTTAATGCTCACCGGTTGCGAGCAGAGCTCCCAACCCAACCAGCAAATGACCCTCGCCAGCACGGGTCTGCTGACCGCAGATCTCTCCAGTGATGGCAAGCAAGCCATCGTCTCCAGCATCAGCCAGGGCATCATCGTCTGGGATCTGGAACAGAACCGTCAACGCTGGCGCTGGAAGCAATCCGACTCGGCGGATGATCTGGTATTCATTACCCGCTTTTCCGAAGGCAACAGCCATGCCGTCACCGCCACCCCCGATACCTTTGCAACCTGGCGGCTGAGCGACGGGCAATCACAAGGCTACTACTCACTTCCTGAATCCAGGCTGAGGGACATCGCGCTCTCTGCCGATGGTCGTTATGTGCTGATCGGGCGGGAAGATGGCAAAGCTGAGTGGCTCGATACCCGAAGCGGCCGTCGCCTGCAGTTTCTGGGGCACACCGAACAGGTCAATACGGTGGATCTCTCCGCCAACGGTCGCTACGCCCTGACCGGCGGCAACGACTACAGCGCCTATCTGTGGGATACCCGTAGCGGGCAGGTGATCTGGCGCTTCAACCATGGTGGCCGGGTGATCATGGCCAGACTGGAGCCGAGCGGCCGCTACGCCTTCACCGCCGACAGCAGCCGGGCCAGCATCTGGGATCTGAAAACCGGCAAAGAGGTGAGTCAGCTGCAATATGATCACCGCTTCGAGGTCTACACCAGCGCCCGCTTTGCCAACGATGGCAAGTGGCTCATCACCGGCGCCCCTTCCCGTCAGCTCTCCCTGTGGCAAGTGAGCGATGGTGCCCTGCTGCAGAGCTGGCGCGTCTCGCCGCAACCCAAGGTGAAACCGCCCAGCGCAGTGGTCTACGGCGTCGCTTTGCGCGACAATAGCCACCTTGTCAGTGCCAGCTCCAGTGGTCTGGCCGAAATCTGGACAATCAAGTAAGGACCCGAAGGCCCATGAGTCAGCAACTTAACGATCGCATCGAAACCCTGGAAACCCGTCTCGCCTATGCGGAATACACCATAGAGCAGCTCAACGACGAGGTGACCACCCAGGGCCGTGAACTCGATCGGCTCAAATACCAGATCCAGCTGCTGATCGACAAACTACAAAGCGTACAGCCCAGCCAGATTGCCAGCATGGCCGAAGAGACCCCGCCGCCGCACTACTGATGGGTGTGCAATCAACAAGCTGTCTGCTCAAGACCAATAAAAAATCCGAAACCGGCTAAACCGGTTTCGGATTTTTTCCATCCAAATGACCTGACAGCTGCGACTCGGCGCCTCAGAGTCGGCCCGCGTTAACCTTTGTAGATCTTGGGGTTAAACACATCCCGCAGCCAGTCACCCAGCAGGTTGATGACCAGCACCAGCACCACCAGACAGATACCCGGGAAGGCGGTGATCCACCAGGAGCCGGAGAAGATGTAGTTGAAGCCGACGCTGATAAGCGAACCGAGCGAGGGCTGATCAACCGGCATTCCCAGCCCAAGGAAGGAGAGTGCAGCTTCACTCATGATGGCGTTGGCCACCTGCACGGTGGAGATGACCAGAATGGGCGACAGGCAGTTAGGCAGAATGTGGCGGAACATGATGCGCGGGGCGCGGAACCCCATCACCTTGGCCGCTTCCACATACTCCTTCTTCTTCTCCGCCAGCACAGAGGCGCGCACGGTACGGGCGTACTGCGGCCACTCGGCGATCCCGATGATCACCACCAGCATCATGATGGCGAACTTCGAGTAGAACTCGGAGCCAAAGGTCGCCTGAAAGATGGCAGAGATGATGATCGCCACCATCATGGTGGAGAACGACAGCTGCACGTCGGCAAAGCGCATCAGCAAGTTGTCGATGCGGCCACCGAAGTAACCGGCAATCAGACCGATGACGATACCGAGCACCAGCTGCAGCGCCACCGCAAACAGGCCGATGGTGAGGGAGATACGGGCGCCATAGAGGATGGTGCTCCACATATCCCGTCCCTGGTTGTCGGTACCGAGCCAGAAACGCTCCTCGCCGCCTTCGAGCCAGGAGGGGGGCAACTCGGCATCCATCAGATCAAAACTGGTCTGGTCATAGACATTGTGCGGGGCGAGCCAGGGCGCCAGCAGCGCCGCCAGCACAAATACCACGAACACCGCAAAGCTGAACATGGCTACCTTGTCCCGCAGGAAGTAGTAGACGATGTCTGAGTTCTTGAATCGTGCCCAACGGCTTGGGCTTGCAGTTACAGCATTAGTCATGCGCTTACCCCTTGGCAGTCAGGTTAACGGTCGGGTTAATCAACCCGTAGAGCAGGTCGACCAGGGTATTGGTCACCACGAAGATCAGTCCCACGAAGATGACGTAGGCGGTGATCAGCGGGGTATCGACCCGGTGGATCGCCTCGAGGAACAGGAAGCCGGTGCCCGGCCACTGGAACACACTCTCGGTCAGAATGGTGTAGGCCACCATGGTCCCGATCTGCACCCCTCCGACAGTAATGACCGGCAGCATGGTGTTCTTCAGTGCGTGCTGATAGTAGACCTTGTTGTTATCCAGCCCTTTGGCGCGGGCGAATTTAACGTACTCGGAGGAGAGCTGCTCCAGCATCTCGGAGCGCACCAGTCGGATAAACAGCGGCAGCATGATGGAGGAGAGGGACACTGCCGGCAGGATCAGATGCAGGATACCGTCCCTGGTGAAGAAGCCCGACTCCCAGCCCAGCAGGTTACGGGTCTCGCCGCGGCCATAGGCCGGCAGCCAGCCCAACTGGATGGAGAAGAGGTACATCAGCATGATGGCGGTCAAAAATACCGGGATCGAAATGCCGATACTGCTCCCCGCCATGATGATCTTGGTGGGAATGCTGCGCGGGCGGATCGCCGAATAGACACCGAGTGGAATGGAGACCACCACGATGATGAGCGCGGCGGCAAACACCAGTTCAAGGGTAGCCACCAGCTTGTCGAGGATCACCTCGAGAGCGGGTCGCTTGAAGAAATAGGAGGTGCCCAAATCCCCATGCACCGCATTTTTCAGAAAGCGGCTGTATTTGATGAGGAAGGGATCGTTAAGGCCCATCTTCTCGCGCAACTCGTGACGCTGGGCTTCAGAGACGGATTGTCCCACCAGCTCGCGCAACGGGTCACCCAGGTTGTCCTGGATAGAGAATGCGACCAGGCTGATGACGAACATCACTATCACGGCCTGATAGAACCGTTTCAGCAGGAATGTAAACATGCTTGTCCTTCTACGTGGCCTGTGTCGTGGCACAGGCTTCTGTTAGTGGGCGGAGTGGCCAGCTGACCACCCCGCCCCGTCCTTCCTTGCGACGTTCTCTTACTTGCTGACCACCAGGTCACCCAGGTAAGGGAAGTTCATCACGTTGACCACCGGCTTGATGTCGACGTTCTTCTTGGCGCCATAGGCCAGATCTTCCCAGTGCAACGGCACGTAGGCAGCATCTTCGATCAGCATGGCTTCGACCTTCTTCAGCATCTCGGCACGCTTGGCCGGATCGGTCTCGGCGTTGGCATCCATCACCAGCTTGTCAGCTTCGGCGTTGGCATAACCGGCGCAGTTGTACTGACCCATACCGGTCTTGGCGTCCTTGGTGAAGGTCAGGAACTCGAAGAAGTTCGCGGTATCTTCGGTGTCGGAGTGCCAGCCGATCATCTGCATGTCTGCGGCGCACTTGTCAAACTCGGGCCAGTACTGGGCCACCGGCATGGTCTTCAGATCCACCTTGATGTTGATCTTGGCCAGCATGGCGGAGACAGCCTGGGCAATCTTGACGTCGTTGACGTAGCGGGCCGCGGGGGCAATGAAGGTCATCTTGAAGCCTTTCTCGTAACCGGCCTCTTTCATCAACTCCTTGGCCTTGGCCAGATCATACTGGGGCACCAGCGCCTCGTTGTGACCGGCATAGCCTTTCGGGCTCAGCTGACCAGCAGGGGTACCGAAGCCCTTGTTGATCTTCTCGACGATACCCACCTGGTTGATGGCGTAGTTGATCGCCTGACGTACACGCTTGTCTTTCAGTGCCGGGTTGGTGTTCTGGTTCAGCTCGATGATGATGGCGCGGGTACCGGACAGGGTGACCAGCTGGGAGTCCTTGCCATTCTTCACGCGCTCCAGATCGTTCGGCGCAACCGGATAGATCATGTCCACGTCGCCACCCAGCAGGGCTGCAACACGGGTCGCATCTTCCTTGATCGGCACCACGGTCAGGTTCTCGACGTTACCCTTGGAGGCCTTGTCCCAGTAGTTGGCGTTGCGGGCATAATCGAGCTTCACACCCTGCTCGCGGAACTTGACGGTGAACGGGCCAGTACCGGAGACGTGGGTAGAAGCAAAGGAGTCGCCATTCTTGACGATCTCGGCCTTGTCTTTGCCCGCTTCGGTCTTGCCGGTGTAGAACTTGGAGTCCATCGGGAAGATGTAGGTGACGGTCTGCAGCACCAGCGGGAACGGCTTGGCGGTGATCAGATCGACGGTGTAGTCATCGACCTTCTTCACTTCGCTGATGGGATCGAAGATCGCCTTGAAGTCGACGGAGGATTTCAGGCGGTTGACGGTCCACACCACGTCGTCTGCGGTGAAGTCGTTACCGGAGTGGAACTTGACCCCTTTGCGCAGGTGGAAGCGGACGGTCTTGTCGTCAATACGCTCATACTTCTCGGCCAGACGGGGCTCGAACTGCAGGTCCTGGGTGTAACGCATCAGGGGATCGAATACCAGGTGCGACATCTCCAGGGTCTGACCGGAGAGCTGCTCCTGCGGATCCAACGAAGTGGCGTCAGAGGCGACACCCACCTTGATATCAGCGGCTGAGACACTGAAGGCGAAACCGGCGGCAAATAGCGCCAGGGCAATCTTGGACAATCCTTTCTTCATCTTGTTCTCCATGCTTTTGGCTTTCTTATGACACTTTTTTTGACAAGCAGACCGGCGCACCGGCGCACTCCTAGCTTGCGATTTCCAGCCCCTCGCGGGACATTCCCTTGAACTCCGGCATGAGGGAGATCAGCTTGCGGCTGTACTCATGCTCGGCATTGGTAAAGAGTTTCTCGGTCTCGGCCACTTCCACCAGATGACCGTGCTGCATCACCCCGATGCGGTCGCACATCTGGCGGATCACCGGCAGATCGTGGCTGATAAACAGCATGGTGAGCTTGAGCTCCTGCTGCAGATCCTTGAGCAGGTTGAGGATCTGGGCCTGCACCGACACATCCAGCGCCGAGGTCGGCTCATCGCAGATAAGGAAGCGCGGGCGAGTGGCCAGGGCGCGTGCAATGGAGATGCGCTGGCGCTGGCCGCCAGAGAACTCGTGGGGGTACTTGAGGCCAGCACCACGGCCAAGACCCACGTGATCCAGCAGATCGCCGACAATCCCCTCGATCTGGCTCTCGCTGCTCGCCAGCTGATGGAAGCGGATCGGCTCGGCAATGATGTCGCGCACCTTCATCCGCGGGTTCATCGAGGAATAGGGGTTCTGAAACACCATCTGCATCTGGCGACGCAGCGGGCGACGCTCGCGCTCGCTCTTGAGGGCGGTCAGATCGATCCCTTCGAAGAAGATTTTGCCGGTATCAGGCGGATAGAGACCTGTGATGGCGCGGGCAATGGTCGATTTGCCGGAGCCCGACTCCCCCACCAGACCGAAGGTCTCCCCTTCGAAGATCTCGAAGCTGATGTTGTTGCAGGCGCGCACATACTGGCGGCGGCTCGGGAAGATGGAGTCCTTGGTGACGAACTTCAGATCGACGTTCTCCACCCGCAGCAGCGCCCCTTCATAGGCACGCTCGTCCTGACTCTGGCCGAGCCAGTGGGTCTTGAGGTCGATATTGGTATCCGGCGCACTGGCATCCTCGATATAGGAGACCAGCGGGAAACGCACCAGCTTCACATCGGAGCGGGGTACCGCCGAGATAAGGCTGCGGGTATAGGGGTGATTGGGGCTGCCCAGTACCTGTTCGGTCAGGCCGAACTCCACCAGATCGCCGCGATACATCACCGCCACCTTGTCGGTAACGTTGGAGACAACGCCCATGTCGTGGGTCACCAGCATGCAGCCCACCTGACGCTCTTTGCAGAGGGAGCGGATAAGCTGGAGGATCTGATCCTGAATGGAGACGTCGAGCGCCGTGGTCGGCTCGTCGGCGATGATCAGCTCCGGATCGCAGGAGAGCGCGATGGCGATAACCACCCGCTGACGCATGCCACCGGAAAACTGGTGCGGATACTGTTTGATGCGCAGCTCCGGCTGTGGAATACCCACCGCCCCCATCAGCTCCAATGCCTTGGCAAAAGCGGCTTCGCGAGAGAGGTCGGTATTGGCCAGAATGGTCTCCACCAGCTGATGCTCAACGGTGAACAGCGGGTTGAGGGAGGTCATGGGGTCCTGGAAGATGAACCCGATACGGGAGCCACGGATGGCCCGCATCTCGTTCTGGCTCTTGCCGGAGATGAGCTCGCCATTGAGATAGATATCGCCACGGGCGATGCGACCCGGCGGGCTCAGGAGATCGATAACGGCGTTGCCGATGGTGGACTTGCCGGCGCCGGATTCACCGACCACTCCGACAATCTCACCCTTTTCGATAGAGAAAGAGAGATCCTTCACCGCGGCCAGCACCCCATAGCGGGAGGGGTACTCGATCCGCAAGTTCTTTACTTCGAGCAAGGACATGTTTACCTCTGCGGGGGACATCCGTCCCAAATAATTCGTCCGTAAATCAGCCGCAGATGCCGGTTGTTACCTTGGGCAATATTTGCTCAATCCATGAGGCAGCGTAACCAGCGATCCGGGCGGGTTTTTTGCATTTTTTTGGAATAACCCGCGAGTAACTTAGACGGTTTGACCACGGGTGTAAATGATTGAGTTATACAATTCCGCAATGTTTTGTGCAGATAACCACCAACTCGGCAGAGATAAATGATGATTTTCATCACACAAATGGCCGGTGCGTCCGTACATCTATTGGTATCATTACTTTAATTTCAACAACAACGCAACAAGCAGCATTTATCACTATCTCCAAAACAATCACCAGCCCCGAATGAGTAGTGAATATTTATGTGAAATGGATGATAAACGGCAGCATATGCCGATGAATGAAAATTAAGCAGATATAAATCGGGGGATGCCAGAACGGTCATCCCCCGGAAGGTGGCTCTTAACCGAGCCAGAATGCCAGTAATTGCATACAAAACAGGGCGAACAAACCGGCGATGAGATCGTCCAGCATGATGCCCAGGCCACCGTGGATCCGGCGATCAAACCAGGAGATGGGCCAGGGCTTGAGCACATCAAACAACCGGAACAGCGCGAAGCCCGCCACCACCCACTCCCAACCGGCTGGCGCGGCGATCATGGTGACACCAAAACCGATCACCTCATCCCAGACGATGGCGCCGTGATCCGGCATACCGATGGCATCGGTGGCGCTCTGACAGATACGAATACCGACCACAAACCCCACCGCCAGCAAGGCGATAAACCAGTGGGTCGGCAGCCCGCTCACCAGCAGGTAGAGCGGAATGGCCGCCAGGGTGCCCATGGTGCCTGGCGCTTTGGGGCTGAGACCGGAACCAAACCCCACCGCCAAAAAGTGAAGTGGATTTTTCAGATCCAGTCGTGTCAGCTCGGGCTTTATCCTGAACAAACTCATGCGAAGTGATCCCACCCTTTCAGTTGCAACTCGACCGACTGGTCGCCACGCAGGTAGTCGATGCCCGGCTCGCCCGCCACAATGCGGCCAATGCGGCTGAACTTGACCCCGCTGTGGGCCAGCGCCGTATCGAGCGCGCCGCGGTGCTCCTCCGGTACGGTGAAGCAGAGCTCGTAGTCATCGCCACCGGCCAGCGCCAGTTGCCACGCCTCCTGCTCGCTCACCGCATCCTGCAACACCGGCGAGAGCGGCAGCAGATCGAGATCGATCTGGGCCCGCACACCGGAGGCCTTGAGGATATGACCGAGATCCGATGCCAGCCCATCGGAGAGATCCAGCGCACTACCCGCCAGCCCGCGCAGCGCCTGACCGGCCAGAATGCGGGGATGGGGGTGGTCGAGCCGTGGCAGCACCGCGGCCAGCTGGTTCTCGTTGAGGGTGCGTTTGCCCAGCAGGTGGGAAAGCGCCAGCGCGGCATCCCCCAGGGTGCCGGTGACATAGATGCTGTCACCGGCTTTGGCGCCGCTGCGCATCAGGGCGCGACCGGCAGGCACCGATCCCTTCACCGAGATGGTGATGGAGAGCGGCCCGCGGGTCATGTCTCCGCCCACCAGCGCCACATTGTAGTACTCGGCCAGCTCCAGAAACCCTTCGGCAAAACCGGCGACCCAACCTTCGTTGATGGCAGGCAGAGTCAGTGCCAGCGACACCCAGCGCGGCTCGGCCCCCATGGCGGCGAGATCGGAGAGATTGACCGCCAGCGCCTTGTAGCCGAGATCCACCGGATCCATGTCGGGAAAGAAGTGTACGCCGCTCACCAGAGTGTCGGTGCTCACCGCCAGCTGGGTATCGGGGGGCAGGGTCAGCAGGGCACAGTCATCTCCAGGGCCCATCACCACGTCCTTGCGGGCGTGGGGGACCTTGAAGTACTTATCAATCAGCTCAAATTCACCCATACAGTAAAAAGCCAGCAATAAGCTGGCTCCTCTCTTAGATGCTGACGGACAGCAGGATCAACGCTTGTTCAGCGACTTGATCACCTTGTCCAGTACACCGTTGACAAACTTGTGGCTGTCATCGGCAGCAAAAGCTTTGGCCAGCTCGATCGCTTCGTTGATGACCACGCGCGGCGGTACATCATCACGACGGGTCAGCTCATAGGTCGCCAGACGCAGGATCGCCTTGTCCACCATGTCCACTTCTTCCAGCGGACGGGAGAGGAAAGGTGCAAACACCTTGTCCAGCTCGCTGCAGTGGAGGGCTACCCCGAACAGCAGATCGCGGAAATAGTTCAGGTCTACACCCTTGGTGTCCTGATCGATCTTGAACTGCTCTTCGATGTCACCCACGTTAGCCTTGGTCATCTGCCACTGGTAGATGGCCTGGGTGGCGCAATGGCGGGCTTTACGGCGCTCAGACGGTTTCAATGTACTTCTCCTCGTTACACGTCCAGTTCTTTCAGGACGTTGATCATTTCGAGCGCTGCCAGTGCAGCCTCTGCACCCTTGTTACCCGCCTTGGTACCTGCACGCTCGATGGCTTGTTCAATGTTTTCAGTGGTCAGCACACCGAAGGCAACGGGAATTTCATATTCCATCATTACCTGGGCCATGCCCTTGCTGTTCTCGTTTGCCACCAGGTCGAAGTGGTAGGTGCCGCCACGGATGACAGTACCGACCGCCACGATGGCGTCGTATTGACCACTCTTGGCCAGCTTCTTGATGACCAATGGCATTTCAACCGCGCCCGGCACTTTTACCAGTGTCAGGTTGCTGTCCTGCACTTGACCTTGACGCTTCAGTACGTCCACCGCGCCGTTCACCAGACTGTCGTTGATGAAGCTGTTGAAACGGGCAACAACAATAGCAACGCGCGCCTCAGGAGCGGCGATATTTCCTTCGATAACCTTCATTGGAAATCCTGTATCTGTGCAATCAAAAGGGCCGGAGTCAAAAGTGCGCACATTCTAGCACAACAGACCCACGACAAAAACCATGGCCGCAATAGACGGCCATGATCGCGATGTAACCAGTCCGGCGCGCTTACTCGCCGATGTACTCAACCACTTCCAGACCGAAACCACCGAGGGCATGGTACTTCTTCGGCGAGCTCAACAGGCGCATCTTGCTCACGCCGAGCGCCTTGAGGATCTGGGAACCCACACCAACGCGGCGAGAAGTGCCTTGCCACTTGGCTCCTTCCGGCGCCAACCCCTTGTCGGCGGCTTCAAAACCCTTGACCCTAGCCAGCAGCTCGGCGCCATGGGATTCCGCCCCCAAAATCACCAGCACCCCGCCTTCGTCAGCGATGCGGGCCATGGATTTGGGCAGCGGCCAGCTGCGGGCGGCGTGGCGGTCGGTCAGCAGCAGATCGCTCAGCACATCGTGCAGATGGACCCGCACCAGGGTCGGCTGGTCAGCCTGCACCTCACCCTTTTTCAGGGCGAAGTGAACCTGATTGTCGATGGTGTCGCGGAAGGTGATGAGGTCGAACTCGCCAAACTCGGTCGGCAGCTTGCATTCGGCCACCTTCTCGACAGTGGTCTCGTGCTGGTTGCGGTACTCGATAAGGTCGGCGATGGTGCCAAGCTTGATGCCATGCTGCTCGGCGAACACCTCCAGATCCGGACGGCGCGCCATGGTGCCATCTTCGTTGAGGATCTCGACGATGACGGCGGCCGCCTCGAAACCGGCCAGACGGGCCAGATCGCAGCCCGCTTCGGTGTGACCGGCACGGGTCAGCACGCCGCCATCCTGCGCCATCAGCGGGAAGATGTGGCCCGGCTGCACCAGATCGGCCGCCTTGGCATTGGGCGCCACAGCCGCCTGCACGGTCACCGCGCGATCGGCGGCTGAGATACCTGTGGTCACCCCTTCTGCCGCCTCGATGGAGACGGTAAAGGCGGTGGAGAACTGGGCATTGTTGCGATCCACCATCAGCGGCAGCGCCAGTTGCTTGCAGCGATCCCGGGTCAGGGTCAGGCAGATGAGGCCACGGCCGTAGCGGGCCATGAAGTTGATATCCTCCGGACGGACGCAGGAGGCGGCCATGATGAGGTCCCCTTCGTTCTCCCTGTCTTCGTCATCCATCAGGATCACCATCTTGCCAGCCTTGATATCGGCAATGATTTCCTGGGTTGTGCTCAGCGCCATGGGCTACTCCATCAGTGTGCTTGGGGGTTGAGCCCGCAGGCTCAACGCAAATGCGTGTGTATGTTGCTCTAGATTGGGGCTAGCGGCTCCATTTCAATCAGAGCGGGATCACAGAAAATCGTTTTGGTGGCCAGACTCAGCGCACACCGTCAGAGAAAACCGGCCTTGGCCAGCGTCTCCATGGTCAGGGTCGAGGCGCTGCTCTCCTGACTTTTTCCCATCATCAGCCGCTCCAGATAACGGGCGATCTGATCGACCTCGAGGTTGACCTTGTGACCCGGCTTCCAGCTGGCAATAGTGGTCTCCTGCGCGGTGTGGGGCACGATCGTCAGGCGGAAAAGGTCCCCCTGCACCGCGTTGACGGTGAGGCTGATGCCATCCACCGCAATGGAGCCCTTCTCGGCGATATAGCGGGAGAGTTCCCCCGGCGCCTTGATCCAGTACTCGATGGCACGGCCGCTGCTGGAGACGCTTTTCACCTCCCCTACCCCATCCACATGGCCGGAGACCAGATGGCCGCCGAGGCGGGAGGTGGGCATCAGCGCCTTCTCGAGGTTGACCCGATCGCCCACTCTGGCGGCGGCAAAGCCAGTACGGGAGAGGGTTTCCAGCGACACGTCGGCGGTATAACTCTTGTCGCCCAGCGCCACCACGGTGAGGCAGACGCCGTTGGTGGCGATGGAGTCGCCCAGCTTGACGTCGCTAAAATCCAGGCTCGGGGCATGCACGGTAAGGGCCATGTCCTCCCCCTGACGGCGCAGCTCGGCCAGGGTCCCCACCGCTTCGATAATTCCGGTAAACATGCAGATCACCTTGCTGATGACGGGGGCAGCAGATGCCCCCTTGAACATTGAAAGATCAGGCTATTTTGGCGGTAATGCGAATATCCGGCCCCACCATGCGCACATCCTTGATGGCGAGCTTGGGCGCCTGGAACAGCCGGGTCAGGCCGGGCAGATGGAACAGCCCGCGCCCCTCGTCGCCCATCAGTTTGGGCGCCTGATAGAGCACCAGCTCATCCACCAGCCCTTTTTCCAGCAGAGCGCCGCACAGCCGCGGGCCCGCCTCGACCAGTACCGAGTTGACGTTCTGCTTGGCCAGCAGCATGAAGAGGCTGACCAGATCCAGCTTGCCATCCAGCAGCGGCAGCTCCAGCTGCTGCACCCACGCGGGCCACTCGCCGGACGCCTTGTGACGGGCCAGCAGCACCGGGCTCTCGCTCTGGAACAGCGGCAAGTCAGGGGTGAGACGGTTTTGTGAATCGACGATGACCCGCAGCGGCTGGCGCAGGGTCTCCTTGGGATAGCTCGCCTTGACCGAGGGGGGCAGCTCATCCCAGCGCACGGTCAGGGAAGCGCCGTCAGCCAGCACGGTTTCGGCGCTGGAGAGCACCGCATCGTGGCGGGCCCGCAGCCGTTGCACGTCGCGGCGCGCATCCGGGGAGGTGATCCACTGGCTCTCGCCGCTCGCCATGGCGGTGCGGCCATCGAGACTGGCCCCCAGCTTGACGGTCACTCGCGGGAAGGCGGTACGCATCCGCTTGAAAAAGCCCGGGTTGAGCGCTTCCGCTTCGCTCGCCAGCAGGCCGAAATCGGTCTTGATGCCCGCTTCGGAGAGCATGCGCAGGCCGCGTCCGCCAACCTGGGGATTGGGGTCAACCATGGCCGCCACCACCCGGGCCACCCCGGCGTTGATCAGCGCTTCGGCGCAGGGGGGAGTACGGCCGTGGTGGGAGCAGGGCTCGAGGGTCACATAGGCGGTGGCGCCACGGGCGTTGTCACCGGCGGCGCGCAGGGCGTAGACCTCGGCATGGGGCTCGCCCGCCTTCTGATGCCACCCTTCGCCAACCACCACACCATCTTTCACCAGCACGGCGCCGACGCAGGGGTTGGGGGCCGTGGTGTAACGGCCGCGGCGGGCCAGCTCGAGGGCCCGACTCATCCATTGGTAATCATCTTGACTAAACATCCGGGCTCCTTTGACAACACATCTCGGCTTTACGCAGTATCGTAGGTTCGATTAGCGCAGCGTAATCGGACGCGGCAACATGGGTAAGAATGGCGGTTTACTTCTCCAGCTTGGCGATCTCTTCACCGAACTCGCGAATATCTTCGAAGCTGCGATAGACGGAGGCAAAGCGGATATAGGCCACCTTGTCGAGACTCTTGAGTTCATCCATCACCAGATTGCCCACCAGCTCGGAGGCGACTTCGCGCTCGCCGGTGGCACGCAGGCGGGATTTGATATGGTTGACCGCTTTTTCGATGGCCTCCATGCTCACCGGCCGTTTCTCCAGCGCCCGCAGGATGCCGGCGCGCAGCTTGTCTTCGTTGAACGGCTCGCGGGAACCGTTGGACTTGATGACGCGGGGCATCACCAGCTCGGCCATCTCGAAGGTGGTAAAACGCTCGTGACAGAGCAGACACTCACGACGGCGGCGCACCTGATGGCCTTCTGCCACCAGACGGGAATCGATCACCTTGGTATCAACCGCACTACAGAATGGGCAATGCATCGGACCTCCGGCGTTAATGGAACAGGGACCGGCCCGGCGGGCCAGGATCTAGGTCGGCCAGTGTAGCACGGCCATCCAAAACCGGTAAAAGCCAGAAAAAACAATGCCACCCGCAGGTGGCATTGGTCTCAAACCGGATGGTCTGACTTATCAGCCATAAACCGGGAAGCGGCGGCAGATATCCAGCACCTTCTCACGCACGGTGGCCAGCACGGCATCGTTGTCGTGGTTGTCCAGTACGTCGCAGATCCAGTGGGTCAGCTCGATGGACTCGGCTTCCTTGAAACCACGGCGGGTGATGGCCGGGGTACCGATACGCACACCGGAGGTGACGAACGGGGAGCGCGGGTCGTTGGGCACGGAGTTCTTGTTAACGGTGATGTTGGCTTTGCCCAATGCAGCGTCAGCATCCTTACCGGTCAGCTCGCGACCGATCAGGTCAACCAGCATCAGGTGGTTGTCGGTACCGCCGGAGACGATCTTGTAACCGCGCTCGATAAAGGTCGCAGCCATCGCCTTGGCGTTTTTCACGACCTGAGCCTGATAGGTCTTGAACTCCGGCTCCAGCGCCTCTTTGAAGGCAACGGCTTTACCGGCGATGACGTGCATCAGCGGGCCACCCTGACCACCCGGGAAGACGGCAGAGTTGAGCTTCTTGTAGAGCTCCTCGTCGTCAGCGGCGGAGAGGATCAGACCACCGCGCGGACCAGCCAGGGTCTTGTGGGTGGTGGAGGTGACCACGTGAGCGTGGGGCACCGGGTTCGGGTAGACGCCAGCAGCGATCAGACCAGCCACGTGAGCCATGTCGACGAACAGGTAGGCACCTACCTTGTCGGCGATTTCGCGCATGCGGGCCCAGTCAACGATGCCGGAGTAGGCGGAGAAGCCACCGATCATCATCTTCGGCTTGTGCTCGACAGCCTGACGCTCCATGTCGTCGTAGTCGATCTTGCCGGACTCATCGATACCGTAAGGAATGATGTTGTACAGCTTGCCGGAGAAGTTGACCGGGGAGCCGTGGGTCAGGTGACCGCCGTGGGCCAGGTTCATGCCCAGCACGGTGTCGCCCGGCTGCAGCAGGGCCATGTAGACGGCGCTGTTGGCCTGGGAGCCGGAGTGCGGCTGCACGTTGGCGTAGGTGGCACCGAACAGCTCTTTAGCGCGTTCGATAGCCAGGGTTTCAACCACATCCACATACTCGCAACCGCCGTAGTAACGCTTGGAGGGGTAACCTTCGGCGTACTTGTTGGTCAGCTGGGAGCCCTGGGCTTCCATGACACGGGGGCTGGTGTAGTTCTCAGACGCAATCAGCTCGATATGCTCTTCCTGACGACGGGTTTCGTCTGTGATGGCCTGCCACAATTGCGGATCATAATTGGCGATGGTCATGTCACGTTTCAACATCCGTTTCTCTCCTGAAAATCGTTTGCGCGTTAGGTGAAGTGGGCGTGGCCATTGTAACGTGAGCTGGATCAAAGAGACAGTCCAACCACCTAAAAAAATGTTGAATTTATGTTGTAAAAAGCAAGATTCCCTCCCCGTTCAATACCCCGGCCGCTCCGCCAAACGACACATTTTTCATCCCGCTGCGGACGGGCAAAACCCGAAGGGGATCACAACGCCCTCTTTATCCATCCTGTAACATATTCATTCGAAACAAATTTAATGATGATGGAGCTGATTGCAGCCATGCATCCGAGGGGCTGCACCTAACCGGAGGAGTTCAAGATGGACCATCTGCTGACATTCGTGATCCTGGCTGTCTTTTTTCTGTTCTACTGGGTCTACTACACCAGCCAACGCAAGCATGTCCACACCACCTCGTGGGATCAACTCCCCACCAAAGCCGACTATCTGGCGGCCCACCCTGAATCAGTCGATGGCGACATCATCTTCTGTTATCACTGCGGCCACCACGAGTTGCTGGAGGTGGGCATGGTGCACCTGACCGATTTTCGCCGGGAATGGGTCTGTGCCAAGTGCAAGCAGGTGCTGTTTCGCGAGATCGAATAACGGCGCAGGGGCTGGCCACCCTCCCTAAACGCCGTACATCGCCAGCAGGGATCAGAACGGCGCATCCCTGTTGGCCGTCAGCCACTGCTGCAACCCGCTCACCGCCGCTTCAAATTGCGCCCCGATTGTCGCAGGCTCCCCGCCTCCCGCCTCAAGAGCCGCACAATGGCTGGCAAATTCGGTCAACCCAAGCGCCAGCGCACTCCCCTTGAGCTTGTGCGCCAGCTGACGTTGCTCACTTCCCTCACCCTGAGCCAACTTATCCACCAACACCCGCCCTTGCGACTCAAACAGCGCGACCAGCTGACGGATCCGCGCCATGCCGAGCAGGGGCAGATCGGCATCCAGCACCGGATTGGCCCACTCGGGGTGGTTAGTTGGGGGCACGGCTACTGATAACTGCACCTGCGGCTCGATAGAGGCCCCTTCTTGCCGAAATAGTTGATCTATGGCGTTCGCCAGCACCGCCAGCCGCACCGGCTTGCCGACAAAATCGACAAACCCGGCGGCAAGGCAGTGGCGGATATCCTCCGGATACATCTGGGCCGAGATGGCGATGGCGGGCAGCGGCCGTTCATGCATCTCCTCACTGATGGCGGCCAGATCCTCGCGCAGGGTCATGCCGTCCATATCGGGCAGATTGATATCGAGCAGCGCCAGCTCGAAGGGGCGCTCGGTCACCAGCGCCAGCGCGCTGCGACCATCCTCCGCCAGGGTGACGCGATGGCCGAGGCGGGTCAGCATACCGTGAGCCACCAACCGGTTGATCTCGTTATCCTCCACCAGCAGGATGTCGCGGGACTGGCCAAGGTGCAGCGGTTGTGCCTCAGCGGGCAGCTGGGCACTCGAGCGCTGCAACGGCAAACTGAAGCTGAATTCACACCCCTTGCCCAGTTCGCTGGCAAGGTTCAGCTCGCCCCCCATGGCGGCCACCAGCTTGCGGCTGATCGCCAGTCCCAGCCCGGTGCCGCCCTGATGGCCTATATCACGCTTGCGCTGGCGAAACGCCTCGAACACCGCCTCCTGCTCATCGGCCGGAATGCCGGGGCCGGTATCGCGCACCACAAACCGGATGCAGGGCTCGGCGCAAGGGCCTTGGCAGGCAAGAGGCGCCACCGTCAGGGTAATCTGGCCACGGGCGGTAAACTTGACCGCATTGCCGAGCAAGTTGCCGAGTACCTGCCGCAGCTTGCTCAGATCCCCCTCGACCACAGGCGCCAGCCCAGACGCATATTCCAGCGCCAGGGTGACCCCCTTGGCCGCAGCCTTTGGCCGGAACAACGCGCTGAGCTCATCCACCAGCTGGAACAGGGGGAAGGGCTCGCGGCGCGCCTCCACATGGCCCGCTTCTATCTTGGAGTAGTCGAGAATGTCGTTGAGGATCTCCAGCAGGGATTCGCCGCTGTGCTCGATGGCGGCCAGATAGCGCTGCTGGGTATCGCTCAGGTGGGTATCTTCCAGCAGCGTCAGGCCCCCGAGAATGCCGTTCATGGGGGTGCGGATCTCGTGACTCATGGTGGCGAGAAATACCGACTTGGCGCGGTTGGCCTGTTCTGCCTCGGCGCGGGCCTGCCGCTGCTTCTCCACCTCCTCATTGAGCCGCTCGTTGGCGTGGCTGAGCTGGCGGGTGCGCTCCTCAACCCGCGACTCCAGCTCGCGCTGATAACGGCCCAGCTCCACCGCATTGTCACGAAACACCTGCAGGGCCCGCCCCAACTCCGCCAGCTCATCGCGCCCGGTACTGGCGATCGGCTCAAGGGGGGCCAGATCCCCGCGCACCAACCGGCTCATCCCCGCCACCGCCCGTTGCAGCGGCCAGACGATCCGGCCGTAGACCATGCGCCACATCAGCAGCATCAGCAGTACCAGCGTGAGCAGGCCAATGCCCATCAGCGCCTGCTCCAGCAGCCTGAGACGCTGACTTAGCGCCTGCTGGCTCTGCCCCAGCGAATCGCGGGCACGGCTGACCAGCTCACCGACCTGCTGGTTGAGGCTGCTCATCAGGGCCTCATTGGCACTGGCCAGCACCCGCAGCGCCTCCCCCTTGCCGAGCCAGTCGCTGCGCAGTTGCATCAGCTTGTCGCTCTGTGCCAGCACGGTCAGCGCCTGTTCCACCGCCTGCCGGCGGGCCGGGTCGGTCACAGCCCCAGCCCGCAGTTGCAAGATAGCCAGCTCCCGCTGCCCCTCTTGCAATAGCGTTTGCAACTGTTCCTGCCGTTCGCTGCGCCACATCTCTTCGATGCGCTGCTGCTGCATCAGGGTGCGATGACGCAGCTCGGTCATCTGCTCCAGCCAGTCGAGATCCTGCTCCATCAGGCGATCCAGCGTCCGGGCCGCCTGCGCGCCTTGCTGTTGGTAGAGGGAACCCAATCCCGCCACCATCACGGTTTCAGCGTTCTCCATCTGGCTTCTCGCCAGCTCGGCGATCTGCCCGGCCGCCGCCACCAGACGGGCCCGCTGCGCCTCGCCCTGCGCCATCAGGGTCAGTCGCTCTCCCACCAGCCAGCCCTGCTGACCCAGATTGCCGATGATGCTCTGATTGAGCTGATCGAGGCTTGTTGAACCCTGCCCACGACCGAGTTGCGCCAGTACCTGCTGCAGCTGTTGTCCCTGCAGAGTGAGCAGGCGTCCCTGATGCTCCCGCTCCTGCTCGCTGGTTGCGGTGGCCAGCAGCCGTGACGCGCTCTGGATCTCGCCGCTGAGGCGAGAGAGCGTGCGCGCCAGCTCCTGATCGGCCAGAGTCTGCTGCACCCCTTGCTCCAGCTGGCGCAGATGGCTAAGCCCCACCCAGCCCAGCAGGGAAGCACTCAGGGTCAGCAACGCCATCAGGGAGAAGGCCAGCAGCAACTTGCCACCCAGGCCGGAAAAGATTCTCACGGGAAGTCCCTTGGTTATGGTCGGCTTTGACCGGATAATATGGCCCAACACTTTAACAAAACCCCTGGCCATGCGAAGCGTCTATCTCTCCCCGTTGTTGCTGATCTGGTTGCTAATGCTTCCCCGCGCCGCCCTCGCCTTTGCGGTCGATATCTGGCCCGGCGGCGAATTCAGCGGCCAGCCGCTGCGCCAGCAGTGGCAGGAACCCGCCGCAACCAAACCGCTGACCCTCTGTGCCCTCTACCCCCACCTGCGCGACGCCTACTGGCTCTCGGTCAATCAGGGCATGGTGGACGAAGCGAAGCGGCTGGGAGTCAAGTTGCAGATCCACGAAGCGGGGGGCTATGGCGCCCTCGCCGAGCAGCGTCAGCAGTTACAGCGCTGCGTGCAGGAAGAGAGCGACGCCATCTTGCTCGGCGCGGTGAGCTATCAGGGCTTGCGCGAGGCCATCAAGGCCACGCCGCTGCCGCTCTTTGGGTTGGTCAACGATCTGCCCAGCGGTCTGGTGCAGGCGAAGGTGGGGGTCTCCTGGTACCAGATGGGCTGGCAAATCGGCCACTGGCTGGCGCAGCGTCACCCCGCCGGCAGCAAGCCGGTCTCGGTCGCCCTCTTCCCCGGCCCGCAGGCGAGTGGCGGCAACAACTTTGTCGAGCCGGGCTTTGCCGACGCCATCAAGGGGAGCGCCATCAAGCTGGTCACCACCGAGCGCGGCGACAACAGCCGGGAAATCCAGCGTACACTGGTGCAGCAGACGCTGGCCCGCTATCCCGACCTCGACTATCTGGTGGGAGGGGCCATCGCCGCCGAAGTGGCGGTCAACGAACTGTCACAGCGCCATCTCGACCGGCCTCAGGTGTTGAGCACCTACTTCAGCCACGGGATACAGCGGGGCCTGCACCGGGGCAAGATCCTGGCCGCCAACAGCGATCAGATGCGGCTGCAGGGGCGCCTTGCGGTCGCTCAGGCGGTCTGCCTGCTGCAACACCCTGATGCCAATGCCGAACAGTGCCCGCGGGTGATGGGGCCACCCATTCTGACGCTGTCTGCGCCGCTGGCCGACCCCGCCGATTCCCTCTCGGATGGCGCTTTTCGTCCCGTCTATCGGGTCGAATAGCCGTTCCAAATCCGATCAGCACACTCAAGGAGAAGAGATGAAAGAGTTACATGCCAGCTGCCTGTGTGGCGCCGTCGCCCTGACCCTGCCGGATCAGTTCGACTATATGGGGAACTGCCACTGCAGCGAATGCCGCAAGTTTTCAGGGGGAGATTACGCCTCGGTCGGCGGACTGGATGGCAGCAAGGTCACCATAGTGAAGGGAGAAGAGGCCATCGGCCGCTACCGGAAATCGGCAGAGACCACCCTGGCCTTCTGTCGTCACTGCGGCTCCAGCCTCTTCAGCCAGAAGAGCAGCAGCGGCAAGATCAACCTGCGCCTCGGGGTACTGGACGATGTGCCGAGCCAGCGACCCGCGTTTCACATCTTCGTCGGATCCAAGGCGCCCTGGCACCAGATTGGCGACGACTGCCCGCAATTTGATACCCGCCCGCCGGTCTGATACCCGGTCAAACAGGCCAGGGCCACCGCAACGGGATCAGGAGGCTATCTCGCCGGCAAACAGATAGCCTTCACCATGGACGGTGACAAACAGCTGGGGATCCCGCGGATCCGCTTCCATCTTGCCGCGCAGCCGCCGGATCAACACATCTATGGTGCGATCGCTCGGGCCATCGCCGCGATGGCTGATGAGGGTCAGGATCCGCTCCCGACTGAGCACCCGCCCGGCATGGGCGACAAAGGCCACCAGCACTTCATATTCGGCCTTGGTCAGACGCACCGGCACTCCGTCCTTGCTGAGCTGGCGGCGGGGAATATCAAAACGCCAGGGGCCAAAGCGCACCGCATCGTCAGCCACCGCAGGCTCGCTCGGCGCGGCGGCCGCCAGCGAGATCCGCCACAGCAGATTCTTGACCCGCACCAGCAACTCCCGCAGCTCGAACGGCTTGGTGACATAGTCGTCGGCCCCCATCTCGAGGCCGACAATCCGGTCCACCGCATCGCTGCGGCCGGTGACCAGAATGATCCCCACCGTGCTGCGCGCCCGCAGTTCACGGGTCAGCAGCAGACCATCTTCTCCCGGCAGGTTGATATCCAGCATCACCAGATCGACCGTCTGTTCCGCCAGCACGGCGCGCATCTCCTGGCCGTTTTCGACCGCCGTCACCCGATAGCCCTCCCGCTCGAAATAGCCGGTCAGCTTCTCGCGGGTAACCGCATCATCTTCAACAACCAGAATGTGGTAGCTCATGGGCAGGGTTCACGATGGTCGACAAGGGAGGATTATTCTATTCACATTTTGTCATAAATACCCCTATTTCATTAATTTGTGGCGGCAGCCCTGTTCACAACGCCTCCCTATCATGGCTCCCATCAAAAAAGTGATGTGAGAGAGCATGATGAAAAAACTGTGGCACTTCCTGCGCACCCCCAGCCGTCGCTGGTCGGTACTGGCGCTGCTTCTGGTAGGCGTCGGTGTCACCCTCGCGGGCACCGTCGGTCTGCACTATGGCTTTGAGAAAACCAGCAGCCTCGAATTCTGTATCTCCTGCCACTCCATGAAAGACACCGTCTATCCGGAGTACAAGGAGTCCATCCACTTCAAGAATGCCTCAGGGGTACAGGCGGTCTGTACCGACTGTCATCAGCCGAAGGATTTCGTCGGCAAGGTGGCCCGCAAGATGGAGGCGGCCAACGACCTCTATCAGGAGTACATAGGCCACAGCATCGACACCCAGGAGAAGTTCGAGGACCGGCGCCTGCATCTGGCCGAGAAGGTGTGGGCACGGATGAGCAGCCAGAACTCCAAGACCTGCAAGTCCTGCCACAGCTACGACAACATGGATCACGCCAAGCAGTCCCCGGCGGCAGCGCTGGCGATGAAAGATGCGGCGGCGAAGAACATGAACTGCATCCAGTGCCACAAAGGCATCGCCCACGAACTGCCCAACATGGCGGGGGGCTTCCGGGCCACTTACGCCACTCTGGTCAAGGACGCGCAAGAGGCGCCAGCCGCCGAGACCCTCTACAACCTGGGTGAAAAAGATCTCTATGCCAGCGAACAGAGCACCGACCCGGTCGGCAAACTGCTGCCCGCCTCCCGTATCGACGTGGTGGACCGCAGCGGCGATCGCCTCAAGGTGACCATCGAAGGGTGGCGCGAGAGCGACGGCAAGGGCCGGGTGCTGAGCGAATACATGGGCAAGCGGGTCTTCGTCGCTACCATCCGTGATGAACTGAAAGCGAGCGAGAAAGTGCTCAAACAGGAGACCGACAGCGCCACCCATATCAAGTGGGAACAGGTTCAGGTGCAGGCCTGGGTCGATGGCAAGGGCTTTGAGTCCTCGCTCAAGCCGATCTGGGATTACGCCGGCGAGATGTACAAATCCACCTGCAACTCCTGCCACGGCGCGCCGGATCCCGCTCACTTCACTGCCAACGGCTGGATTTCGGGACTCAAGGCGATGTCTGCCTACTATCGCCTGAGCAAGGAAGAGGAGCGCACCCTGCTCAAATACCTGCAAAACCATGCCGCCGATACCGGTGGTCAGGGCAGCCACTAAGTCCGGATTCGAAAGAGGAATAACAAGATGATCAATATTTCCCGTCGTGGTTTTCTGGGTGGCTTGCTGGCCAGCGGTGCCTCTGCCCTGATCGGCCCCTCCCTGCTCGGTCGCGCCGTGATGGCCGCCGAGTCCGGCGACAAGCTGGTGCAGTCCGGCTCCCACTGGGGTGCCTTCCGTGCCCGGGTGGTCGATGGCCGCTGGGTCGAGACCCTGCCGTTCGAGCACGACAAGCACCCCACCGACATGCTCAAGGCCTTGAGTGAAGTGGTCTACAACCCCTCCCGCATCCGCTACCCCATGGTGCGGCTGGACTGGCTGCGCAAGGGGCACCAGTCCGACACCAGCGAACGCGGCCAGAACCGCTTCGTGCGGGTCACCTGGTCTCAGGCGCTGGACTTCTTCTATCACGAGCTGGAGCGGGTGCAGAAGACCTATGGCCCGAGCGCTCTCTATGCCGGTCACTCCGGCTGGCAGTCGGTGGGCAAACTGCACTCCGCTGGTGCCATGCTGGGGCGCGCCATGAACCTGCACGGCACCTATCTGGCCAAGGCCGGTGACTACTCCACCGGTGCCGCCCAGGTGATCCTGCCCCACGTGGCGGGCGCAATGGAGGTGTATGAGCAGCAAACCTCTTGGCCGCTGGTGCTGGAACACAGCAAGACTATCGTCATCTGGGGCTCCGATCCCATCAAGAACCTGCAGGTGGGCTGGCTGGTGCCGGATCACAGCGTCTACGACTACTGGGCACAGCTGAAAGAGAAGGTGGCCAAGGGCGAGATCCGGGTGATCAGTGTCGACCCGGTCAAATCCAAGACCCAGAAGTACCTCAATTGCGATCAGGTGACCCTGAATCCGCAGACCGACGTACCGCTGATGCTGGGCATCGCCCACACCCTCTACAGCGAGAAGCGCCACGACGAGGCGTTCCTGAAGAACTACACCACCGGCTTTGACAAGTTCCTACCCTACATGCTGGGCACCAGCGATGGTCAGGTGAAGGACGCCGAGTGGGCCGCCGCCATCTGTGGCGTACCAGCCGAGACCATCCGCGAGCTGGCCCGCACCATGAGCAGCGGCCGCACCCAGCTTATCGGCGGCTGGTGTGTGCAGCGTATGCACCACGGCGAGCAGTACGCCTGGATGCTGGTGGTACTGGCTTCGATGATTGGCCAGATCGGCCTGCCGGGGGGCGGTTACGGCTTTGGCTGGCACTACAACGGGGCGGGCACCATCACCTCCAGCTGCCCCATCATGTCCGGTTTCAGCTCGGTCATTCCCGGGGTCAAGCCGCTCCATGACGGCGACTGGAAGGGCTACTCCAAGTACATTCCGGTGGCCCGTTTCGTCGACTGCATCCTCAATCCGGGCAAGCAGATCGCCTTCAACGGCCAGACCATCACCTACCCCCACATGAAGATGGCGGTGTTCTGCGGCAACAACCCGTTCCACCACCAGCAGGATCGCAACAAGATGGTCGCGGCCTGGCGCAAGCTGGAAACCGTGGTCAGCATCGATCACCAGTGGACCGCCAGCTGCCGTTTTGCCGATATCGTGCTGCCCGCCACCACCACCTATGAGCGGGATGACATCGAGCAGTGGGGTTCTCACTCCAACGCGGGCATTCTGGCCATGTACAAGGTAGTGGAGCCGCTGTTCGAGGCGCGGGATGACTACGACATCTTTGCTGATCTCTGCCGTCGCTTCGGTCGCGAGGCCGAATTCACCGGTGGCAAGAGCAAGCTGGAGTGGATCCAGAGCATCTATGACGACGCCCGCCTGCAGGGCCGCGGCATCGGCATTCGACTGCCCCGTTTCAGCCAGTTCTGGCACGGCGAAGGCTTCGTCACCTTCCCGGCGGGCCAGCCCTGGGTGCGCCACGAGTCGTTCCGTCAGGAGCCGGATCTGGAACCCCTCGGTACCCCGTCTGGCCTTATCGAGATCTACTCCAAGACCATCGCCGATTACGGCTATGGGGATTGCCCGGGCCATCCGGTCTGGATCGAGCCCTACGAGCGCTCCCACGGCGGGCCGGGCAGCAAACAGTACCCGCTGCACCTGCAATCCTGCCACCCGGACAAGCGGCTGCACAGCCAGCTCTGCTCCTCCGACAACTACCGCGCCACCTACACGGTGCAGGGTCGCGAACCTGTCTACATGAATCCGCAGGATGCCAAATCTCGCGGCCTCAAGGACGGCGATCTGGTGCGGGTGTTCAACGGTCGCGGTCAGGTATTGGCTGGTCTGGTGGTGAGCGATGATTACGCCCCTGGCGTAGTCCGGATACAGGAAGGTGCCTGGTATGGCCCGCAAGAGGGCGGCAAGGTGGGTACGCTCTGTACCTACGGCGATCCCAACGTGCTGACCGCCGACATCGGCTCCTCCAGCCTGGCGCAGGCCACCACGGCCCATACCGCGCTGGTAGAGATCGAGAAGTTCCGCGGACAGGCGCCCGCCGTCACTGCCTTCGGCGCGCCGGAATCGGCCAAGGGCATCGACCCCATGTTCCCGGCACTCTGACCTCGGGGGGACGAAAGCACCCCCTTGAGTTTCCTTTATTTTTAAAGTCGTTAGAATCGGGAGCCATCAAGGCTCCCGATTGCCATCCACGGAGGAAAAATGCAGGAATTTATGGCTACCAGCGAACGCCGGGCCGAACTCTACTGGTGGTTCTCCACCCTGTTCGCCGCCGAACTCAGTGATGAGCAGATCGCCGAATATGACACCTATGATGTGCGAAGCTTCCTGAAAAGCCTCTCCACCCTGGATCCGATGCGCGAAGCCGTGGCCGAGCTCAACGATGCCATCGCCCGCCTGCTGGTGCGCCCGGATCGCCAGCTGGAGCTTGCCGCCGACTTCGCCGGCCTGTTTCTGGTGGATCCCAAACAGGGCGCCCTGCCCTATGAATCGCTCTACCGCGGCGAGGCCAAGCTGCTGATGCAGGCCCCGATGGCCGAGATGCAGGCCCGCCTCGATCGCCTCGGCATCAATGTCAGCGATAAATACAAAGAGCCTGCCGACCATCTGGCCATCGAGCTGGATCTGATGGGCAATCTCATCATCCGTGCGGCGGAAGCCAAGAACGCGGCCGAGCGGGAACGCTGGCTCGACGAGCAGGAAGCACTGCTGCACGGTCATCTGCTGGGCTGGTTTGACAAGTTCGAAAGCGCCTGTCGCGCCGCCGACCGGTTTGGCTTCTACGGCGCCAGTGCCCGCCTGCTGGGGGTCTTCCTCAAGATGGATGCCAACTACCTCTCTCTGGTCAAACCGGCACCGTCCGCCGACTGAGGCCGCGATGAAGACAGCCCTGCTTCTGATTGCATGCTGGCTGCTGGCCCTGATCCCGCTGGATCAGGGCATTACTCCCCTGATTGCGCTGCTGTTCAACCCGGATCGCGAGCTCTACGGCACCGCCCAGCTCACCGGATTTGCCGGCATCCTGCTCACCCTCTACCTTGCCAATCTCGGCGTCGAGGTAGTGTTGCGCCGCCGCTTCCAGATCGCCGGCATGCTGGCGCTGCTGGCCGCCTGGATCGACTTCATCAACAGCAGTGGCAGCGAGTCGCACTTCCTGCTGCTCTATCTGCTTGCCCTCCCGTTCCACCTGCTCGGCTGGCTGGTACTGGTGCGCGGCATTCAGGCGTTTGGTCGCCAGAAGGGATAACCACTCGCCCCCTTTTTCCACCCTTTTTATCAGGTTTTTCTGCCTATTCTTGCCGTCAAAACAACCAGATAACTCCGCTTGACTCCCGGCCAAACAGTTCGTGCCATACTGACAACTGATACAAGTGATAAAACAATCAATGCCGAGGTCATCATGGATGGGAAGCTTTTCAACGCCGACACCGAGGCAAAGTTGACCCAGCTGTCAGATCACACCGTCCTGGAACAGCTGATGGATAATGCCCCTCTGGGCATCGGCGTCTTTGACTGCGAATTTCGCTACCGTAAAGTCAATCAGGTGCTGGCCGACATCAATGGCAAAAGCATCGAGGAGCATCAGGGCAAGCACCTCAGAGAGGTGGTTCCCAAGCTGGCCCCGACCCTGGAGCCTATGTTTCAGCAGATCATGCGAAGCGGCATGCCCTACGTGGATATCGCCATCACGGGCCAAACCGCGGCGTACGACAGCAGCTCACGCCGCTTTCAGGCCACCTACAGCCCGATGCGTGATGAGAAAGGGGAGCTAAACGGCATCCTCGCCATCGTGCGGGACATCACCGAGCAGTACGAAACCGAACAACGGCTGCAACTGGCAATGCGAGCGGCCCAAATCGGGGTGTGGGAGTGGCACGTGGCGGAGGACAGACTGCTGTTCGACGGCCAAATTGAGCCGCTGCTGGGCATCGAGGCCAACCAGTTCCACGGCGGGCTGCAAGCGTTCGTCGACTGTTTTGAACCGGAATCCGGCAGCCAGCTCAAGGCCGCCCTGCAAAGTCATGACCCCATCCATCTCACCCTGAGCTACCTCACCGCTCTCAACGAGCGCCACTGGGTCGATATTCATGCCGACCATGTCCCCGCCACCGAGTCGGTCGGCCACCGGGTCATGGGAGTCATTCACAATGCCACCGCCCGCCGCCGTCAGGAGGAGCGACTCCATCAGGCCAACGTGGTATTCGATACCACGGCCGAAGGGATCATCATCCTCGACAGCGAGCACCATATTCTGTCGGTCAACCCGGCCTTCACCATGCTGACCCAATACAATGCCGAGGAGGTGATAGGCCGCACCCCGGATATCATCATGCATCCCAGGCGCTACACCGACCTCGACTATCCCTGGTATCACCTGCGCCCCGGCAACAACGCCTGGCATGGCGAGATGGTTTGTCTGCGCAAGGATGGCAGCTACTTCTCCTCCTGGCAGCAGATCAGCGCTGTCTATGACAACTTCAACAACACTACTCACTATGTGATCGCCCTCTCCGACATCAGCGCCATTCGCAAGGTGGAGGCCGAGCTGAATCACCTTGCCTATCACGATCCCCTGACCGAGCTGGGCAATCGTCATCTGTTGCAGGAGCGGCTGGCCCTTGAGCTGAAAACCGCGCAGCTCAATCGCAAACGGTTGGGGCTGCTTTTTATTGATCTGGATGGCTTCAAGCTGATCAACGACAGCCTGGGCCACGGAGTCGGCGATGAGCTGCTCAAGCGGCTGGCAGAGCGGATCCGCGGCTGCCTGCAGCACAACGATCTGGCGACCCGCCTCGGGGGAGACGAGTTTCTGGTGCTGATCCCCTATCTGGAGGAGCCTGACGAGCTGGCAACCCTGGCCAATACCCTGCTGACCGTGTTGCGTGAACCTGTTGAGCTGGCCCATGAGCTGGTGGCGATCTCGGCAAGTATCGGTATCGCCATTTATCCCGATCATGCAGACACCCCGGAAACCCTGGTCAGCGCCGCCGACAGCGCCATGTACGAGGCGAAAAGTCAGGGGCGCAACGGATTCCAGTTCTATACCCCCTGCATGGCGGCTCGAGCCCGCGAGCGGATGCAGATTGAGCAGGGTCTGCTCAAGGCCCTGGAGCTCGAACAGCTCTGCATCTTCTATCAACCCATGACCAATCTGGCCAACGGCCACCTGAGTGGACTGGAGGCCCTGCTGCGCTGGCAGCATCCGAATGAGGGAATGATAGCGCCGACCCGTTTTATTCCGGTAGCAGAGGAGTGCGGCCTGATCGAGAAAATTGGGGAGTGGGTGATGCGCAACGCCTGCGAGCAGGGACAAAACTGGCTGGCCGCCGGACTGCCGGTGCCTCGCTTGTCGGTCAATGTGTCGGTGCGGGAGATGCGCTCCCCGGGCTACGTTGAACGAGTCGCCGCTATTCTGGCCGAGACAGGATTTCCGCCAGAACGGCTGGAGATCGAGGTGACGGAGAGCATCATCCAGCGGGTCGAACAGAGTCTGGATCTCTTTACCCGCCTGAAAAATCTCGGCGTGCAGATTGCCATCGATGACTTTGGCACCGGCTTCTCGTCACTGAGTCTGCTCAAGACCCTGCCGATCGATCGCATCAAGATCGACCGGGCGTTTGTGCAGGCATTACCGGAAGACAAGAACAGTCGGGAGCTCTGCCGCACCATCATCAATCTGGCCGACAGTCTGGATATGGAGGTCACCGCCGAAGGGATTGAAACCAAGGCACAACACGCCTTCTTGCAATCACTCAACTGCGGCGAAGGACAGGGCTATCTGTTCAGCAAACCACTGCATGTAGAACAGATGTACGAACGCTTGGATTGCCAAAACGTTCAACATTAGCGATACCAAGGAAACAAACGGCCAATCAAACTATTTTCCAAACGTCAGGGTAGGAACACCGCCATTATCCCGGTCATTGGCCATGCGAGTGAGCGGTGAGTCGCCAGAGTAACGGGATCCTGGCTCACTGAGGGAAAACTTGGTTCCCGACTTTTTGTCCTGCCATGCATGACCAAGCTGATCAGCAACCCGCTCCCGCACAGTCTGTGAAGGCTCCTGGTGTGTAATCGCAAACTCTTTGGGAGGCTTGTCTGCAAGAACAGTCGTATCAAACTGCCACAGAGATGCACAGAGCAATAGAGAAAACATAACTACCTCCATCCATCGAAGTCCTCCTTTTTACCGACTCACTGCGTGAGTGTCACCCATAACCCTGTAACCAAATGTTGCTGTCTATCCAAAAGTCTAATTGCCCCCATCAGCCAAAGGTATAAGTTGTTACTTAATTATTAAAAGTATGTATTCAAAGGAGTGAGTGATGAGCGAGAGCAAGGTCTACCCGGTCAAACCCCACATCAGCAGCAATGCACTGCTAGACAAGGGCGACTACGCCGCCATGTATCAGGCCTCCGTCGAGGATCCCGATACCTTCTGGGGAGAGCAGGGAAAAATTCTCGACTGGATGAAACCCTATAGCAAGGTCAAGAACACCTCCTACGATCCGGGCCATGTCTCCATCAAATGGTTTGAAGATGGCCAGCTCAACGTCTCGGCCAACTGTCTCGATCGCCATCTCGCCGAGCGTGGCGACAAGGTCGCCATCATCTGGGAAGGGGACAACCCCGCCGAAGATCGCAAACTCACCTACCGCGAGTTGCACAGCGAAGTGTGCAAGTTTGCCAACGTCTTGAAAGCACAAGGGGTTCACCGCGGCGACGTGGTCTGCCTCTACATGCCCATGGTGCCCGAAGCCGCCATCGCCATGCTGGCCTGTACCCGCATCGGCGCGGTACACAGCATCGTATTCGGCGGCTTCTCGCCAGAAGCGCTGGCTGGTCGCATCATCGACTCGGGCTCGCGCATCGTGATCACCGCCGACGAGGGGCTGCGTGGTGGCCGTCCGGTGCCGCTCAAGAAGAATGTGGATGAGGCACTCACCAACCCGGATACCCAGGTCAACAAGGTGATCGTGCTCAAGCGCACCGGCGGCAATGTCGCCTGGCACAACCACCGCGACATCTGGTGGCATGAAGCGACCGCCGCCGTCAGCAGCGACTGCCCGCCCGAGGCGATGAACGCCGAAGATCCGCTCTTTATCCTCTATACCTCCGGCTCCACCGGCAAACCCAAGGGGGTGCTGCACACCACCGGCGGCTATCTGGTCTATGCCACCCTCACCTTCAAATATGTGTTCGACTACCACGAAGAGGATATCTACTGGTGTACCGCCGATGTGGGCTGGGTCACCGGTCACTCCTATCTGGTCTACGGGCCGCTTGCCAACGGTGCTACCACCATCATGTTCGAAGGGGTGCCCAACTACCCGGCCACCAACCGCATGAGTCAGGTGGTGGACAAGCACCAGGTCACCATTCTCTATACCGCCCCCACTGCCATCCGCGCCCTGATGGCCAAAGGCAACGAAGCGGTCACCGGCACCTCGCGCCAGAGCCTGCGCATCATGGGTTCGGTGGGTGAACCCATCAACCCGGAAGCCTGGGAGTGGTACTACCGCACCATTGGTGACGAGCGCTGCCCCATTGTCGATACCTGGTGGCAAACCGAAACCGGCGGCATCCTGATTACGCCGCTGCCCGGCGTCACCGACCTGAAACCGGGCTCGGCGACTCGTCCCTTCTTCGGGGTACAACCGGCACTGGTCGACAACATGGGCGAACCGCTGGAAGGTGCCACCGAGGGCAACTTGGTGATCACCGACTCCTGGCCGGGTCAGATGCGCACCGTATTCGGCGATCACGAGCGGTTCGAGCAGACCTACTTCTCCACCTTCCCGGGCCGCTACTTCACCGGCGACGGTGCCCGTCGCGACGAGGACGGCTACTACTGGATCACCGGTCGGGTGGATGATGTACTGAACGTCTCTGGCCACCGCATGGGTACCGCCGAAATTGAATCGGCGCTGGTGGCCCATCCCAAGATCGCTGAAGCCGCGGTGGTGGGGGTTCCTCACGAGATCAAGGGTCAGGGTATCTATGCCTACGTCACCCTGATCGCCGGGGAAGAGCCGAGCCGCGAGCTGCACAAAGAGGTGAAGGAGTGGGTCCGCAAGGAGATTGGTGCCATCGCTACGCCGGACGTGATCCACTGGGCGGAGGGGCTGCCGAAGACCCGTTCCGGCAAGATCATGCGCCGCATCTTGCGCAAGATCGCCACCGGCGAGACCGACAGCCTGGGGGATATCTCCACCCTGGCGGATCCGGGGGTAGTAGACAAACTCATCCGCGAGAAGTCGGAAGCAGCCTGATCCCGCTTCGTTTGTTGCTCAACAAAGCCGGCCCTGTGCCGGCTTTGTCGTTTCTTATCTGCCAGCAAACAGCAAGGTGGCAGCGACGAAGTATCTCAGGTCGAAACGTGCAATAAATAGGCAGATGTAGAGATTAGACCAGTAAAATGCTGCTAATTTTCACGAAATCAATATAATTGCGAAATCTGTGTGCCAGGGCACACCGATTTGCGCAGAAAATGGCTAGATTTCAGGTAGTCCACAAGATAGCTGACAGATAGCAGCATGATCATCGAGGATGCACTCAATATGTCGCAACATCGCCGAATTCTCCTGCTCAACGGTCCAAACCTGAATCTGCTGGGCAAGCGGGAACCGGGTATCTACGGCAGCAAGACGCTCGATGAGATCGTCGCCGATCTGAAGCTCAACGCCAGCGAACTCGGTGTCACTCTGGAACATCTGCAATCCAACGCCGAACATGAGTTGGTCAGCCGCATCCATCAGGCCATGGGTCAGGTGGATTTCATCATCATCAATCCGGCCGCCTTCACCCACACCAGCGTCGCCATCCGCGATGCGCTGCTGGGTGTCGCCATCCCCTTTATCGAGGTTCACCTGTCAAACGTTCATGCCAGGGAGCCGTTTCGTCATCACTCCTATCTGTCTGATGTCGCCAAAGGGGTCATTTGTGGTCTGGGGGCCGATGGCTATCAATTCGCTTTAACCGCGGCCGTGCGCCATCTGCACGCGGCTTGATAATCACTGATCAGATAAAGAAGAAAGAGAATGCTAATGGATATCCGCAAAATCAAGAAGCTGATTGAACTGGTTGAAGAGTCCGGCATCGCCGAACTGGAGATCTCCGAAGGTGAAGAGTCCGTTCGCATCAGCCGCAACTTCGCAGGCCAGGTCACTGCCGCACCGCAGATGATCATGCAGCAAGCAGCCGCTCCGGTTGCCGCTCCAGCCGCCGCCCCGGTTGCCGCTGCGCCGGCCGCAGATGCCGCACCGAGCGGTCACCTGATGCGCTCTCCCATGGTTGGCTCCTTCTACCGCTCCTCCAGCCCGGAAGCCAAGCCGTTCGTGGAAGTGGGTCAGCAAGTCAATGTCGGCGATACCCTGTGCATCGTCGAAGCCATGAAAATGATGAACCAAATCGAGTCTGACAAGGCCGGTGTGATCAAAGCGATCCTGGTTGAAAATGGTCAGGCCGTCGAATTTGACGAGCCGCTGTTCATCATCGAATAAGGGAAATCGCCACCCATGTTGGACAAAGTAGTCATCGCCAACCGCGGTGAAATTGCCCTGCGGATCCTGCGCGCCTGCAAAGAGCTCGGGATAAAGACAGTGGCCGTTCACTCCACCGCCGACCGGGAGCTCAAACATGTGCTGCTGGCCGACGAATCCATCTGTATCGGCAAACCAGCCAGTACCGACTCCTACCTCAACGTTCCGGCCATCATCGCCGCCGCCGAGGTGACCGGTGCCGTGGCCATCCACCCGGGTTACGGCTTCCTTTCCGAGAACGCCGATTTTGCCGAAGTGGTCGAAAAATCCGGCTTCATCTTCATCGGCCCGCGCGCCGAGACCATCCGCCTGATGGGTGACAAAGTCTCCGCCATCGAAGCGATGAAGAAGGCAGGCGTACCGTGTGTACCGGGCTCTGACGGTCCGGTGGACAACGACACCAAGCGCAATGCCGCTATTGCCAAGCGCATCGGCTATCCGGTGATCATCAAGGCTGCCGGTGGCGGCGGTGGTCGTGGCATGCGCGTGGTACGCAGCGAGGCCGAGCTAGCCTCCGCCATTGCCCTAACCAAATCCGAAGCAGGCCAGTTCTTCAAGAACGACATGGTCTACATGGAGAAGTACCTGGAAAACCCGCGCCACATCGAAATTCAGGTGTTGGCAGACGGCCAGGGCAACGCCCTCTATCTGGGCGAGCGTGACTGCTCCATGCAGCGTCGCCACCAGAAAGTGGTGGAAGAGGCGCCGGCACCCGGCATCACCGCCGAAATGCGCAAGTTCATCGGCGAGCGCTGTGTGCGCGCCTGTATCGAGATCGGCTACCGCGGTGCGGGTACTTTCGAGTTCCTGTACGAGAACGGCGAGTTCTATTTCATCGAAATGAACACCCGTATCCAGGTTGAGCATCCGGTCACCGAGATGGTCACCGGTATCGATCTGATCAAGGAGCAGCTGCGCATCGCCGCCGGTCAGCCCCTGTCGATCACCCAGCAGGATATCCGCATCCGTGGCCATGCCATCGAGTGCCGGATCAACGCCGAAGATCCGGCCACCTTCATGCCCTCTCCGGGTCTGGTGCAGCGCTTTCACGCGCCGGGTGGTCTGGGCGTGCGTTGGGACTCCCACATTTATGCCGGTTACAAGGTACCTCCCCACTACGATTCGATGATCGGCAAGCTGATCTGCTACGGCGAGAATCGTGACATTGCCATCGCCCGCATGCGCCATGCACTGGACGAGCTGGTGGTGGAAGGGATCAAGACCAACGTACCGCTGCAAAAAGAGATCATGAAAGACGAAAACTTCCAGCACGGTGGCACCAATATCCACTACCTGCACAAGAAGTTAGGTCTGTAAGGATCGCTGATAGAGACCCGATGACATTGCACGGTGGCAGTACCAACGCCCACTATCTGCACAAGAAGTTGGGTCTGTAAGGATCGCTGATAGAGACCGGACTTCCGGTGGAAGTCTGCTCCGCAAGGAGCCTCTGCTGAAAAAGGGCCATGGCGACATGGCCCTTTTTTGTTATCCTTGCGCCCCTCAAATTTGTCGGAGGCCAAGGTGAACCGTTTTGCTCTCGCCCGCCGGGAAGCAGCTTTCTGCCTGCTGCTGACCCTGTTCTACTTCTTTGCCTGGTATGGCACCGCCTATTTTATCCCGCTCCAGCTGGAGTTTTGGGGGCTGCCGCTGTGGTTCCTGCTCAGTTGCATGGTGATGCCGCTGCTGTTCATTCTGCTCTGCGCCCTGATGGTGAACCGGCTGTTTGTGGAGATCCCCCTCGATACCCACTCCCCTTCCGGCAAGGAGACATCCCATGAATCTTGAGTTGATGCTGCCGCTCGTCATCTATCTGGTGCTGGTGCTGGGGGTCGGTTTCTGGGCCAGCCGCCATCGCGCGCAAGGCAACTTCGTGCAGGAGTACTTCATCGGCAACCGCAGCATGGGCGGGCTGGTGCTGGCGATGACGCTAGTGGCCACCTACACCTCGGCCTCCTCCTTTATCGGTGGGCCGGGCGCGGCCTACAAGATCGGTCTGGGCTGGGTGTTGCTGGCGATGATCCAGCTGCCCACCGTCTGGCTCACCCTGGGGGTGCTTGGCAAGAAGTTCGCCATCATCGCCCGCCGGGTCAATGCGGTGACCATCAACGACATGCTGTGGGCCCGCTACCAGAGCAAGGCGGTGGTGATCCTCGGCTCCGTTACTATCATCCTCGCCTTTATCGCGACCATGGTGGTGCAGTTTATCGGCGGCGCCCGCCTGCTGGAGACCGCTACCGGCCTCTCCTACCAGCAGGGGTTGATGCTGTTTGCCAGCTGTGTGCTGCTCTACACTATCATCGGCGGCTTCCGCGCGGTGGTGATGACTGATGCCCTGCAGGGGATCATCATGCTGATCGGCACCGGCGCCTTGCTGGCGGGGATTCTGATTGCCGGTGACGGCCTGCCGAACCTCATCCACCAGCTCAGGGAGATCGATCCCAAGCTGGTAAGCCCGCAAGGGGCTGGCGACATGCTGACCCAGCCCTTTATGCTGAGCTTCTGGATCCTGGTCTGTATCGGGGTGGTGGGGCTGCCCCACTCGGCGCTGCGCTGCTTTGGCTATCGCGACAGCAAGGCGCTCCATCGCGGCATTCTGATCGGCACCGTGGTCAGCGCACTGCTGATGTTTGGCATGCATCTGGCGGGCGCCCTCGGCCGCGCCATCCTGCCGGGCATGGACAGCCCGGACAAGATCATGCCCTCCTTGATGATGGAAGTGCTGCCCCCCTGGCTGGCCGGGGTCTTTCTGGCGGCGCCGATGGCGGCCATCATGTCCACCATCGACTCCCAGCTGATCCAGGCTTCCGCCACTCTGGTGAAGGATCTCTACCTCAACTATCTGAGTCCAAAGCAGGAGAAGCTGGAGGTGCGCATCCCCCGCCTCTCCCTGCTCTGCACCCTGATCTTGGGCACCCTAGTGCTGCTGGCGGCGTTGCAGCCCCCCGAGATGATCATCTGGCTCAACCTGCTCGCCTTTGGCGGTCTGCAGGCGGTGTTCCTCTGGCCACTGGTGCTCGGCCTCTACTGGTCGCGGGCCAACGGCCCGGGCGCACTGGCCAGCATGGTCAGCGGCATCGTCAGTTATGGGGTACTGAGTCAGTGGGGGATCAAGCTGGCTGGCCTGCACGCCATAGTGCCAAGCCTCACGCTGGCGCTGGTGGTCTTTATCACGGTCAGCCTGCTGACGGCACCGCCCTCGCGGGAAGTGCGCGAGCTTTTCGGGCAGAGATAATAAAAATATAAATTAGGGGTTCCAAAACTATCCCCAAATAGGTGTTTTCCGGTTAAACTGTGCGCCAAGTCACAGAACGTAGCCGCTGTATGCCCGTTAAAGCCACTCGACAAGTCGTTACTCAAGCCCTGCAGCGGCTCGGTTATGCCCTGCTGCTGCCCGTCTCCATCCTGCCGATGGCGGCGTTGATCTACCGGCTTGGGCAACCCGACGTGCTCGATTTGGCGGTGCTCTCCCTCACCGGTCAGGCGATCTTCAGCCAGATGCCGCTCATCTATGCGGTGGCGATCGCCTTTGGCCTGAGTCGGCAGGAGCTGGGCGGACAGACGCTGGCGGGTGCGGTCAACTTCCTGCTGCTCAGCACCGCTTTCAATACGCTGGCCCCCAACCTGCACGCCGACATGATCTGCGGCCTGCTGGCGGGACTCACCACCGCCATTATCTATCCCAGGGTTCACCAGCAAACGCTACCCCGCTGGCTGCAGATCGCCAGGGGGGAGTTTCCCAGCCTGCTGGTGTCGGCCTTGGCCTGCCTGCTGATCGCCATCCCCCTCTCGCTGCTGTGGCCACCGCTGGAGCGCGGGCTGACCCTGCTCACCTCCGAGCTGCTCACCACGCCGTTTGGCGCCTTCTGCTACGGCACACTCAACCGACTGCTGATCCCGCTCGGGCTGCATCAGGTATTGGGCAGCGTCATCGGCCTTGGCGAGAGCAACCTGCAGGCGCTGGCCACCGCCCAGCCCCTTCATGAAGGGTATGTGGCCGGTCTCTACCCCATCATCATGTTCGGCCTGCCGGGCGCCTGTTTTGCCATCTGGCTGCACCGCCAACGGATGCAGCGGCTGCCACAGGGCGGGCTGCTGCTCACCCTGGCGCTCACCTCGGCACTGGTGGGTATCACAGAGCCTATCGAATTTCTGTTCGCCTTTACCGCCCCTTGGCTGTTTCTCGCCCACGCCCTGCTAACTGGGCTATCGCTCGCTGTCTGTAGCGGGCTGGGGATCAAGGTGGGCAGTTACTTCTCCGCCGGCCTGCTGGATCTGGTGCTGAGCTATCAGGCAGGGGAGCACAGCTTCTGGATTATTCCGGTCGGTATCCTGTTCTTCGTTGCCTACACCCTGCTGTTCTATCAGCTGCTGGAGCGTGCCCCCCTCAGCATGCCGAGCAAGCCCATCGCGGTGGAGCATCCGCGCCTTGCCAGTGTTGCCCCCTCAGACCCGCAGATGCTGGCGATCCAGTACCTCAAGGTGCTGGGCGGGATGGACAATCTGGTGGCGATGAGCGTCTGCATCACCCGCCTCAGCCTGCGGGTGCGTGATATTTCACTGGTGGATGAATCCCGCCTGCTGGGCCTGGGCTGCCTCTCCTGGATCCAGCTCAACGACCACCAGCTGGTGCTGGTGCTGGGCCCCAGCGCCAGCCTGATTGAAGGGCAGATCCGCATGCTGGCGGAGCGCCAGTCGGTCCCCCTCGGCCTCAAACCCAATCAGGAGTCGGCCAGCCAGAGCAGCTGGTAACTCAGGCGAACGGCAAGCGCTCGGCCACGAAATCCATCAGGGTGCGCAGAGCGGGGGCCAGATGCTCCCGGCTCGGATAGATAAGGTAAAACGGGTTGGCCGGAATGGGCTGATCCGGCAACACCTTCTGCAATCGCCCCGCCGCCAAATCCCCTTCGCAGACATGGTGTGGCAACAGGGCAATCCCACCGTCATGGAGCGCCATCTCCCGCAGCGCCAACAAGCTGTTGCTGACACAGGCCCCCTGCGGCCGCCAGCCCCCCTCCTGCAATGGCCACACCGGCATGGCCGAGTGCACCAGACAGGCATAACGGCCCAGCTCGCTCAACTGCTGCGGCATGCCGTGGGCCGCCAGATAGGCGGGCGCTGCAACCAGATGACGCGCCACCTGACCGATGCGCCGACAGATGAGGCTGGAGTCTTTCAGCGGCGCCGCCCGCAGCGCCAAATCATAACCTTCCCCCACCAGATCGAGCTGATCGTCGCTCAGGGTCAGCTCCAGCACCACCTCGGGATAGAGGGCGCGAAACTCGGCGAGGATCCGGCCAAGCAGCAGGGTACCGGTCGCCTCGGGGGCGGTGATCCGCACCCGCCCCGCCGGGGCCGAGCGCAGCCGTGCCATCGCCAGATTGGCGCTGCGGGCCAGTGCCAGCAGCCCCTGACAGTGCTCCACATAGAGCTCCCCCTGCGGGGTCAGGCTCAACCTGCGAGTGGTACGCTGCAACAGCCGCACCCCGAGCTGGGATTCGAGCCGCGAGATCTTCTGGCTCACCGATGACTTGGGCATACCAAGCAGCTCGGCGGCTCGGGTAAAGCTTCCCTGCTCCACCACAGTGGCAAACAGCCCCATCAACTCCAGATCGACATTGTTCATATATTCAAACAGTCTTTACCGATTACCCATCTTAATCTTGATAATCAACCAGACTAGAGTGAGTGGCAATCCCGAACACAGCGATTTGAAAGGAAAAACCATGAAAGCCATTGCCCTGACTCACTATCTGCCAAGCAACCACCCCGACTGCTTCATCGCCGCCAACCTGCCCGATCCGGTTCCGGGCCCGCGGGATCTGCTGGTGCGGGTCACCGCCACCTCCGTCAATCCGGTGGATACCAAGGTGCGCTCCCCCAAGGCCAAAATTGAAAGCTCGCCCCGGGTACTGGGCTGGGATGCGGTGGGGGAAGTGATCGCCACCGGCAGCGAAGTCACCCTGTTCAAGGCGGGCGACCGGGTCTGGTATGCCGGCGACATCAGCCGCCCGGGCAGCAACAGCGCCCTGCAACTGGTGGATGAGCGCATCGCCGCCATCGCCCCCACCAGCTTGAGCGATGTGGAGGCCGCCGCCCTGCCGCTCACCGCCATCACCGCCTGGGAGACCCTGTTAGAACGCTTCGCTCTCACCCGCGAGAGCCGTGGCAAACTGCTGATCATCGGCGGCGCCGGTGGCGTGGGCTCCATCGCCATCCAGCTGGCCCGCCAGCTCACCGGCATGGAGGTGATTGCTACCGCCTCCCGCCCAGAGAGCCGCGAGTGGTGCCTCGAGATGGGGGCCCATCAGGTCGTAAACCACCACAAGTTGCAGGAGGAGCTGACCGCCCTTGGCATCACCCAGGTCGATGCCATCTTCTGCACCAACGCCACCGCCGAGCACTGGGCCACCATGGCCGGGCTGATCCGCCCGTTTGGCCATATCTGCACCATCGCCGAATCGAGCGAGCCGTGGGATCTCTCCCTGCTCAAGAGCAAGAGCGTCACCTTCAGCCAAGAGTTCATGTTCACCCGCTCCCTGTTCCAAACACCGGACATGATCGAACAGCACCGCCTGCTCGGCCGGGTGGCGGAACTGGTCGATGAAGGGGTATTGCAGACCACTCTGACCAGAACCATCCCGTCACTGACCCCGGTCACGCTGGCTCAGGCCCATGCCGAGGTGGAGGCGGGACGCATGGTAGGCAAGCTGGTAATCGACATGAGCGGCTTTGCCAACTAAGCCCTCCAACGCACCATGATGGGATAAGTTCACCAAGGAGATGCCCCAAACGGGCACAACCAGCGGCATTCATGACTGCCTGTGGCAGGCCAACGTCCGACAATCAGCCAAAAAAGAGGCCATTTCGCGAGAAATGGCCTGAATACCTGAACATTGGGGTAACAATCACACACATATCCTTATTCAGGACATATTAGTCTTTGCATCTGGCGTGCCAACAGCAGCATGAATGCGCCAAAACGGCGTCAGCCCGTCCTTGAGCAAGGTGTCGACCTTGCTTTTTTTTGTCTGGCAGCCTGTTTACCAGGCAAACAAGTGCAGATAAAAAAATGCCACCCGAGGGTGGCAGTGAAAGATGACGGAACTTGAGCAAAGCGTTCAGCGAAAACCGGTCGTCTTCGCCTGCATAGAGCAATACAGGAACCGTGCCAATCCGGCAAAAGCCCCCGTATCCCTCCACGTCATGGGCAAACCACGACAGCACTGCCCCATGATGGTAGAATCTCGCGGTTTCACATTTATGAAGAGTCGACGCCATGCCCTGGATACAAATTCGAATCAACGCCACTGCCAAGACCGCAGACAAGGTGAGCAACATGCTGCTGGGGCGTGGAGCCCAGGCGGTGACCTTTATGGATGCCAAGGATGTGCCCGTCTACGAACCCATGCCCGGTGAAACCCCGCTCTGGGGCGAGACCGAAGTGATGGGTCTGTTCGATGCCGAAACCGATCCGGCTCCCACCATCGCCTTCTTCCAGCAGATATTCGGCGAAAATGTCGGCTACAAGGTCGAGCAGCTGGAAGACAAGGATTGGGTGCGCGAGTGGATGGATCACTTCCACCCCATGCAGTTTGGCGAGCGCCTCTGGATCTGCCCGAGCTGGCGCGATGTGCCGAACCCCGATGCGGTCAACGTCATGCTGGATCCGGGTCTGGCCTTCGGTACCGGTACCCACCCCACCACCGCCCTCTGCCTGCAGTGGCTCGACGGGCTGGATCTGACCGGTAAAACCGTGGTCGATTTTGGTTGCGGCTCCGGCATTCTCGGCATCGCCGCCCTGAAACTGGGTGCCGCCCGCGTCATCGGCATCGACATCGACCCGCAAGCCATTCAGGCCAGCCGCGACAACGCCGCGCGCAACGGCGTCGCCGACCAGATTGAGCTCTATCTGCCAGCCGACCAGCCGCAAGATGTCGAAGCGGACGTGGTGGTCGCCAACATCCTGGCCGGCCCGCTGCGCGAACTGGCTCCACTTATCGCCGGTCACGGCAAGCCGGGCAGCCTGATGGCCCTCTCCGGCGTGCTGGAGAGCCAGGCACCGGAGCTGGAAACCATCTACAGCCAGTGGTTCGAGATGGACCCGACCGCCGTCAAGGAGGAGTGGTGCCGCCTCTCCGGCCGCAAGCACGGCTAACTGCGGGCAACATAGACGCCAACCTCATGCCATCAGGGCTCCCGTTCGGGGGCCCTGATTGTTTTGGCCTGTCAGGCTCTTCCCGGTCCGTGGACATGGGCTTGATTGCACTCCCTTCTGATTGTGTTCGTTTGAAAACAACAGACACCTTTTATTCCGGTAAGATAGCGGTCCGAGCCAACGCAACCGAGAAGGATTTCTTATGCGGATTGCCATTCTGGATGACTATCAGGATCAGGTGCGCCACCTCCCCTGCTTTGCCCTGCTGGCGGGTCATGACGTCACCATCCTCAACCAGAGCGAACCCGATCCAACGCGCCTTGCCGCCCTGCTGGAAGGAATGGAAGCACTGGTGCTGACCCGCGAGCGTACCCGCATCGACGAACAGCTGCTGATACAGCTTCCCACCCTTAAACTCATCAGCCAGACCGGCAAAGTCAGCCAGCATATCGACCCGGCACTATGCCAGCAGTACGGCGTTGCCGTGGCAGAAGGGATCGGCAGCCCTATTGCTCCCGCCGAGCTCTGCTGGGCGCTCATCATGGCAGCCTCCCGCCATATACCTGCTTACAGCCAGGCGTTAAGCCAAGGCCAATGGCAGCAATCTGGTGACCTCGGTTTGGGACGCACGCTGCATGGGCTGACGCTCGGCATCTGGGGCTACGGCAAGATAGGCCAGCGGATCGCCCGCTATGGCAAGGCATTTGGCATGTCGGTACTGATATGGGGCAGTGAGGCTTCGCGCAGGCAGGCCGAGCTGGATGGCTATGCCTGCGCCTCCAGCAAGGAGGCTCTCTTCAGTCAAGCCGATATCCTCACGCTGCATCTGCGCCTGAGCGAGGCAACCCGCGGCGCTGTTACCCGCGCAGATCTGGCCCGCATGAAAGTTGACTCTCTGCTGGTCAATACCAGCCGTGCCGAACTTATCGAGCCGGGCGCCCTCTATGCAGAGCTCAGTAACCATCCTGGGAAACGGGCCGCGCTCGATGTATTTGACATCGAGCCGGCGACACAGGAAAGCGAGCCCCTGCTGCGTCTGCCCAACGTATTGGCGACGCCTCATCTCGGCTATGTGGAGCAAAATAGCTACGAACTCTACTTTCGCGTGGCGTTCGAGAATGTGCTGGCCTTTGCCGAAGGCAGACCTGCCAACCTGGTTCTGCCCACATCGGGTGGGTAATCATGTTACTTCTGCAGTATTGGCGCCAATATCCAAATCCCTGGCAGATAAAGGAAAGCAACCTTCATGAGCGAATACCAGAAGATGATTAGCAGCCAACCGTACAACTGCATGGCACCCGAGCTGGCCCAGTTGCGCCGGGAGGCGGCCCAGCGCTATCGCCGTTTCAATCAGGCGGAAGATGAGGCTGAGCAGCGGGCACTACTGGCGGAGCTGATTGGCGAACTGGCAGAGAACGCCTTTATCTGCCCGCCCCTCTACTGCACCTATGGCCGCCACATCCACCTGGGCAAGGACTCCTACATCAATATGGGGGCGACCCTGCTGGACAATGCCCCCATTCGCATCGGCGCCCATGTGATGATAGGGCCAAACGTGCAGATCTATACCGCAGCCCATGCGCTGGAGGCCGACGAACGGATTCAGGGAACAGAGACGGCGCTGCCGGTCACCATTGAAGACAAGGTCTGGATTGGGGGCGGCGCCATCTTGCTGCCCGGCGTCACCATAGGGCGGGAGGCGATCGTCGGCGCGGGCGCCGTAGTCACCAAAGATGTACCGGCCGGTATTCGGGTAGTCGGCAACCCGGCCCGGATCCTGCCAGCCAAAAACAGAGCATAAGGCAGCCAACCGGGTTGTATGCCGATACCGCCATCAGTTCACAACAGCCCCGACACCCCATAAAAAAATAAAGCCCAATGTCACGAAGACGTTGGGCTGTTAAAAGGTGCTACGGAATTGCGACTCTCATCGCAGAAAAATTAGAAGGAGTGTCCTTCTAAACTGGCAGGGAGATATTAGCGAATGCGCAAACGTTTTACATAGTGAAATACAACAGGATTGCGAGGTACATCGCACTATTTAAATAATTACCTGCTATGGCGCGCGAAGCCTCTTTGAGCCATTTATTTTCCCCAATTTCTCTGGTTACTATTCACGGTTAAACAGAAAAGCCCCGATTTCTCGAGGCTTTGCTTCTCTCAACTGCAACGTGGCCGAGGAGTCAGAAACGGCGGACAAACTCATCGAGCGGCAGCTCGCGCAGTTTGCGTGCTTCCAGCATGGGAGTACCGAGGTAGAGGAAACCCACCAGCTGATCCTCTGCCGCCAGTCCCAATCCCTTGTTGATCTGCTCATCGAAGATAAACCAGCCGGAGCGCCAGATACCGTTGAAGCCCTGCGCCTGCGCCGCCATCTGCATCGCCATCAGGGCACACCCGGCAGAGAGCTCCTGCTCCAGTTTCGGCACCTTGGGGTGATCCTGATAACGGGTTGCCACGGCGACGATCAAGGGCGCCCGCAGCGGCGCTTCGCTGCACTTCTTGATGCTCTCTTCATCTTCGCCACGGGCACGGGCCGCCTCGGCCAGCAGTTTGCCCAGCCGCTCGCGCCCCTCTCCTTCAAACAGAATGAACTGCCAGGGAGTCAGGGTGCCGTGATCCGGCGCGCGAAGACCCGCCTTGAGGATATTATCGAGCACCTCACCGCTCGGGGCGGGATCGGCGAGACGGCCACAAGAGTGGCGATTGAGCAACAGGGTGAGGGCATCCATGGGCAATTCCTTCTCTGGGGCAATGATGGCGCTACCTTAGCACAGCACCGAATGAAGAAAACCCCTGAGGCTCAGGGGTTTATCGCACTATAAAGGGCACGAGGGCACTGTTGGCTAGATGATCGCAGCCAGCTCGGCCCCTTGCCGGATGGCGCGCTTGGCATCCAGCTCGGCAGCCACGTCGGCTCCGCCGATGATATGCACCGGCTTGCCTGCAGCCTGCAACCCGGCCTGCAGTTCTTTAAGGGGCTCCTGCCCGGCGCAGACGATAACCTGATCCACCGGCAGACACTGCTTGGACTCGCCCACCTGAATGTGCAAGCCCTCGTCATCGATCCCCAGATATTGCACCCCGGAGAACATCTGCACCTTGCGGTTCTTGAGCACGGTACGATGGATCCAGCCGGTGGTCTTGCCAAGTCCGTCACCCACCTTGCTCTCCTTGCGCTGGAGCAGCCAGATCTGGCGCTCGGGGGCGTCAATTTCAGGAACCGTGAGGCCACCGCGCTCGCCAAGCTGTTTGTCGATGCCCCACTCCTTGAGCCAGTGATCACGGTGCCCATCGGCATCCGTCTCCACCTTCTTCTCGACCAGATACTCAGCTACATCGAAGCCGATGCCGCCGGCACCGATCACCGCCACCTTCTGGCCGACCGGTTTGTGATCCCGCAATACATCGAGATAACTCATCACCTTGGGATGCTCGATCCCCGGAATATTGGGGGTGCGCGGACGGATACCGGTGGCGAGGATCACCTCGTCAAAACCGCCGCCGAGCAGGCTCTCGGCACTCTGGCGCTGGCCGAGATAGAGCTCGACGCCGCACTTCTCCAGCCGTTTGGCGAAATAGCGCAGGGTTTCGTGAAACTCCTCCTTGCCCGGGATCTGCTTGGCGAAGTTGAACTGGCCGCCGATTTCGCTGGCCTGATCGAACAGGCTCACCTGATGACCGCGCTCAGCAGCGTAGCAGGCAAACGCCAGCCCGGCCGGGCCCGCCCCCACCACCGCCAGCTTTTTGGGCTGGGGCACGCGGCCAAAGGTCAGCTCGGTCTCGAAACAGGCGCGGGGATTGACCAGACAGGAGGCGCGCTTCTGCTTGAACACATGGTCGAGGCAGGCTTGATTGCAGGCGATACAGGTATTGATCTCGTCCGCCCGGTTCTCGGCCGCCTTGATGACAAATTCGGGATCTGCCAGGAAAGGGCGCGCCATGGAGACCATATCCGCCTCGCCACCCGCCAGAATCCGCTCTGCCACCTCTGGTGTGTTAATCCGGTTGGTAGTGATAAGCGGCACCTTGAGATGCTTTTTCAGCTCGGCGGTCACCCAGCTGAAGGCGCCGCGCGGCACGCTGGTGGCGATGGTGGGAATACGCGCTTCGTGCCAACCGATACCGGTGTTGATGAGGGTCACCCCCACCGCTTCCAGCGCTTTGCCAAGGGCAATCACCTCTTCCAGGGTCGAGCCCTGCTCCACCAGATCCAGCATGGAGAGGCGGAAGATAATGATGAAGTCGGTGCCGACCCGCTCGCGGATGGCGCGGACAATCTCCACCGGGAAGCGCATCCGGTTTTCACTGCTGCCGCCCCAGCCATCGGTGCGCTTGTTGGTGCGCTCGCAAATGAACTGGTTGATGAGATAGCCTTCCGAGCCCATCACCTCGACGCCGTCATAACCGGCCGCCTTGGCCAACGCTGCTGTAGCCGCGAAGTCGCGAATGGTGCCGCGGATCTGCCGCTCGCTCATGGCGCGCGGTTTGAACGGGGAGATGGGGGCCTTGAGGGCGCTCGGCGCCAGACTGAACGGATGATAGGCGTAGCGACCGGCATGGAGGATCTGCAGCGCTATCTTGCCCCCCTCCTGATGCACGGCGCTGGTCACCTTCTTGTGCTTGCTCACCTGCCAGGGAAAGCTCAGCTGAGAGCCGTGAGGCACCAGCCGACCGCGCAAGTTGGGGGCGATACCGCCGGTGACGATAAGGCCAACGCCACCACGGGCGCGCTCGGCGTAAAAGGCGGCCAGCTTGTCAAAACCGCCCTTCTCCTCTTCGAGGCCGGTATGCATGGAGCCCATCAACACACGGTTGCGCAGTTGGGTAAAGCCGAGGTCAAGGGGCTTCAGCAGATGGGGATAGCGACTCATGATGCCTTCCTCTTTAAGGCCAGGGTGCATGGAACAACGCCCAACACCCGGTTGCGCAGCTGGGTAAAACCAAGGTCGAGCGGGGTCAGCAGGGTCGGATAGCGGCTCACGATGCCTCCAGTTAATTTTTTGTTATCAAACTGAGGCTAGAGTAAAGAATCGAAAATTCTTTTTCAAACAAATGTTTGGACAATTTTTCAGCGAACAGCCGTGCCCTGAACGAAGATAGGCGGGATCCGCCAGTCGGAAATGGCAATTTCGCCCGCAACTGGTTAATAATGGCTCTTCTCTACCCATTAACAGGGCGATAACGCGACTATGTCTATTTTCAAAGGTCTGGGTTGGTTGTTCCGCAGCCTGTGGCGCCTGCTCAATTTCACCCGGCTGATGCTGGTCAATCTGCTGTTTCTCATCGTAGTGCTGGTCATCGTCTTCAGCATCAGCCAGAAAGAGGCCCCCAAGGCGCCCATCGAAGGGGCGCTGACCCTCAATCTCAACGGCGTGCTGGTGGAGCAACGCTCCCAGACCGATCCCACAGTCCAGTTGCTGCGCCAGATGGACAGCAGCGACGAGCAGCCGAGCGAGATCGTTCTCTCCGACCTGCTGTGGGCTATCAAGAGTGCCAAGGATGACGAGCGCATCAAGGCGCTGGTGATCAAGCCACAAGGGCTGCAGGGAGCCAACTTCACCAAACTGCAGGAGGTGGCGAGCGCCATCGACCAGTTCAAGGAGAGCGGCAAACCGGTGATCGCCATGGCCGACTTCTACACTCAGGGGCAATACCTGCTGGCGGCCCACGCCGATCACGTGCTGCTCAACCAGAGCGGCGCCGTGGTGATCGAGGGGCTTGGGGTCTACCAGACCTACTTCAAGTCAGCGCTGGAGAAGCTCAACATCACCCCGCACGTATTCAAGGTCGGCACCTACAAATCCTTCGTCGAGCCCTATACCCGCGACGAGATGTCCCCCGAGAGCAAAGAAGCGAACCAGCGCTGGCTGGATCAGCTGTGGCAATCCTATGTGGCCGATGTAGCCGAGCAGCGGGAGATCGAACCCGATGCGGTCGCGCCGGGCAAGGATCGCTTCCTCGAGCTGCTGCGCAAAGCCGGTGGCAATGCCGCCAACTACGCCCTCGACAACGGGCTGGTGGATCAGCTGGCCACCCGCGACGAGATGACCCAGGCGGTCATTAAAGAGGTGGGTGAAGCGGACGACCACGGCTGGAAAGGGGTCGGTCTGAAAGAGTATCTGGCTGCCATTCCGGAACAATATCCCCAGAGCGGCAAGGATGAGGTGGGTCTGGTGGTCGCAAGCGGCGCCATCATGGATGGCGTCCAGCCTGCCGGCACCATCGGCGGTGATAGCCTCTCCGACCTGCTGGCAGATGCCCGCCGCGATGACAAGGTCAAAGCCGTGGTCCTGCGGGTCGACAGCCCGGGCGGCAGCGCCTTCGCCGCCGAACAGATCCGCGCCGAGCTGCTGGCCCTGAAACAGGCAGGCAAGCCGGTAGTGGTCTCCATGGGCAGCTATGCCGCCTCCGGTGGCTACTGGATCTCCGCCGATGCGGACAAGATCTTCGCCTCCCCCACCACCCTCACCGGCTCCATCGGGGTGTTCGGCATGTTCGCCACTATCGACAAGGCGTTGGCCCAGTTCGGTGTCCATACCGACGGGGTCGGCACCACAGATTACGTCGGCGTCGGCCCGACCCGCGCCTTGCCGGATCACGTCGGTCAGGCAATCCAGCTGAGCGTGGAGGATACCTACCAGCGCTTCATCGGTCTGGTCAGCAAGGGCCGCGGCCTGAGCCCAGAAGAGGCCGAAAAAGCGGCCGAAGGTCGGGTCTGGACTGGTGAGGATGCCAAGGCCCTGGGGCTGGTGGACGAGTTCGGCAATCTGGATGACGCCATCAAGGCAGCAGCCGAACTGGCCAACCTCAAGGAGTGGCAGGTGACCCCCATCGAGCAGGAGGAGTCCACCAAGGACAAGTTCCTGCGCCAGCTGTTTGACAGCAGTGCCCGCGTGCTGGCCCCCCAGTTGCAAAGCTGGCTGCCGGCAGGATTTGGCAAGGCCTTGGTGGAAGTGAACCGCAGTCTCGACCCGCTTACCCGCTTCAACGATCCGCAAGGCACCTACGCCTTCTGCCCGGTCTGCGTGCAGTAAGCAAGCGGTGAATGCCCCATAAAAAAACGGCGACCATCTGGTCGCCGTTTTCTTTATTCAGCCAGTGCGCGCGGCACCGCCAACTTGCTCAATCAGGGATTAAGGCGGGTCGGCATACCGGTACGCTGTTCCAGCACCTGCTTGACCACGTTGGAGTCAGACTCGGCGTGAGCGATGAAGCGGGTGATGGCCGGTGTCATCGGGAGCGGCACGGAGGCGGTGGAGTTAAACTCCTCCTCGGTACGCGACAGCGGCTCATGTACTTCCATGTAGCGACCGCCATCCGGCTCGACCGTGGTCTTGACCGGCTGGTTGACGAACTGGACGCGGGTGCCGACCGGCACGTTGTCGAACAGATACTTGATGTCGTCAGCGCGCAGACGGACGCAACCGCTGCTCACCCGCAGACCGATACCGAAGGTGGCATTGGTGCCGTGGATGGCATAGAGGTTACCAATGTAGAGGGCGTGCAGACCCATGGGGTTATCCGGACCGGCTGGCCATACTGCCGGCAGAGTCTTGCCCTGGGCGGCATAGCGGCGACGGATGTTCTCGGTCGGGGTCCAGGTCGGGTTGGCGCGCTTGCGCTCTACCTTGGTGATCCAGTTCTCCGGGGTGTTTACCCCCAGCTGACCGATGCCGATGGGCAGTACTTCCACCACGTTCTTCCCTTTCGGGTAGTAGTAGAGACGCATCTCGGCAACGTTGATGACGATCCCTTCGCGGGGCGCGTTGGGCAGGATCAGCTGATGAGGGATGATCAGAGTGCTACCCGCTTTCGGCAGATAGGGATCAACGCCCGGGTTGGCTTCCATGATGTTGGTCAGACCCAGCTGGAAGTCAGCAGCGATCTGCTCCAGCGGACGGTTGTCCGCAGGCACCACGTATTCCTGATTTTCACCGATCAGGCGGCTGTTGGCCGCAGGCAGACGGTACTCGACGGCGGCAGCCTGCTGGCTGACCAGCGCAAATGTGCATAAAAGGGCCGAAGCGGCAGTGCGAAGGGGATTCATAAAATTCCTGTGTGGTTTCCTGTACCAAATGGGCCGGGGGCCGTCTCATCCTCGGTCTGCCGGTGGCGGGTCAACCTGCCCCACGACGCCAATAACCGAGCGCGCATTCTTTCCTGAGTCGGCCAAAATTTCAACTTCCATATGTTGCTTTTCTTGTTAAAAGTAGCCGTTTTCGATGTGACGCTTATCAACAGGGCAAAAGCCACACTGGCAAGTCGCAGCTGAGTGAAAGATGAATGGCACTGCCCGCCAGTCAGCGAGCCACCCAAGCCCCCATCAACCACAGCGCTGTGTCACCTGGTGTCACGGTTGCAGCCCTAGCTAAAACGTTTGTCGCATCCGGGGAGATAAGCCAATGTCGACGGAGGCTCTTTATTGGCATGAAGAGGGATAAAACCGTGCGTCGGCCACCCGCCGGTGCCGGCAGCCACCATAAAAAAACCGCTCCGAAGAGCGGTTAATGGAGCCACCAGGCAACCATAAAAGGGACTACAGGTAGTTGTCATTGGAATTACTGGACGGCCGCCTCCCCCGCACCACTCTGCTCCTTGAGGAAGCTGATCCAGGGGGATGCCCGACCGCTGACGTTGCCATTCTGAGCCGCCTGAGTGAAGGCGTTGAGGGCCTCCTTCGGCTTTTGTTGCTCAAAATAGGCGACCCCGGTCAGGAACTTGAGATCCGCACGCTGTTCACCGCTGGCGCCCGGAGCCGGCTTGGCCGCCAGAGCCACCAGATCCTGATAGCGTTTGCTCTGGATCATCATGCGCGCCATTTTCAGCTGCAGATCGGCGCTCGGGGCCAGCTGATAGGATTTGGCCAGGGTGTCGATGGCCGGATCCAGCTCCTTGGCCTGATGCCAGTAGTTGGCAAGGGTCTTGTAGTTGCTGGCGTTCTGCTCAATCACCCCGTCCTTCATCCCCTTCTCCATCACCCGGGCGGCGCGATGGGGAATACCGGTGAAGGCGAGGTAGTTGGCGAGGCGCTGCAGCTCGGCGGCCTCGGTCAACATGCCGAGGTTATAGGCAGACTCCAGCGCAGCCAGCGCCTTGGTATCGTTGCCTGCCTGCATATGCATGGCCGACAGCTGGGTCCAGTACTTCTTCTTCTCCGGGAACATGTTGACTAGAGAGGTCAGGACCTCGGTCGCCGGTTTGTACTGTTTCAGCTCGTAGTGAGCGCCCATCTTCAGCAGATACCAGGACTCCGGCGCTTTACCTGCCGACAGCTTGATCGCCTGATCCACCGCCGGAATCGCGTCACGGTACTGCTTGAGCTGCACGTGGGCGTTGGCTAGCGTGATATAGGCATGGGAGTTAGGCTTGTCATCCTTGCCCTGGTTGGCAAACCACTCCTTCATGGTCTTGATCGACCCCTGATAATTGCCCTCAGCCATATAGAGCTGGGCCAGGTTGTAACGCACCTGCTGGGCCACCGGTGGCGGCAAGCCGCCTGTCGCGATGGCATCGGCAAAGTACTTGGTCGCCTGACCGTATTTCTCCTGCTGGGCGGCCACGAAACCGAGAGTCTGCAATATGACCCCCTTGTCGTAGACCCGCTCGCGCGCGCCGGAAAGCGCATCTTGCAGCTTGGCATTGGCCTCACCGTATTTCTTCTCGGTGATCAGCTCCTGCGCCTTGTTGACCGCCCGATAGGCCCGATCCGACAGGGCCGGCTGCTCGGCGGCCCAACTGGCGGTGCTGAGCAGCACCGCCATGGCGACCGGGGCGAGGATCATCTTGTGTAACTTGTTCATCGCCACCTTCCTTAGTTGACCGCAAACTCGATCTCTTGCTGCATACGGCTCGCCTGCGGCTTGCCATCCACCATGGCCGGTTTGAACGTCCACTTGGCGATGGTTTTGCGCGCCTCTTTGCCGAGGTCATAACTGCGCGGCTCTTCCTTGACGATCCGCACGTTGCTGACGGTGCCGCGCTCGGTGACGGTGAACTCCACCAGCACCTTGCCGGAGGCCAGCCCCGCCAGTGCCGCCTTGCGGGGCATCATGGGCTCGAAGGTCGCCAGCGGAATAGCGCCGTTGTTGCCACCGACGCCACCACCACCGCCGCCGGTGCTGTAAGCACCCAGCGCGTTGCCACCACCGATGTTGACCGGGATGTCGAGCTTGGGCATGTCCATCGGCGCGCTCTCCATCTTCGGCCGATCCGTGCTGGCCACTTCCATCTCGGGAGGCGGCGGCGGACGCTTGGGCGGCGGCGGTTTGGGCAGCTCCCGCTGTTTCTCTTGCAGGGTCTCCTGGGGCTTGAGGCGGATGAAATCGGTCATGGTGACGTCATCCTTCTCCACCAGCTCCCGGTGATCCGGTGTGATCAGCTTGTTCATTCCCAGAAACAGAAAGAACACCACCACACAGGAGACCGCCAACGATATCAGGTATCTCATAGGTCTCTCTCCGGCATCAGCTGCTCTTGTCTGCCGCGATGGAGATGTTCTGGACACCGGCCATGCGGATCTGATCCATGACCTGCACCACCAGACCGGAACGGGATTCGTTATCGGCCTGGATCACCACGGCGCTCTCCGGGTTTTCGGCCCGCAGCCGCTCGATGTTGGCGCGCACCGCCCCCACCTCGACCACCCGCTTGTCGACCCAGACCTGACCGTTTTCGCGCACCGCGACCATGATATTGCCCTTCTTCACCGTCTCGGCCGTGCTGGCACTGGGACGGTTGATCTCGACACCGGACTCCTTGACGAAGGAGGTGGTGACGATGAAGAAGATCAGCATGATGAACACTATGTCCAGCATGGGGGTCAAATCGATAGCCGCCTCGTCAGCACCGCTGTCGCTGTAACGTTTTCTCATAGCAGAAACTCCTTGCTTGTTCTGTGCCCCCGGCAGGCCATGCCTCACCGGGGGTATGCATCCTGCATCAGCCGTGTTTCAGGTTGTCTTCCAGCTTTTGCACCGCCAGTTTGGCCTTGTGATCGAGCTGGTTGACAAAAAACAGGCCGGAAAGGGCGGCAATCATGCCCGCCATGGTCGGTACCGTTGCCTTGGAGATCCCCGATGCCATCGCCCGCGGCGAACCGGTGCCGGTGATGGCCAGGGTGTCAAACACCTGCACCATCCCCACCACGGTCCCGAGCAACCCCATCAACGGGCAAAGAGCGATCAGCACCTTGATGACCGGCATCCCCTTGTCCACCGCCATGGCGACCCGTGAGACCAGCTCGCGCCGGATCTGCTTGGCAGACCAAGAGAGATGATCGGTGCGGGCCAGCCAGGTGGCCTTGGTCTGCTTCACCTGCTTGGGGTAGACCGCCATGAAGTAGAACCAGCGCTCCAGCAACAGGGCCCACATCATCAGGGTCAGGAAGAACAGGGCGACCAGTACATCGCCCCCCAATCCCAAAAACCGGCGGACCGACTCGACTTCTTCAATCAACCAGAACCACATGGGTGACTCCTTACGCTGCGGCTTTGGAGGCGTGCAGACGTTCCTGATAACGGGCAACGAAACCGGCGCTCTGCTCTTCCAGCACCTGGATCAGACGACGGCTCTGGGTCTGCACAATGGTGTAGAGGAACAGCATGGGCACCGCGACGACCAGACCCTGCATGGTGGTCACCAGCGCCTCGGAGATACCGCCCGCCATCAGCTTGGGATCGCCGGTACCGAACAGGGTGATAGCCTGGAAGGTGGCAATCATCCCCACTACGGTACCGAGCAGGCCCAGCAGCGGCGCGACGGAGGCGATCAGCTTGATGAGGCTGATGCCCTTCTCGAACTTGGGCACGTTGCGCAGGATGATCTCGTCGAGCTTGGACTCCAGATCCTCGATGTTGTCACCGCGATGGTTCTGGTAGGCCCCCAGCATGTCACCAATGGGGTTGCCCTTGATGATCTGATCAGATTTCAGCTGCTTGCGCATGGACGAGCCGATCAGCGACAGCCGGATACCGCAGAAGATGGCCAGCAGGGTACCGATGACCCCCAATGCCAGGATCACATAACCCACGGAACCACCCTGATCGATCCGCTCCTTGAGAGTCGGTGACTGCACCAGCAGGGAGAGGATCACGCCGCGAGACGGGTCGATAAAGATGGGTTTGACCCCGTCACCACCCTGTTCAAACTCGGCGATGGGAGCCAGCACGCTCTTCTCCGGTTGACGGGAGAGCTGCTCGAACTTGCCGGTCTCCGGCACGAAGGTGAGGTACTTGCCTTCGGAAACAGTGTTGAACTCGCCGATCTGGGTGACGGTCTTCTCAGCCTGGTTGCCTTCGCCGTAGACCACGGTCGCCGGGATCTGGCTCACCTTGCCACCGTCCACCATGCGGCTGAGGGTGGTGGTCCAGAACGCTTCCAGATCGTCGCTGGAGGGGAGCTCTTTACTCTCGGCCAGACGGGTCAACAGGGCGGATTGCTCCGGATGCTCGACCCGACGGGCGGAGGCATTGAAGATCCCCTTGAACTCACCGGCGAACTGACGCAGCACACCAAACATCTCGCCCATGTTGCCGGAACGCTGGCGCAGGGTTTCAGTCAGCTCGGTCAGCTGCTTGTCATTGGCATCAAAGGTCGCCTTGAGCTGCTCGCCCTTGGCGGTTTCGGCAGCCAGCTCGGCCTTGGCCTTGGCCAGCAGCGCCCCCTGCTCGTTCTTGTCAGCCAGGAAGCGGGCTTCCCGCTCCTTGTTGAGTTGGGATTCGCTCAGGCTGGAGGCCTTGACCTGGTTCAGCAGCGCATTGAGATCCACCGGTTTTTCGGCGGCGGTCACCGGCAGGGTGACCAGGGTTGCTCCCGCAATCAGGGAGGCAATAGCAAGTTTGATTCCTTTCATGATGCTTTCTCCGCAGTTTGAACCGGCAGCTTGATCAGCGCGGGAGGCGCCTGCTTCTTGGCGATGCGAAGGCCCTGTTCAACCGCACTGCGATACTCCTGGGGTAATTCTTCCCACTGGCGGGTCTGCTTGTTCCACATGCCGGTCTCCTGACCATCCGGGGACTGATAAAGCAGTGCGATGCGGCCAACGCGCAGGAACTCGTAGGTCTTCTCGCTGCCATCCTTGTCCAGACTCGCCTTGTAGGCCTCGATGGTGCGGCTGAAGCCCTCCTCGATCTGGTAGGCTTCCAGGATCTTGCGGTACTTCTCGGAGATGGTGACATCGGCCCGGTTCATCAGGTCGGTCAGAGCCGCCACGCGGTCCTCGCGCTCGACCTTCTGGAACGGAAGATCCAGTGACACAAACTGCTCGAGGGAGTCGATCATCTTGAGCATCAAGGGCACCACTTCGGTGCTGGTCTGGTCGATCTGGGCGATCTGCTTTTGCATCGACGCCAGCTCGGCGCTCTGGGACTCGACCATCTTGCTCACCTGCTCGTTGTAGGTGCGCAGACTGTCGACCTGACGCAGGGCTGCCTTGTACTGGGCCAGTGCGGATTCGGCAGATTCGGCATAGCTGTCGATCTTCTGCTGGGAAACTTTGGATGCGTTGTCGGTGGCGGCTTGAGCGTCCACGGCCTGACCGGCAGTGGCGGCACTCAGATTGAAGCTGGTCAACAAGGCGGCCGAAACCAGGCTGCCAAGGAGCGCTTTCTTCATTGTAATGGTCCTTGTCTTCATAGGATTACCCTATCTCCGTAACTTCCTTGGACGTTGGGCACAGCCGGCCCGACCGGGCCGGCTGAGGTTGTATATCAACAGGGTTGATTAGAACTTCTGGGTGTAGTCGATGTAGTAGACGCGACCGTCGATGCCGTAGAGGTCTTCTTCATAGGTGAAGCCATCGCTCGACAGAGAAGGTCCGCGGTTGAACATGTTCTTCACACCGGTCTGGATCTTGGCATTCCAGCTGGTATCGACCGCGACGTTCAGGTTCCAGACGGTGTTGGAAGCGATATGCCCCTCTTCCTGTCCATTCACGTAATCCTGACTCTGGGAGTCGATATAGTTGGCGCTCAGATAAGCATCCAGATTCCACCACTGCGGGAAGTTGGCACCGATCCCGGAGTTGAAGCGAAGGTCTGGCAACGCATTCCAACCCTTCTTGTCGATCATTGGGCCACCGGCAAACAGACCTTCTTCATACTTCAGGATGTAAGTGCCACCGAAGTCATAGCGCATGGTGAAGAAGTTAAAGTCGTACTTGTAGTCCGCCTTGAAGTCGATACCACTGGTCTTGAGTTGCCCCAGGTTGACCATGCCGGCGTAGACCATCTCGACATCGCCGTTGGCATCACGAATAACGTTCGGGTTGCTGCCGGTATTAAGCTCCTGATAGAACTGGGTCTGAGTGGTAGCCAGCTGGATCACGTCATCAATCTTGATGTAGTAGTAATCGAGCGACAGGTTCAGATTGTCCAGCGGGTTGTAAGCAGCCCCGATGGTGAAGGTATTGGCGGTCTCTTCCTTCAGGTTCTTGTTCGCTTTACGCGTTGTGTCGTACTGCGCTTCGGAACAGTTGGCAATACCATTGGCCTGGCAGCCTACATAGTCCTTGGCAAAGTCGGCAGAGAACGAGTCTGCGGCATAGAGATCATCCAGACCCGGCGCACGGAACGACTGGGACCAGGAGGTACGGAACATCAGCTGGTCGAGCGGTTGATAACGCAGACTCGCTTTGGGCGAGAAGGCGCTGCCAAAGTCGCTGTACTTGTCGTAACGACCCGCCAGGTTCAACTCGATCTGCTCGGTGATGGGGATCAGGCTCTCGATGTAGGTGGCAAACACATCGCGCACACCGCTACCGGAGTTGCCGGATGAACCCAGTACGTTACCCGCTTCGGACTGGCTGTCGTAGGTGTCGGAGTAAACCCAATCGTTATACTCGGCCCCTAGATACCAGCTGACCGGGCCAGCGGGCAGTTCACCCATCTCCCAACCCAGACCACCGTACCACTGGAAGAAGTCCATTTTGGAGGTACGGCTGGTATCGTACGAAAGGTCCTTGGTGGCCGCATCAGAGAAGCTGCCATTAATGAATTTCCCGCTATTAACCTGAGTCTGTACTGCTGGCTCCAGAACGTAGCCTGAACCATTGCTGCGGTTATCTGTTTTGGAATACATGTAACCAGCATTCCACTCCAGATCGCCTACTGCTTCGGTCGGCACAGTCCCTTCAAAACCAAGGTTCATGTTACCGGTCATGTCAGTCACATCGTTGTCACGGGGGCCGACGTTGTTAAAGCGGTAGTAAACGGTCGCAGCCTTTGCGGTGCTGAAGTTGTTGGCAGACAGGACTGCTGCGCTTTCGGGGGTGGAACCATCCACGGTGAAGGCACCGGCAGCTGGCGCGAAGCGACCAAAACTGGTGACGCGGGAGCCAATCAACTGCGGAACGAAGTCCACGTTATCGTTAATGTGATAGCGGCCGTTCACATAGACGGTATCACGCGTCCGGGAAGCGGTTTTGGCTGCTATCTGGGCAAAGTCGAAGCGGCAGGCTGTCCCCACGGGCACGAAACCGGCGCCTGTATTGGCACAGTCAATGCCGTCCAGAGTACGGGTAACTGTCTTGCCGGTCGTGGCATCAACACCCTTGATATTGCGACCATAAATACTGGGGGCTTCGGCACCCTGCTTGGCCAGATAGTCACGATCCTTGTAATAGATCACATCTTTCACATCGTGCTCGTAAACCATCATCAGAGAACCCTTGTCCCCTGTGATGCCACTGACAATGGAACCACTCTGCTCGTCACCACCCTCTTCGGTCGGCGAACCGATACGCCCCTGGAAAGTCAGCCCTTCGAAACCCTCTTTGAGGATCACGTTGATAACGCCACCGATGGCATCAGAACCATAGAGTGCGGAGCCACCATCCAGGTTCACTTCCACCCGCTCAACCGCCGCCATGGGGATGGTGTTGAGGTTGATGGAAGTACCACCCATAGTCGGTGAACCTGCGATCCGCTTGCCATTGAGCAGTACCAGAGTACGGGTAGAGCCCAGACCACGCAGACCAACGGTTCCCTGAGATTGATAGGAGTCGCCAGAGGAAGGGGAGTAACCACCAAAGGAGTTGTAGGAGGCCTGTTTCAGATAATCGGCCACAGTCTGCTGACCAGACTGCTCAATTTGAGCCTTGCTGACAGAGACAACCGGAGTTGCCCCCTCAACATCAACACGGGAGATACGGGAGCCAGTGACTTTGATTTTCTGCAGTTTTTCGACGTTCTGCCCTTCTTCGGCAGATACGGATGGGGCCGCCGCAAGGCTCGCCAAGGCGAACGCAATCGCAGCAGAGATTCTGCTCTTCCTAAGCATCGCTTATATCCTTCCTGGTTGTTTATTGTTTGCTTCCTGATACCGCCCTCTTTGGAGCGATGTGTAAGGCTTATCAATCTTTGACTAGCGACGTCAATGGAGCAGGGGTGTGGCGAGGTCAGGCGTAGAATAAGCGGAGTGTATTAATTTTGACCGGCATAATTAGTGAATAATTCTGCCAAAAACAACCAGCGCAATGTAAAAACATTGTTAAATGACATAAATGGCGCTGAATTAAAATTTTATGAACTTATTAGTTAACGTGCTGTCCGTTTATATCTTATTTTGATTTATCGGCATTAATAAGAATAAAACACTAACTTCATGAGGGTTGAACCTGACCGCTCCCATGGGGATAACAGTTAAAATCGTCGAGATGATATCGTTTTCCTTCAATTTCACACCCAAAGAAAAAGCATTACCAATCAACAACTTAAAAACACCAAAAACTCAAACAAACAACTGTTTATATTTTTTAAAATAATGTTGAGCAGTAGCGTTTTGTTTTGATTTTCACTTTTCAGATAAAAAACGTCATTTTTCGGTGCTTTTGGTCTCAGCGGGTCATTTGTCCCAGTTTTCCATTTCCTTGTACTTGATTTTTGTTGCAGAGCTTTTACAGTGGCCAAGCGGATTGTCTGCAGTTTGGCAACCAATCCAGCGCGTAATGCCAGGAAGGACAGGCCCGTCACCGGATTTGACTGGCCGCAAAAAAGAACAACAAGGACGAGGTTCCACCATGCTGTCGTATTTCCTACGCCGGATGCTTTTGATCATCCCGACGTTTCTCGGTATCACCCTGCTCGTCTTCACCATCACCCGTTTCGTGCCGGGCGGTCCGGTCGAACGCATGCTGCTGCAAGCCCAGGTTTCCCAGAATGAATCTGGCCGCTCCAGCGGCAGCAAGGGGGCGCAGGCCCTCTCCGATGAACAGATCGAGGAGCTCAAGGCCTTCTATGGCCTCGACAAACCGATGCTGGTCGCCTACTGGGAGTGGCTGCAGAAGCTGGCGGTGCTGGATCTGGGCGAATCGACCCGCTACTACGAACCGGTGTGGGATCTCATCAAGGAGCGGCTCCCCGTTACCGCCTTCTTCGGGCTGGCAACCTTTCTGCTGAGCTATGCGGTCTCCATTCCGCTCGGGGTGGCGAAGGCGCTCAGGCACAACAGCCGCTTCGACTCGTTGAGCTCCATGCTTATCTACATGGCCTATGCCCTGCCCGCCTATGTGGTGGGGATCTTCCTCATCACCGTCTTCGCCTTCCATCTGGAGTGGCTGCCGATGGGCGGTTTTCCGGGAGACGACTTTGAGTACATGGAGAGCAGCTGGGATCAGATCCGCACTGTCTTTGCCCACGCCCTGCTGCCGCTTATCGCCTACGCCATCGGCGATTTCGCCATCCTCACCATGACCATGAAAAACAGCCTGATGGAGAACCTGTCGGCCGATTATGTGCGTACCGCCGTGGCCAAGGGACTGCCGTTTCGCAAGGCGGTCACCGACCACGCGATGCGCAACAGCCTGATCCCCATCGCCAGTCACCTGGGGTCTGTGCTCACTGTTTTTTTTGGCGGCTCTTTCCTCATCGAGACCATCTTCAACATCGACGGCATCGGCCTGCTCGGTTACGAGGCGATCGTCGAGCGGGATTACCCCACCGTCATGGGCATTCTGGCCATCACCTCCATGCTGATGCTGATTGGCAATATCGTCTCCGATATCTGCGTTGCCCTCGTTGATCCCCGCGTGCGATTTGGAGACTGACCATGAAGCAGACCTCTATTGCCATGCCGATGCGGATATCACGCCATATCGTCTCCGATATCTGCGTTGCACCTTCTGTTGACCCCCGCGTGCGGTTTGGAGACTGACCATGAAGCTCAATCCGGTTACCTTGAAAAAACTCAAGCGCTTCAAGTCGATCAAGCGCGGTTACTACTCTTTCATCATCTTCACCACCTTGGTGCTGCTCTCCCTGCTGGCGGAGCTGCTGGTCAACAGCCGGGCACTGATGGTGAGCTATCAGGGCCAGCTGCATTTCCCCACCTATGGCGATGTGATCCCCGGTCAGCAGTTCGGGCTCGATTACGAGTACGAAACCAACTACCGCCAGCTCAAGGCCAAGTTTGCCGCAGAGGGCCAAGGCGACTGGGTGTTGCTGCCGCCGGTACCCTGGAACCCCTACGAGCAGGATTTCAAAGAGGATGCCTACCCGCCTTACGCCCCCAGCGCGGCCGAGCGCCACTTCCTCGGTACCGACACCAGCGGCCGCGACGTACTGGCGCGACTGGTTTACGGCTTTCGCATCGCCATCGGCTTTGCCTTTATCGCGCTGGCGGCCAGTTACGCCATCGGGGTCACCATCGGCTGTCTGATGGGCTTTCTCGGCGGCCGCTTCGACCTCATCCTGCAACGCTTTATCGAGATCTGGTCCCAGGTGCCATTTCTCTACGTCATCATGATCCTGGTGTCGCTGGCCAAGCCCAACTTTGGCCTATTTGTCGCCATCAACGTGCTGTTCGGCTGGATGGGGATCACCTGGTATATGCGCACCCTCACCTACAAGGAGCGGGCGCGGGACTATGTGATGGCGGCGCGGGCACAAGGGGCGACCACCGGGCGGATCATCTTCAACCACATCCTGCCCAACACCCTGATGATGATCGTCACCCTGGCGCCGTTCGCCGTGGTGGGCAATATCTCCACCCTGACGGCACTCGACTATCTGGGCTTCGGGCTGGCACCGCCGACCCCGAGCTGGGGGGAGCTGCTCTCCCAGGGCATCAACAATCTGGATGCCATCTGGATCGTCAGCTCGGTGGTGGCAGCAGTGAGTCTGGTGCTGATCATGGTCTCCTTTATCGGCGAGGCGATCCGCGAGGCGTTCGATCCGCGCAAATTTACCCGTTACCAATGAGCCAGCCGCAACCAAAGCGCATCGGCAGGCGTCGGATAACGAACAGTGATTAATGAAGGACGGGCCGCCGCCATAGGCGGTCCCGGGAGCAAGGGATAATCCCGTTATCAATCAAGACCCCCAGTGCAGGGGCCAGACCTGGAAGTCAAACATGAAAAATAAAATCAAATGGATAGGTGCTCTCTTTGTGCTGGTAAACGGATCCTGGGTCTGGGCGGCCAGCCTGCCCGCGGATCTCAAATGGGAGACCAACGACACGGATCCGGTGTTCGCCTCCCCCAAGGCACTACCGGGCGGCAGCCTCAATATGTTTGTGGAGAGCTTTCCGCTGACGTTCCGCACCGTGGGGCCAGACTCCAACGGTTCGTTCCGCTCCTTTATTCTCGATAACCAGTTGCGACTTATCAGCTTCCACCCCAATACCGGCAACCCCATTCCCTCGCTGGCGACCCACTGGGCCATCGCGCCAGACAGCCAGACCGTCTACTTCAGGCTGGATCCCCGCGCCAAATGGTCGGATGGCAAGCCGGTCAATGCCGATGACTACACCTTCGGCTACGAGATGATGCGCTCCAAACACATCAAGGGGCCCTGGTTCAACAACTACTACACCACTGAAGTGGTAGCGGTAGAGAAGATCGATGATCACACCATTATGGTCAAAGCGGGCAACCGCAAGGCCAAGATGGACCTGCTCAACACCACCGAGCTGTGGCCCCAGCCCAAGCACTACTACAAGCTGACCCCCAACTGGGTGAAGCAGTACAACTGGGCCGTGGTGCCCACCACAGGCCCCTACGTGATCAGCGACGTCAAGAAGGGCAAGTCGGTCACCTTCAGCAAGCAGAAGGATTGGTGGGCAAAGGATGATCGCTATAACCAGCACAGATTCAACATCGACACCATCAAGGTGCAGGTGATCCGCGACCACAACATCGCCTTCCGCCACTTCCTGAAAGGGGAGATCGATACCTTCGAGATGATCCTACCCAACTGGTGGCATGAAAAAGCGGTTACCCCGGAGTACAAGAAGGGGTACGTGCAGAAGGTGATGGCCATGACCGACACCAAACAGGGCGGTCAGGGAGTTCACCTCAATGTGGCCAACCCCAAACTGGCAGACGTAAACGTGCGCCTCGGCATCCAGCACGCCTTCAACATCGACAAGATGATCGAGACCGTGCTGCGCGGCGACTATGACAGAGCCACCACCTTCGGCTCGGGTTTTGGCGAGTTCACCGACATGACGCTGCCGGAGCGGGCTTATGACATCGGCAAGGCGCGGGAGTACTTTGCCAAGGGCGGCTACAACAAGCCGGGGCCGGACGGCATCCTGCAAAATGAGAAGGGGGAGCGGCTGACGCTGGCACTCACCTACACCAGTCAGGAGCACTCCAAGCGCCTGACCGTGTTGAAAGAGGAGGCCAAGAAAGCGGGTCTCGATCTGGAGCTTAACCTAGTGGATGGCGCCACCGGCTTCAAGGTGATGCTGGAGAAGAAACACGAGGCGGCCTGGCTTGGCTGGGGCGGCGGCGGTCTCTATCCACAATATTGGGAGTCCTTCCACTCCGCCAATGCCAACAAACCGCAGACCAACAACCTGTTCAACGTGGCTGACAAGGAGCTGGACGCACTGATCGACGCCTACAACGTCGAATTCGACATGGCCAAACGGGCCGAGATCTCCCGCCAGATCCAGCAGCGCATCTATGATCTCGCCATCTTCGTGCCCGGGGTGCAGCTCAACTATGTGCGGGCCAGCAGCTGGCGTTATGTGATGCTGCCGGAGGTGCCTGCCACCAAGAACACGCCGGATCTGCTCTACTGGCCGATGGATGGTTATCCTCACAGTAGCGGTGGTCTGCTCTGGCTCGATCCCAAGGTGAAGGAAGAGACCCGCAACGCCAAGGAGGCAGGGGAGGCGCTGGCGCCCATCAACCTGCTCGACAAGACCTATGCACGTCATTGATATTCAGGCCATTGCGAAGGGAGCAGCCGTTATGCCCAACACCCAGGTCCCCATCCTTGACGTACCGGATAACGGGGGGGAGTTCGCCGCAGATAACGGCCAGCATCAGGCCCCAATCCTCGAAGTACGCGATCTCGAGGTGGAGTTCGCCGTTGATGACGGCAAGATCAAGGTGCTCGACGGGGTCAGCTTCAAGGTGGCCCCGGGTCAGACGCTGGGGATCGTCGGCGAGTCCGGCTGTGGCAAGAGTGTCACTTCACTCGCCATCATGGGGCTCTTGCCCAAACCCCACGGTCAGGTGGTGGCCGGTTCCATCCGCTTTCAGGGGGAGGAGCTGCTGTCGCTTGCACCGGATCAGATGTACAAGGTGCGCGGCAACCGCATCTCGATGATCTTTCAGGAGCCGATGACGGCCCTCAACCCGGTGCAGACGGTGGGGGAGCAACTGATGGAGGTGTTTCGCCTCCACCGCCCGGAGTATGACAAGGCCCAGCGCAAAGCCGCGGCCATCGCCATGCTGCAGAAGGTGGGGATCCCTGAACCGGCCCAGCGCTTTGCGGTCTATCCCCACAACCTCTCCGGCGGTATGCGCCAACGGGTGATGATCGCCATGGCGCTCTCCTGCGAGCCAGACCTGCTTATCTGCGACGAGCCGACCACGGCGCTGGATGTCACCATTCAGGCCCAGATCCTCGAACTGATGAAAGAGCTGCAGGCCCAGACCGGGATGGCCATCATCTTTATTACCCACGATCTGGGGGTAGTGGCGGAGCTGTGCGACGAGGTGGTGGTGATGTATGCCGGGCGGGCGGTAGAACAGGCCGACGTGTTCGAGCTGTTTGACCACCCCCGTCACCCCTATACCCACGGCTTGATGAGCTCGATCCCGCGCCTTGAGGATGAGCCCAAGAGCCTGCTCAAGACCATCAAGGGACAGGTGCCAGCTCTGCACGAGATGCCCGCTGGCTGCCGCTTCTCCAACCGCTGCCCCCATGCGACCGATCTCTGCATCAGCGCCATTCCGGCGGTGGAGCAACTCAATCCGCGCCACCATGTCGCCTGTCACTACTGGAAGGAGTTGACCGTATGAGCACTCTGTTATCGGTCAGGGATCTGAAGCAGCACTTCCGGCTGGGAGGCGGGTTCCTGCGCAAGCAATATACGGTTCACGCGGTGGATGGCATCAGCTTCGACCTGAAACAGGGGGAGACGCTGGGGCTGGTGGGTGAGTCAGGCTGCGGCAAGTCCACCCTCGGGCGCAGCCTGCTCAAGCTGTTCGAGCCGACCGCGGGCACCATCACCTTCGAGGGGCGCGATATCACAGCCCTCAGCCCGAAGGAGATGCGCTCCCTGCGTCAGGAGATGCAGATGGTATTTCAGGATCCTGCAGAATCCCTCAACAGCCGCCACACCGTGGGCCAGATTTTGGAGGAGCCCTTTATCATCCACGGTAAAGGCAACACTGAGCAGCGCCGCGGCTGGGTGCAGGAGTTGCTGGCAAAAGTGGGCCTGCCGGGCAGCGCGGTGGATCGCTACCCCCACGAGTTTTCCGGCGGTCAGCGCCAGCGGATCGGCATCGCCCGCGCCATCGCCCTCAAGCCCAAGCTGCTGGTGTGCGACGAGGCGGTCTCGGCCCTCGATGTCTCGGTGCAGTCGCAGATCGTCAACCTGCTGCTCAGCCTGCAGCGGGAGATGAACCTCTCCATCATCTTCATCGCCCACGATCTGTCGGTGGTCAAACATATCTCGGATCGGATCGCGGTGATGTATCTGGGACGGATCGTCGAACTGGCGGATGCCCAGTCGCTCTATCTGGCGCCACGTCACCCTTACACCCAGGCGCTGATCTCTGCCATTCCGGTACCGGACCCGCGCAGGCGCAGCCAGCGCATTCTGCTGACCGGCGATGTGCCCTCCCCCATCTCGCCGCCAAGCGGCTGCCACTTCCACCAGCGCTGCCCCCATGCGACCGAGCTGTGCAAAAGCAAGGCGCCCAAGCTTGAGGCGTATGATGAGGCCCATCATCAGGTGGCCTGCCACACCCCACTCGCCGTCGGTGGTCACGCCATCAGCGGCAACGCTATAAGCGGCGACAGCAGGCTGGAGCAGGCGAGCTAGGCGCAGCGCACAAACCCCAGGGTAGAAATAGACGAGGCGGCTATCAGGCCGCCTCGTGCTATCGGGTCACGCTTGTCTTATCGAGCCACTGCCGCAGCTTGTCAGGCAATCTGGTAACGGCCGGGCTTGTGGTTGAGTGTCAACACCAGATTACAGATAACCGCCGCCACGATGGAGAGCGCCAGGATCCTGGGCTGCACCACGAAAAACGAGGCGACAACAATGGCGCAATCAAGCCCCATCTGCAGCTTGCCCGCCCGGATGCCAAAACGATCCTGAATAAAGAGCGCCAGAATGTTGAAGCCCCCCAGACTCGACTTGTGACGGAACATGATGAGCAGCCCCATGCCAATCAGGGTGCCGCCGATCAGCGCCGCATAGAGAGGCTCTATCTTGCCGATCTGCAACACCCCGTTGAGGTGATCGGTCATGTAGGAGACCGCCGCCACCGAGACAAAGGTGTTGAAGGTAAAACGTGGCCCCATCCGCAGCCATGCCAGCGCATAGAAGGGCAGGTTGATGCCGAAAAACAGCAGGCCGAAGCTGATGCCGGTCACCTTTTGCAGCAGCAGCGCCAGCCCGGCAGTCCCACCGGTGAGCAGGCCAACCTGATGAAACAGAAAGATGCCGAGGGAAACAAAGCCGGCCGCCGTCAGCAGGGCCAGCACATCCTCATAAATAGGATGGGCAGTGCGAATCGAGGTGTTGTCCATAACCTGTATCCAAGCGAAGTAAAGAGAGAGTGTCTGTCGCCTGCCGTTGCGGGCGGGCTGCGAGCCCTGTCCACAGGGCTTCGTTATGGGGCCCAGTCTATTTTTTGTGAAAAGGATCACAACAGTCAGGCTGAACGCCCCATTCTGGTGCCTGTCATCTGGCATTGACACCCGCTGCACCAAGATGCAGCATGCCGCGCCGACAGAGGCGGTTTGCCATGGCGCAAACGCGCCGGCTCTGCTACAAAGCGCGCAACCCCCTTTTCTCATCACTGTCAGGAGCCCCATGATCTGCACAGGACCCCAACCATGACCTATCTGGTCACCGGTGTTGCCGGCTTTATCGGTTTTCATGTGGCCAGCCGGCTCTGCGCGGCGGGTCATCAGGTGGTGGGCATCGACAACCTTAACGACTACTACGAGGTGAGTCTGAAAGAGGCGCGGCTGGCACAATTGGCCAGTTATCCCCATTTCCACTTCGAACGGGTCGATCTGGCGGATCGCGAAGCGATGGCTACTCTCTTTGCCCGTCATGGTTTCGAGCGCGTGATCCATCTGGGGGCTCAGGCGGGGGTACGCTACTCGCTGGAGAATCCGTTTGCCTACGCCGACAGCAACCTCACCGGCATGCTGACGGTGCTGGAGGGGTGTCGCCAGCACGGGATCCAGCACCTCATCTACGCCTCTTCCAGCTCGGTCTATGGCATGGGGGATCAGATGCCTTACTCCACCGCGCAGCAGGTGGATCATCCGGTCTCCCTCTACGCTGCGACCAAAAAGAGCGGCGAGCTGATGGCCCACGCCTACTCGGCGCTCTATGGCCTGCCCACCACAGGGTTGCGCTTCTTTACCGTCTACGGCCCCTGGGGCCGTCCCGACATGGCCATCATCAAGTTCACCCGCGCCATCCTCGCGGGAGAGCCTATCGACGTATACAACCACGGCGATCTCAGCCGCGACTTCACCTTTATCGATGACATCGTCGAGGGGATCCTCGCCGTGGCCGGCCTGCCACCCCGTCCCAATCCCGATTGGCACGCCAACGAGCAGAGCCCGGCCGAGAGCGTAGCGCCCTATCGCATCCTCAACATCGGTCATGGTCAGCCGGTGCGGCTGCTCGACTTTATTGAGGCGCTGGAAGAGGCCCTCGGCAAACCCGCCATCAAGCGAATGCTGCCGATGCAAGCGGGTGACATGCACGCCACCTGGGCCGACAGCGAGCCCCTCCACTCCCTCACCGGCCTGCGCCCCGCTACGCCCCTCAAGCAAGGTGTTGCCGAGTTTGTCCGCTGGTATCTCGACTACTATCGGCCCGCCGCTGACGAGCGCGGGTAACCCCTCGGTCATTGATGAGTTAATCAGATACCACTGATGCCCCGCGGGTTTTAGGATGGCTGAACGCACTGTCTGCGCACCATAGCGAGGATTTGAGATGCAACAACAGGAACAGGGTCTGATCGATGGACTGTTCGACCGCCTCAAGCAAGCGCAAGCCAGGGATAGCAAGCGAGACCAACAAGCGGATCAGCTGATCCGCCAGCATCTGGCCCAGCAGCCCGATGCCCCCTACTACATGGCCCAGGCTCTGCTGATCCAGCAAGCAGCCCTTACCCGCCTCAACGAGCGGGTCAAGGAGCTGGAAGCCAGCCAGAGCGCCCCGAGCAGCGGCAGTTTTCTCTCCGGCCTTTTTGGTAGCGAAAGCAGCCCGCCCCCGCGCTTTACGCCGCCACCGGCATCCGCGCCTGCCCAGCCCGCGTCCCGTGCCAGCTCCTTTTTGGGCGGCGCCCTGCAAACCGCCGCCGGTGTGGCCGGTGGCGTGATGCTGGCCGATATGATCGGCGGACTGTTTCACAACAACCGGCCCGAGGAGATCATCGACATCATTGAACCGGCGGCCATTGCCAATCCGGTCGATGCGGAACCGGTACGCTGGGACGGCTGGGATTCACCTCCCGATGCTGGCAGCAGTTTTCTCGACGACGATAACCTGAGTGGCGGCTGGGCCGACGGTGACGATAACAACGGCGGTTTCTTCTGACCGTCAAACCATTACTGGCCCCGCATCTGGCGGGGCTCAACTCGATACGAAACCCATGACTATGGAAAGTGTGATGACACCACGGAGCGGCAGCGGCATGACGCGATATACTCAGCGCGCTTCGTGCCACCCGGGAACAACTCCCGACCCCAGGCGCTCTGTCCGTGGCCACGCCCCCCCCCATGACGACAAGGAGCCACCCATGATCCGAACCCTGCTTTTGACCGGTGCCGCCATTGCGGCCTATGCCCTGACCCAGAGCCACTCTCTGCTTCCCCTGCTCAGCCTGCTGGCCCTGCTTTCGCTCTGGGTTGTCAGCGAAATTGGCAGCTTCTATCGCGCGCTTCCTCCCGCCGTGCTGGATGAGCAGGAGTATCACCACGACTTTTAACCGGATGAAAAATGGTGTGAAACTGTCGAGATACCGTTAGTTCCATACCGTTTTGCTCTCTGAAATCCCCCCGCTATAACAACAGGATCCACTGGGTTCGTGGCGATAGCAGCCATGTTCCTCTATATCTTCTGTACTCAAACAGGAGATAACCCATGAGGCACATCGGCGAAAACGGACTGTTTTTGCTGCTTTTTTTGTCGTTGTTACTGGCAGGTACGCCGCAGGCGATGGCACAGGGCAGGGATTTCAGACAGGCCCCCAAGGCGCTGACGGCGATCAAGCAGGGTCAAGTGGCCCAGCAACACGGCAATCTGCAAAAGGCCATCGCCCTTTACTGTGTCGCCGCCAGCACCGGCAATCCCGAAGGATATTTCCGGATCGGCCGCCTGCTCGCCACCGGCCCCGCCTCGGTACGCAGCGCCAAGCTGGCCAACAGCTACCTCGCCATGGCGATACGCCTTGGCAACCAGCAGGCCAGCCGCTACTACAACCCGCGGGTCGGCAATGCTCCCATGGGCGATCAGTGCGGTGTCGGCATGCGCGGCGGACAAGGAAGTTATTTCGCCCTGCCCAGCACACCGTTCAATGTCGAGGCCTATCTGGCGCGCCAGTCACCGGGCAAACAGAAGCTGGCCACCATGCTGCGCCACGCAGCCAAGCGCCATCAGGTCGATGTGCGGCTGGTGCTGGCCATCGCCATTGCCGAATCCAACCTCGAAAGCCGCGCCGTCTCCGCCAAGAATGCGCAGGGGGTGATGCAGCTGATCCCCGAAACCCAGCAGCGTTTTGGTGTCACTCAACCCTTTGATCCGGCACAGAACATCAAGGGTGGCGTCAGTTATCTCAAGTGGCTGGATCGCCATTTCGATGGCGACTGGGTACTGATCTCGGCAGCCTACAACGCAGGCGAGAAGGCAGTTGAGCGCTATGGCGGTATACCGCCCTATGACGAGACCCGGGAGTATGTCAAACGGGTGCTCTACTTCGCTGGCCACAAGCAGCCCTGAGCGAACTCTCAGTTGCCAGTCCGCTCGGAAGGCTGCTCCGGATTGCGACAACTATGGTTATGACCGCTACCGGCCGAATAGTGGAAGCCATAGTGGCGATAGTAGCCCACCAGATTGCTGACCAGAAACAGCCCCTCCATCAGTGCGGCGACCGGAGAGCCCACCAGCAGGTTGTTGGCCAACCAGCAGAGGGTGCCGAGCAGCATCCAGCGCCGCAGTTGGCGATCATCCGGGCAAAACGCGGCCCGGGTTTGCAGCAGGCTGGCCAGCAGCCCGATCAATGAGAGTTCGCCCTGATAGGTCGCCAGCGCAGCCGCACAGGCCAACCCCATGAAAAACCACATCAAGATGCGGCGAACCAGCCAAATACTCACCAGAAAGCGCACGCTGGCCAGCAGCAACAGGCAGGCGGCCGACCACTGCCCGAGCAGGGCAAAGTGACCGGCATTGAGCGCGCAGGAGAGGGCCAGACAGGCCAGGATCCTGCGACGATCCCGCAACTGAAACGACAACAGATCGAGCAACAAGGCCAGGCTCACCACCAGTTGCGACCACAGAAACAGCGACATCATCCACCCCTCGTCCGTCATTTGGATGACGCAGCATGAGGGGATGGCCGGAGAGCGGCATTAACCCGTGTTAATGCGCCTGCGGATCCGCGACAGGGTGACCGGGCTGATGCCGATGTAGTTGGCGAGCTGCACTTGGGTCAGTCGTGCAGGCCAGTGGGGGAAGGTGTGGCAGAGCTCCCGATAGCGCTCTTCGGGGGAGTGGAGCAGCAAAAACGCCTCCTTGCGCTCCTTGTAACCGAGCTGCTGACGCAACAGAGCCATGCAGACCGGCTGCCAGACGGGCTCATCCCGCAGGGCGAGCGGCACCCGCACCACCTGCAACTCCGTCAGCGCCTCCAGCTGGTAGCGGGCGAGCGACCCCGTGAGCCAGCTGTCATAGAGCAGGCAAAGCTCCCCTTCGAAGTAGAACTCCTTGCAGCGCTCCTGTCCGTCCCGGGTGTAGTGGCAGGCGCGAGCGATGCCCGCTTCGATATAGAAGGCAGCCTCCTGTTCGGCCCCTTGCGCCAACAGCCCCTGACCGGCTCGCAGCGTCTGCCGTGGCAAACGCTGACAGAGGGCTTCGCTCAGGGCGGCGTCCAATCCCATGGCACACAAAAAGGTGGCAAGCAGGGGGGCTTGAGGAGATGGGTTCATGACGGCTCCGGAACAAAACGGCAGCCCACATCATGCCCAAATTGCACGACTGATGCAGCAAGGCGTGACCCTGTTGGCAAAGGGGGGACATAGCCGGGTGCCGCCTTTGCCCCCCCTCGTCCGTTGGTTTACAATCGACGGGTTTTTTGGAACCCGGTTGACCTGTGTCGACCTGGCCCCACCACGACATCAGTCTGTTAATGCCAAGACATTAACCTGCTGAAAAGGAAGAGAATTAGCCAATGGCTCAATTTATTTACACCATGAACCGGGTCGGCAAGGTAGTGCCGCCCAAGCGTCATATTCTCAAGAACATCTCCTTGAGCTTCTTCCCGGGCGCCAAGATCGGCGTGCTGGGTCTGAACGGCGCCGGTAAATCCACCCTGCTGCGCATCATGGCAGGCATCGACACCGAGATCGAAGGGGAAGCCCGTCCGCAGCCCGGCATCAAGATTGGCTACCTGCCGCAGGAGCCGAAGCTGGATCCGGAGCAGACCGTACGCGAGGCGGTCGAAGAGGCCGTTGGCGAAGTGAAGCGCGCCATGGCCCGTCTGGACGAGGTATATGCAGCCTACGCCGACCCGGATGCCGACTTTGACAAGCTGGCCCGCGAACAGGGCGAGCTGGAAGCCATCATCCAGGCTCAGGGTGGCCACAACATGGAAAACCAGCTGGAGCGCGCGGCCGATGCCCTGCGCCTGCCGGCCTGGGATGCCAAGATCAAGCACCTCTCCGGTGGTGAGCGCCGCCGTGTGGCACTGTGCCGTCTGCTGCTGGAAAAGCCGGACATGCTGCTGCTGGACGAACCGACCAACCACCTGGATGCGGAATCCGTGGCCTGGCTCGAGCGCTTCCTGCACGACTACGAAGGCACTGTCGTAGCCATCACCCACGACCGTTACTTCCTCGACAACGTGGCGGGCTGGATCCTGGAGCTGGACCGCGGCGAAGGTATCCCGTGGGAAGGCAACTACTCCTCCTGGCTGGAGCAGAAGGACGCCCGTCTGGCGCAGGAAGCAAGTTCCGAAGCTGCCCGTCGCAAGTCCATCGAGAAAGAGCTGGAGTGGGTTCGTCAAAACCCGAAAGGCCGTCAGGCCAAGTCCAAGGCCCGTATGGCTCGCTTCGAAGAGCTCAACACCAACGACTACCAGAAGCGCAACGAGACCAACGAGCTGTTCATCCCGCCCGGACCGCGCCTCGGCGACAAGGTGGTGGAAGTGGCCAACCTGCGCAAATCCTATGGTGATCGGGTGCTGATCGACGATCTGTCGTTTGCCATTCCGAAGGGGGCCATCGTCGGCATCATCGGCCCGAACGGTGCCGGTAAGTCGACCCTGTTCCGCATGATGTCGGGTCAGGAGCAGCCGGATTCCGGTGCCATCACCCTGGGTGAAACCGTGGTACTGGCCTCTGTCGATCAGTTCCGCGACAGCATGGATGACAAGAAGACGGTATTCGAAGAGGTCGCTGACGGTCAGGATATCCTGCGCATCGGCAACTACGAGTTCCCGAGCCGCGCCTATATCGGCCGCTTCAACTTCAAGGGTTCCGACCAGCAGAAGCGGGTTGGCGAACTCTCCGGTGGTGAGCGCGGTCGTCTGCATCTGGCCAAGCTGCTGCAGACCGGCGGCAACGTGCTGCTGCTGGATGAACCGACCAATGATCTGGATATCGAAACCCTGCGCGCCCTCGAGAACGCCCTGCTGGAGTTCCCGGGTTGCGCCATGGTCATCTCCCACGACCGCTGGTTCCTCGACCGCATCGCCACCCACATCCTGGACTATCAGGACGAGGGCAAGATCGAATTCTTCGAAGGCAACTTCACCGAATACGAAGAGTGGAAGAAGAAGACCTACGGCGCCGAGGCCATCCAGCCGCACCGCGCCAAGTACAAGCGCATCGCCAAGTAAGCTGTCAGTCGGTACAAGCCGTACCATCGCAGCTGCGACCAACGTCACAAGGGGAGCTCCGGCTCCCCTTTCTGTTGTCTTTTGGCTTACAATCCTAGACGGATGCCTTTGCATGGATGTAGCACGATGACGACCCCCATAGAGAAAAAACTCACCATCCAGATCCGGGTTGAACCGGGTTGCCTCGGGCCGGATGGCAAGGAGCACATAGAGACCTTCTGTGCTGCTGCCGCCAAGATTTTTGCCGCCGTGGAGCCCGAGCTGGTGAGCTGGGTGCTGATCCCCCGCTACGACAAGCAACTACCGGAGCAGGAGTTCTTTATCGAGGGGCGCAAGCTGACCGAAGAGCAGGCCAGCCTCTTTCTACGCCGCTTCGGCCGCGAACTGGGTGAAGTGCAAGACCGGCTCGACTCGGTGCTGGCCCAGCTGGTCGAACGCTACTTCAAGACCCTTTAAGCCCCCAATTTTCGATAAAAGGTTCTCTGCTGAGAACCTTTTTTCATGCTCAAAAAGCAAACGTTTGAATTTTTGCTCTATTCATTGATCTGCTTCGCAGATCCGGGGTTTGTAAACGGCGCCGCCTGTGTAAAAATGTGCGCGCTGTCACGGTATCAGGACGAGTCTGGTTACTTAACCGCCAGAAACAGGGCAATTTACCCCGCATGGATGGGATAGCCCGTTCCCCTGCTGCTTATTTCACGTCACCTATTGGAATCCAACATGAATCAACAACACCAAGCTGCCAATCAGGCCGCCGGGCAAGGATTGCTTGAGCGCCTGTTTGCCCTGCAAGGCCATGGCACTACCGCCCGCACCGAAGTGATCGCCGGTATCACCACCTTCCTGACCATGGTCTACATCGTGTTCGTCAACCCGCAGATCCTCTCTGCGGCAGGCATGGACACCCAGGCCGTGTTCGTCACCACCTGCCTCATCGCCGGTATCGGCAGCATCCTGATGGGCCTGTTGGCCAACCTGCCGATCGCGCTGGCCCCCGCCATGGGCCTCAACGCCTTCTTCGCCTTCGTGGTGGTGGCAGGTATGGGCTACTCTTGGCAAGTGGGCATGGGCACCATCTTCTGGGGTGCCATGGGTCTGTTGATCCTCACCCTGCTGCGGGTGCGTTACTGGCTGATCGGCAACATTCCGCTCACCCTGCGGGTTGGCATCACCGCCGGTATCGGTCTGCTGATCGCCCTGCTCGGCCTGCACAACGCCGGGATCGTCGTGGCCAGCCCCGCGACTATGGTGACCGTGGGCAACCTCACCTCCCTGCCCTGCCTGCTGGGTCTGCTCGGTTTCTTCCTGATCTGCATCTTCTCCGCTCGCGGCGTCCACTCCGCCGTGCTGATCGCCATCGTGGTCACCACGGGTCTGGGCTGGCTGTTTGGCGATGTCACCTTCAAGGGCTTTGTCTCCATGCCCCCCAGCATCGAACCGGTGTTCGGCCAGCTGGATCTGATGGGATCGCTCGATATCAGCCTCGCCGGGATCATCTTCTCCTTTATGCTGGTCAACCTGTTCGACTCTTCCGGCACCCTGATCGGCGTCACCAACCGCGCCAAGCTGGCCGATGACAAGGGCCACTTCCCGCGCATGAAACAGGCGCTGCTGGTCGATAGCGTCAGCTCCGTCGGCGGAGCTTTCATGGGCACCTCCTCGGTTACCGCCTTTATCGAGAGCAGCTCCGGCGTCGCCGTCGGCGGCCGTACCGGTCTGACCGCCATTGTGGTCGGCCTGCTGTTCCTGCTGGCTATCTTCTTCTCTCCGGTCGCCGCCATGGTGCCGGCCTATGCCGCCGCTGGCGCCCTTATCTATGTGGGTGTGCTGATGTGCTCCGAGCTGACCCGGGTGAAGTGGGAAGATCTGACCGAAGCGGTACCGGCCTTTATGACCGCAGTGATGATGCCGTTCAGCTTCTCCATCACCGAGGGGATCGCCGTGGGCTTTATCTCCTACTGCGTGATGAAGGCAGGCACCGGCCGCTGGCGCGAAATCAACCCCTGCGTGCTGGTGGTGGCCCTGCTGTTCGTGCTCAAGTTCGTCTGGGTCGACAGCCACTAAGCGGCACTCTGTCCCAATAAAAATGCCAGTCAGTTGACTGGCATTTTTTTATCCAAAGTATTTTCGGCCTGTGCGATGGCCATAAAAAAATCCGAAACCAGTGGTTTCGGATTTTTGCTATTCAGCATGTGGCAGAGCAGGGTTATCCCCTCGCCTGCCACATTGGCAGCAGTTACTCGGCAGCCATGCGGGCTTCGATATACGCCAGTGCGCGGTCGATACGCGCCAGCACGCGCTCCTTGCCGACCAGCGCCATCACGGCGTCGATGGCAGGGGACTGACCCAGACCGGTGACGGCCACACGCAGCGGCATACCAACCTTGCCCATGCCCTGACCCAGCTCGGCAGCGGTCGCTTCAATCAGCTCGTGCAACGCTTCGGTAGTCCAGCTATCCAGTGCAGCCAGCTTGGTTTTGGCCAGAGCCAGCGGCTCGGCAGCGACGCCACGCAGGTGCTTCTTGGCAGCGGCTTCGTCGATGGCCTCGTACTCTTCGAACAGGTAGCGGCTCTGGGCGGCCATCTCGACCAGGGTGTTGCAGCGCTCGGCCAGCAGGGTGACTACCTCGGCCAGCGCCGGGCCATTGCTGGTGTCGATCTTCTGGTTTTCCATGTGCCAGGCCAGGTGCTTGGCCACATAGGCCGGATCCAGGCTGCGCATGTAGTGGTTGTTCAGCCACAGCAGCTTGTCGGTGTTGAAGGCAGAGGCGGACTTGGAGATGGCATCCAGACTGAACAGCTTGATCATCTCGTCCAGGCTGAAGATCTCCTGATCGCCGTGGGACCAGCCCAGACGCACCAGGTAGTTCAGCAGCGCTTCCGGCAGGTAGCCATCGTCGCGGTACTGCATCACGGAGACTGCACCGTGGCGCTTGGAGAGCTTGGCACCGTCGTCACCCAGGATCATGGAGACGTGGGCAAATTCCGGTACCGGCGCGTTCAGAGCCTTGTAGATGTTGATCTGGCGCGGGGTGTTGTTGATGTGGTCTTCGCCACGCACCACGTGGGTAATCTCCATATCCCAGTCATCGACCACTACGCAGAAGTTGTAGGTCGGCGCGCCGTCGGTACGGCGGATGATCAGATCGTCCAGCTCGGTGTTGGCGAACTCGATGCGGCCACGGACGTGGTCATCGAACACCACGGAGCCTTCGGTCGGGTTGCGGAAGCGGATCACGTGCGGCGCATCGGCCGGGTGATCGTGGGCGTGGTCGCGGCACTTGCCGTCATAACGCGGCTTCTCGCCGTTGGCCATCTGGCCTTCACGCAGCGCTTCCAGACGCTCTTTGGAGCAGTAGCACTTGTAGGCGCGGCCGTCAGCCAGCATCTCGTCGATCAGCGCGTTGTAGCGATCGAAGCGCTTGGTCTGGTAGTAGGGGCCCTCATCCCAGTTCAGCTCCAGCCATTCCATGCCCTCAATGATGGCGTCGATGGCCTCCTGAGTGGAACGTTCCAGATCGGTATCCTCGATACGCAGCACAAACTCACCGCCCTGGTTCTTTGCAAACAACCAGGAATAGAGTGCGGTACGGGCACCGCCGACATGCAAAAAGCCGGTCGGGCTGGGAGCAAAACGGGTTTTGACTTTCATCTTTAAGCCTTGTGTAGAGGGCCTTGGGCCAATTCGTTAGAAAAAACCGTCGCATTTTAGCACCGACAATCACGGATGGGAAAACCATGACGCCATTGCGGGCTAAAGTAGGGGATTAAATCTGTCGCCATTTGCATCTGTAGCCCGATATTTGAAGAGGATCGCAAAACAGAAGCCCCGTTTCCGATTTGCTATGCACAATGCTGGAGAGCTGCCTCCTCCGGTCGATACCCAAATAACGCTCACCACACTTCTCACGAACAAGGAAGAGACGATGCAGTTCCGTTCTATCCAGAATCGCATTTTAGTGATGGCCGGGATCGCCATGACCGCAGCCCTGGTCATCCTGATCCTGCTCAACCAATACTCCGGCAAACAGACCCAACAACTCACCATCAGCTCCAGCCGTGAAGCGCTGCAGCAGGAGGCATGGCAAAAGGTCAGCGCCAATGCCCGCGCCGAGGCGGCCACCATCACCCAGCTGCTGCAAAAAGGGCTCTCCTACACCCAGCAGATGGCCAGCACCCTCGCCCTGCAACAGCAAGGCAAACTGCCGCTGGATCGCCAGCAGGCCACCGACTTGCTCAAGGCACAACTGGCGTTGGAGCCCCAGCTTTATGGCGCCTTCGCCGGCTTCGAGCCCAACGGTTTCGATAGTCAGGATGCCAGCTTTGCTGGCCAGAGTGCGCTGGGCAGTGACGACAAGGGGCGCTTCGTGCCCTACTTCTATCGCGACAAGGATCAAATCGGTACCGATCTGCTGCTCTCCATCGAAAAAACCGACCCGGACGAGTTCGGCAATCCCGCCAACGACTACTACGCCTGCCCGAAACGGGAAGGACGCTCTTGCCTCATCGATCCCTTCAAGGTGGATATCAACGGTCAGCAGGTGCTGGTCAGCACCATCACCACCCCCATCATGGTGAATGGTCAGTTCAAGGGGATCGCAGCGCTCGATCTGGCGGTGGACTCCATCAGCCGTCAGGCCAAGAGCCTCAACAGCAACATCTATGACGGCCAGGGCGAAACCCTGATCGTCAGCGCCGCCGGTGTCATCACCGGCACCAGCGGCGATGCCAGCCTGCTCGGCAGCAGCGCAAGTAAGGTGCTGGGCAACCAGTGGCAGCAGTACCTGAAACCGGAAGTTCAGCGTCAGGAGCTGGACGAGTCATTCCGTATTTCCGTCCCCATCATGGTACCGGGAATGAGCCGCAACTGGGCCATCATCGTCACCCTGCCCTACAAGGTGGTACTGGCGGGGGCCGATCAACTGGAAAGCCAGCTGAGCGACATGAACCAGGCAGCCATGACCCAGCAATTGGTGGGTGCCGTTATCGTACTGGTGCTGGCGCTGGCCACCATGCTGGTGATTGCCCGCAGCATCACAGGCCCCATCCGTCAGATGGTCAGCCTGGTGGATGACATCGCCGATGGTGAAGGGGATCTCACCAAACGCCTCACGACCCGATCTGTCGATGAGCTAGGGGATCTCGCCAAGGGGATAAACCGCTTTATCGACAAGCTGCAAGGGCTGCTCGGGGATGTGCTCAAGACTGCCAGCGAGGTGAACCGCTACGCCGGTGATACCGATCGCATCGCCGGCCAGACCGACAACAACCTGCAGCACCATCAGGCGGAGATGGAGCAGATGCTGACCGCGGTGCAGGAGATGTCCTACGTCAGTCAGGAGGTCGCCACCCACGCCAACAACACCGCCGACTCGGCCAAACAGGCGCAAGGCGCAGCCGATCAGGGCAAGGAGCGCTTCCAGCAGGTGATCCAGTCGATGCACAAGGTCGCGGCGGAAGCAGGTAAAGGGGCCGAAGTGGTGGAAGGGCTGGCTCACGACAGCGCCCAGATCACCAGCATCCTCACCGTCATTCAGGGGATTGCCGACCAGACCAACCTGCTGGCCCTCAACGCCGCCATCGAGGCAGCCCGGGCTGGCGAACAGGGCCGCGGCTTTGCGGTGGTGGCCGACGAGGTGCGCAAACTGGCGGGCAATACCCAGCAGGCGGTACAGAACACCCAGGAGTTGATCGAGAAGATCCGCCTCAGCTCCACCAATGCAGTCAACGCCATCACCCAGAGCCAACAGCTGACCCATCAGGCAGTGAGCGAAGCGGATCTGGCGGAAGAGGCGCTCGGCAGCATCTACCAGGCCATCTCCACCATCAACGACATGACCTATCAGATCGCCTCCGCCGCCGAAGAGCAGAGCTCGGTCTCAGAAACCGTCTCCGGCAACCTGTCAAAAACCAACGCACTGGCCAACGACATTGCTCAGGATGCGACCGAAACGGCCAAAGCCAGTCAGGCTTTGCGTCAGGCAGCCGACAAATTGCAGCAATTATTGGGTCAATTTCGTCTCAGCTGATAATTTTCCGCATCAGGACTCTCCCCCTCGGGGGCGAGTCCGTTTACCATAGGCGACGAATTTGCCTGATGGCAGGCAATGTAGTGAGAGGTAAATGCCGTGCCCACCCCGGACCGTCGCCCACGAGGCCATAACAGACGAGCCCAGCAGCGTCGCCAAGACGAATCTCAAGGATCCCTGCTCCATCGCATCAATGCCGCGACCCTGTCCCTGCGCCAACGTTTTGGCCAAGGGATGAGCAACCTCGGCCAACGTCGCCAGGATGCCAAAGCAGGCAAATTCAAGCTGTCCAGCCCGCTGCCCCGCAAAAACACCATAGGTCTGCTGATCCTGATCCCGCTCTGGTTGCTGGTGCTGGCCTGGGAGCCGGCACCATCCGCCCCCAAAGCAGCCCCTTCCGGCTCACTGGAAGTGCCGCTGGCCGTGCCTGCTCAAGCTCTAACTGTCGGCAGTGGCGCGGCAGGCAGTGCCCCCGCGGCAGCCAAGCCGGTCGAAGAGAAGGTCAACGGCACCTGGCTGCAACACGATGTGCAGGCGGGTGAGACCCTCTACTCCATCTGGCGTAAATTCGAGTTGCCGGGTGCCGAGCTGAGCCGCCTGATCGCCATCGAGGGGCCGGATCGTCCCCTGACCCGCCTGCAATCGGGCCGTTCTATCTTCATCCTGGTGGACGACACCCGCCGCATCCAGCGGGTGGAGATCCGCTCCTACGGTCAGGCAGTCTACCGCTATGACCGGCAGGGCGAAGGGTTCGCCCTCAAGGAATAACAAAACGGGAGGCGCTGGCCTCCCGTTTTTTTCAGTCAAATATCTTCAAATAAGCTACTGACTTCACAATATTTTTAGCTTGTTCAAAAAACGAAAGGGGTCAAATTGACAAGGATCGGCGCTAACGTACAATCGTTTGTGCTTTAGACAGGGATTGTTCTGCGTGCTACTGGGACAAAGAGACGTGGTCAGTCATGAGCCAACCCCTGCTTGCAAGGCAAATGCAGCCCAGCACGGGCTTAGTTTCATTTTGTTATTGATAGGATTTAGCACATGTCTGACATTCGCACCGGCCAGGTAAAATGGTTCAACGAAACCAAGGGTTTTGGCTTTATTGAACAATCCCAGGGTCCGGACGTATTCGTTCACTTCTCCTCCATCCAGAGCACCGGTTTCAAAACCCTGGCTGAAGGTCAAAAAGTCCAGTTCACTGTGACCCAGGGCAAAAAAGGCCCTCAGGCTGAAAACGTTACTCTGGTCTAAGCCCGCGCCAGTGAATCATGCAGGAGGAGCCAAGGCCCCTCCTCTTTTTTGCCCGCAATTCTTCCTGCCAACCACCTTTCCCTCGTACAACCCGCACAATGAACCCGTACCATCTTCCTGTTTGCAAAAGGCGGCGGAGACACGCTGAGTAAACGCCAGATACGACAACGCATCGTGGCGCGATGTGAAGGGCAATTCAAAGGGATTATGAAAACTTCGAAGAGAGATTGGAGCGGGAAACGAGACTCGAACTCGCGACCCCGACCTTGGCAAGGTCGTGCTCTACCAACTGAGCTATTCCCGCAACAGAATGTCATTTACAAGTGATTGGAGCGGGAAACGAGACTCGAACTCGCGACCCCGACCTTGGCAAGGTCGTGCTCTACCAACTGAGCTATTCCCGCAACGGAATGTCACTTACAAATGTTTGGAGCGGGAAACGAGACTCGAACTCGCGACCCCGACCTTGGCAAGGTCGTGCTCTACCAACTGAGCTATTCCCGCAACAGAATGTCATCTGCAAGTGATTGGAGCGGGAAACGAGACTCGAACTCGCGACCCCGACCTTGGCAAGGTCGTGCTCTACCAACTGAGCTATTCCCGCATCGGAATATCACTTACAAATTTTTTGGAGCGGGAAACGAGACTCGAACTCGCGACCCCGACCTTGGCAAGGTCGTGCTCTACCAACTGAGCTATTCCCGCAACAATTTGGTTGTCTTGAGGCTGGCTGATGATTGGAGCGGGAAACGAGACTCGAACTCGCGACCCCGACCTTGGCAAGGTCGTGCTCTACCAACTGAGCTATTCCCGCATCGGGCTGGTTTGCACCAGTGTCATCATCAGATTTTTGGAGCGGGAAACGAGACTCGAACTCGCGACCCCGACCTTGGCAAGGTCGTGCTCTACCAACTGAGCTATTCCCGCAACTACCTTAAAACAGGCCGTACAGCATTTGGTTGCTTGCGCTACTGTACGGGAGCCGAATTATAAGAGCAGTCATTCCAATTGCAAGGGCTTTTTTGTCTGGTTGCGCGCGTTCGCTCAAAAGCTGGCCGAACTGTCGATTTTAGCAGCCAGAGTATGACAAACCCTTGCCGGGGAATCAGATCTTGAAGACGTGGCTGCGATAGAACTGCAGCTCGGCGATGGATTCGCGGATATCGTCCAGCGCCTGGTGGGTGCCGCTCTTCTTGAACTGATCCAGCAGTTCCGGCTGCCAGCGGCGTACCAGCTCCTTGATGGTGCTGACGTCGACGTTGCGGTAGTGGAAGAAGGCTTCCAGCTCGGCCATGTGCTTGACCATGAAGCGGCGATCCTGACCGATGCTGTTGCCGCACAGCGGGCTGGTGCGCTCCGGCACCCACTGGCGAATGAACGCGAGGGTCTCGGCAATGGCTTTCGCCTCATCGTGCTGACTCGCCTTGACCCGAGCGACCAGACCGCTCTTGGTATGGGTGTTGACGTTCCAGTCGTCCATCTTGGCCAGCTCTTCATCACTCTGATGAATGGCGATGACAGGCCCTTCGGCCAGTACGTTCAGATCCTTGTCGGTGACTATGGTGGCAATCTCCAGTACCACGTTCTCTTCGGGGTCGAGACCCGTCATCTCCATGTCGATCCATACCAGGTTCTGCGCGCTGACTGTCATGATTGCTCTCTCTATTGGGAGGAATGGCGGAATTTTGCCAATTTGCATGTATCATACTGGCTTTGGATCTGTTCATAAACTGGCGAATCGAGTGGCAAAGAAAGCAAAACTCAATCTGGGTCAACAAAGGCGCGTCCAGGCCAACCGCGAACGGCGGCTGCAAAAAGATCACACCACAGTGGTGGATGACACCCTGTTTGGCCCGGCCATCGAAGGGGTGGTGATCAGTCGTTTTGGTCAGCACGCAGACGTGGAAGCGGTCGATGGCACCATCCACCGCAGCAACCTGCGGCGCAGCAGCATCAGCAGTCTGGTCTGTGGCGACAAGGTGGTGTGGCGTCCCGGCCTCAATGCCGCGACAGCGGGCGTCATCGAGGCGGTGCATCCGCGCCACTCGGTACTGACCCGGCCGGACTTCTACGACGGGGTCAAACCCATCGCCGCCAACATCGACCAGATCATCATCGTCTCGGCGGTGATGCCCGAGTTCTCCACCAATATCGTCGACCGCTATCTGGTGGCCGCCGAGGATGTGGAGATCCGCCCCCTCATCGTACTGAACAAGGTCGATATGCTCGATGATGCCGCTAGAGCGCGCATCGAACGCCAGCTCGAAACCTACCGCAAACTCAATTACGAGGTGCTGCTGGTGAGCTGCGAGAGCGGTGAAGGGCTCGATGAGCTTAAAGCCGCACTGACCGACAAGATCAGCATCTTCGTCGGCCAGTCCGGGGTGGGCAAATCCTCGCTCACTAACGCCCTGATGCCGGGGCTGGATGTGCTCACCGGCGAGATCTCCGAAAACTCGGGGCTCGGCCAGCACACCACCACCACGGCGCGGCTCTACCACTTCCCGAGCGGCGGCGATCTCATCGACTCCCCCGGGATCCGCGAGTTCGCCCTCTGGCATCTGGAAGCCGACCGCATCACCTGGTGCTTCGTCGAATTTCGCGACTATCTGGGTGGCTGCAAGTTCCGCGACTGTACCCACAAGGACGATCCCGGCTGTGCCCTGCGCGCCGCGGTCGACGCGGGCGCTATCAGCGCCGATCGCTTCCACAACTATCACCGCATCCTGGAAACCATGCAGGAAGCCCGTCACGGTCGCCAGCAAGCGCGCCTGTGACCCTAATAAACCTACGTTGATGATGAACATGAGCATTACTGACAACCTGAAAATTGCCGGTCAATACTGTCTGCCCAAGCACGCCCTCTCCCGTCTGATCGGCAAGTTTGCCGCCGCCGAAGCGGGCAACATCACCACCAGGGTGATCGAGGCTTTTATCAAGCAGTATCAGGTCGACATGAGTGAGGCGCTGCACGAGAGTCCGGCCCACTACAAGAGCTTCAACGAGTTCTTCACACGCGAGCTCAAGCCCGGTATCCGCCCCGTGGTAGAAGATGCCATGACTCTGGCGCTGCCGGTGGATGGCACCGTCAGCCAGCTCGGCCCGATCCAGCAGGGTCGCATCATCCAGGCCAAGGGCCACGACTACAGCGCCCGCGAGCTGCTGGGCGGCTATGAGGATCTGGTGGCGCCATTCAAGGATGGCGATTTCGCCACCATCTATCTGGCGCCCAAGGATTACCACCGCATCCACATGCCGCTGGACGGCGTGCTGGAGAGCATGGTGTTCGTGCCGGGGGATCTCTTCTCCGTCAACCCGCTCACCGCCGAGAACGTGCCCAACCTGTTTGCCCGCAACGAGCGGGTGGTCGCCACCTTCCGCACCCCGCACGGCCCCATGGCGCTGGTGCTGGTTGGTGCCACTATTGTGGCCAGCATCGAGACCATCTGGGCCGGCAATATTGCGCCGACCAAAGAGAAGAAGGTGGTGCGCTGGGACTACAGCGGCGACGAGGCCATTACCCTGCAGAAAGGTGCCGAGATGGGCCTGTTCAAGCTGGGCAGCACCGTGGTCTGCCTGTTTGGCCCGGGCATGCTGGCCGGTTTCGAACCCCATCTGGCCAACGGGGTCACTACCCGCATGGGTCAGCCCTTTGCCAAGCTGGCGGAGCAGGCATGAGCGAGCAACCGAACGCCTCGCAGAAGAACAACCCGCTGCACGGGCTGACGCTGGAAGCCATCGTCACCGCACTGGTCGAGCACTATGGCTGGGAAGAGCTGGGGCAGCAGATCAATATCCGCTGCTTCACCGATAATCCGAGCATCAAGTCCAGCCTGAAGTTCTTGCGCAAGACCCCCTGGGCTCGGGAGAAGGTCGAAAGCCTCTACCTCTACGTCCAGCGCAAGCAAGCCAAATCGAAGAAGGAAGGGCAAGATGGCCTTTAAGATTACGTACACCTATAAAAAACAGGCCAAAGAGATCGGCTACGCGAACGACAAGTTCCGCAGCATCTATGACGCCATCGCTGCTGCCGAAGGGCTGGATCTCACCAGTTTTCACGCCATGGAGGCCCAGCTGGCTCAGGTTTGTCGCCGTGATAAGAAAAGCGTGAAGGATTACCAGGAGAACTACTTCAAAGAGTTGGGATTCTCCAACATCGTCATCGAACGGGATCTTCAGGAGTAACCATGCGCACATTGACCCTGATGGCCGCCTCTCTGCTGCTGGCGGCATGCAGTACACCGGAACAACATCTGGTGGGCGGCGATCGCGACAGCCACGGCTGCATCGGCAGTGCGGGCTATCAGTGGTCAGCGCTGACCGGCAAATGTGTGCGCCTGTTCGAGCAGGGTATCCGGCTCAATCCAACCGATGCCAGCCAGACCAGCAGCGCCTTCGTGCTGTTCAACACCGACCAGACGCAGGCCGAACTGCATCTACCAAGCGGCGAGCAGCACCTGCTGACCCGTCAAGGTGCGGAGGGCAACTGGTCGTGGCAGGGCAGCGGCTACACCCTCTTTATCTGGAAGGGTTATGTGCTCAAGTCCGGTGACAAGGTGCTCTATCACGGGGAATAACCCCAAGCGATAGCGCACGGCGTGGTATCGGTGCGATGCCAGCGAAAAAAATGCCGACCCTGTGGTCGGCATTTTTGTTTTTGCAACAGCCTGTTATCAGGCGCGGCTGAGGTAATCGGCCTGCCCTACCCACTTGTAGCTGGTAAGCTCGGTCAGCCCCATGGGGCCACGGGCATGCAGCATCTGGGTCGACACCGCTACCTCCGCCCCCAACCCAAACTGGCCGCCATCGGTGAAACGGGTGGAGGCGTTGACATAGACAGCCGCCGAACCGGCCCCGTTGACGAAACGCTCGGCGTTGGCCAGATCGTTGGTCAGGATGGCATCGGAGTGGCCGGCGTTGTGCTCGCGCATATGGGCCAGCGCCTCGTTCACATCCGCCACCAACCTGACCCCCAGGGTCAGCCCGAGCCACTCGGTATCGAAATCCTCCGGCCCCGCCTCACACAGGTTGTCGGCGCCCGCCAGCAGCGTCATGGCGTTGGGCGCGGCTACCAGCGTCACCTTGCGCTCGTTCATCAGCGTCACCAGCTGCGGCAGGAAGGTGGCTGCCACCTTCTCGTGCACCAGCAGGGTATCGAGGGCATTGCAGGCGGAGGGGCGTTGCACCTTGGCGTTGTCGATGACCGCCAGAGAGCGCACCAGATCGGCGCTCTCGTCGACGAAAATATGGCTGATACCGAACCCGCCGATGATGACCGGGATGGAGCTGTTTTCCTTGCACATCTTGTGCAGGCCGGCACCGCCACGGGGGATGATCATGTCCACATAGCGGTCGAGGCGCAGCAGCTCGGCCACCAGCGCACGATCCGGGTTGTCGATGTACTGCACCGCCGCCTCGGGCAGACCGGAGGCAGCCAAGGCATGCTGGATAACCCGCACCAGCTCCAGATTGGAGTGGAAGGTCTCGCGCCCGCCACGCAGTATGCTGGCGTTGCCAGTCTTGAGGCAGAGGCTGGCGATGTCGATGGTGACGTTGGGACGCGCCTCGTAGATGACGCCGATAACCCCGATGGGCACCCGACGACGGGAGAGGCGCAGGCCATTCTCCAGCACCCGGCTATCCATTTCGGCGCCGACCGGATCATCCAGCGTGATTACCTTGCGCACATCCGCCACGATACCGGCCAGCCGGGCCGGATTGAGCAGCAGGCGATCCAGCATGGCTTCTGACAAGCCAGCCTCTCGGCCGGCTGCGATATCTTTCGCGTTGGCGGCAAGGATCTGTTCACTGCGCGCCTCCAGCTCGTCGGCGATGGCGGCCAGCGCCCGATTCTTCTGCGCCGTGCTGATGGTGGCCAGCTGATAGGCGGCTTCACGGGCCGCCTGCCCCATTTTCTCCAGACTCATCTCGGTTCCCTTTTGTTCATGCCGTGCCGCCCTGATTAGAGCAGCACCATATCGTCTCGATGGATGGCTACTGAACCGTATCCATAGCCCAATACCTGCTCAATCTGATCCGAGTGGACGCCACGCAGCTTATCCAGCTCCAGATGGTCGTAACGGCAGATACCGCGCGCCAACTCGGCGCCCTTGGGATCAAGAATGCGCACCACATCGCCCCGAATAAAGTCGCCCCTGACCGCGACGATCCCCTTGGGCAGCAGGCTGGAGCCTTTCTCCTTCATGGCGGCGACAGCCCCCTGATCCACATGCACTTCGCCGTGAGGGGGCGGGCCTGCCAGGATCCAGCTCTTGCGCCCTTCCAGCGGGGACGCCAGCGCCGGGAACAGGGTGCCAATCCGCTCGCCCTTGGCAAGACGGCCGATCACCTCCGGCATCTGGCCGGTCGCGATCACCACGTTGACACCAGCGCGGCGCGCCACATCGGCTGCCTGCAGCTTGGTAGCCATGCCGCCGGTGCCGAGGCCGCTGACACTGTCACCCGCCAACGAGCGCAGGGTATCGTCGATGGTCTGCACCTCTTCAATGAGCTGGGCATCGGGATTGGTGCGCGGATCGGCGGTAAACAGCCCCTTCTGGTCGGTCAGCAGGATCAGCAGATCCGCATCCGCCAGAATGGCGGCGCGGGCGGAGAGATTGTCGTTGTCGCCGACCTTGATCTCGGCGGTCGCCACCGCATCGTTTTCGTTGATCACCGGAATAATGCGGTGATCGAGCAGGGTGCGCATGGTGTCGCGGGCGTTGAGGTAGCGTTCCCGATCTTCCAGATCGGCGCGGGTCAGCAGCATCTGGCCGATATGCAGACCGTAGAGGTTGAACAGATCCTGCCATACCCGAATCAGCTGGGTCTGACCAACCGCCGCCAGCATCTGCTTGTTGGGCAGGGTTGGCGCCAGTGGCGGGTGACCCAGATGTTCACGCCCGGCGGCGATAGCCCCTGATGTGACGACCACGACCCTGTGGCCGTGACGGTGCAAGGCCGCACACTGTCTGACCAGCTCGACCATATGGGCACGATTGAGCTGGGAAGACCCCCCTGTGAGCACGCTGGTGCCCAACTTGACAACTATGGTTCTGTTTTCCATGGGAGCATAAAGGCTAAAAAGTAAGGAATATCTTTATACCCACGGCCATGGAGCCCTGCAAGGCAATTAACGCCGGAGGGAGGTGATGTGGCAAAGGCCCGGATGATTGCGGGCGGAAGGGAAGATGGCTGACTGATGGCCCGGCAAACAGCGGGATGCTGCTCGCCGGGCATCAGGGATCAAGCGGCGGTCACGGTCAACTCATTGGTGACCTGATCCGCTGGCGCTAACTGACACTCCAGAGCCGTCAGTTTGTCGCTGATGAGCTTGTAGAAACGGTTGAGGGTCCGCTCCACTTCTACCTGGTGCTTCTTGGGGATCGGCTTGTCCAGCCACTCACCATCAGCATTGTAGAAACCGAGCTGATAGTGGTAACGGAAGTGGTGATCGTCCTGCTCCAGCACCAGCCACCAGCCCCAGAACTCCCGTTTGTCCGGCGCCGGCTTGGCGCTGACGCAGACCGACAGGCAGTCGAAACGATAACGCCCCTCTTCGCAGAGATCTTCGCGCAAATAGGGGCCAATGGCAGCAAACTGCCTCAGCAGTCGCTTGTAGGTCACTCTTTCAGACATGTTAACCTCCCTGTTAAACAAGCCACGCCACCTCGGGATGGCGTCAGTTCTTTAGCGCAATATCAGGTACACAAATGCTGTTTCAGCCACTCGACGATTTCGTCCAGTGCCTTGTCATACACCTCCAGCAAAGGCTGTTTGTCGAATACGATGGCCTTGCCGTTACGACTGGCCGCCGCCAATGCCCGTACATCCTGCTCGGGACAAATAAAATCTCGCTTGTGTCCAATACTCAATATCGGCACAGAGGTGCGAGTCCCCAGTAATCCTTGTGTTTTAAGTGAAAATACCTGGCACTTGGTACGCATGCCGTCCCACTGCGCCGCATCCGCCCCCAACCGGTTGGCCAGACTGTCCCGCATCATGCGCGGACACTTGGCAAACAGCTCCTGATTGGTAAACACCTGATTGACCCCGGCGCCGACACAGACCACGGTGCGCAGCTTGAACGGTTCGATAAAGGCCAGTCTGGCTGCGATATTGCCCGCCAGACGCATTCCCACCATGGCGATACGCTGATGATCGACCCAGGCCACTTCGGAAAGGTAATGGAGCACCGCCTGATGAAGGCGGCTGGTATCCTGCACCAACGGCCAATGCTCGGCATAGCCGACCCCGGGCATATCGAGGGAGAGCATGCCGATACCGTTGGGCTCGAGCCGTTTGAGATAGAAGTTGAGGAAATCGAGCTGCAGGGAGTCGATCCCGCCGCTGATGATCACCAGCGGCACCGGTTTTTCGGTCGTCGGCAGGTGGAGATAACCCTGAATATGCTTGCCGCGAAAAGGCACCTGGATCTCTTTGAGCGGCACCTTGAACAGGCGACCCGCCTCGCGATAGGCCATGTTGCCAAGCAGCTGGGCCTGATCCGCCAGCTCGTCATCCTTGAGATGGGGATAGCTGGCGATGGAGTAGTAGCGCACCGCCTTGAGCAGTTGCTTCAAGGCGCCAGAAGGATCACCCTTCTCGCGCAGTTCACGGCCCTGCTTGAAATAGTTGCCAGCCACCTGGCTCCACTCGTAGATCCAGTTGCCGGGCACATAGCCCTTGATGGTATCGAGATAGCAATCGTGGGTGCGCTCGCCGGTCGCCATGGCGATGCGGGCCAGGGTCTGCTCCACTTCGATGGGATCAGCCCCCTGCCAAGTCCAGGAGGGGCGACGCAGCAGGCGATACCAGCTCTTTGACATGGAGCCATCGATAAACATCTCGTCTGACTCGGCTTGCGCCAGATCAGCCGCACTGGAGTTGGAGATCTCGGATGTTTCCAATACCTTCTTGACGCGGGTAAAGAGCTGTTCGGTCAGGTTTAGGTCTTCGTTCAAGTCCAAGATAGTGTCCCATTCATATCAGGCAATAGCTCATCTTAACCACTTTTACTGCCCATCAGCCACCCTGCAACAGATTGATAGACAAAAAAACAGGGCTCCAAATTGGAGCCCTGTGAAACCATTATTGCCGGTTGCGACCAATGGACGCAGCGAGCGTCACATCCCGATCCCGTTACTTTTCGTCGCAGATCGGCGTGGCGAACTCCAGTGCCATATCCCACGGCTGTTCGATCCAGGTATCCTGCGGGATCGCCACTTCGAAATCGTCCAGCAGCGCTTCGCCCATCGGCTTGGCGAAAATCGCGATGAACTTGGCCTTCGGGTAGAGCTCGCGGATCGCCTTGGCGGTGGTGCCGGTGTCCACCAGATCTTCCACCACCAGCCAGCCTTCGCCGTCACCGGCGGTGGTGGCAGCCTTCACGACCACCAGCTCGCGCTGGCTGTCATGGTCATAGCTGGAGATGCAGAGGGTTTCCACATTACGAATGCCAAGTTCACGGGCCATCAGGGCTGCGGGCACCAGACCACCACGACTGACCGCGATGATACCTTTCCACTGGCTGACAGGCAGCTGACGACGGGCCAGACGGCGAGCTTCACGTTGCAGGTTGTCCCACGACACATAGAACTTTTTCGGCATGTTATCGATCTCGAATAGTTATTTAAAAACAATCACTTAAAATAACAACATCCGCAATTATCCCTGCGGATGCCAGTAAATGGCGGCCCTTGCCCGACTGAATTCAGATTGCACTTCGGCTGCCTCAGGGCTAAGCCTCGGCAGCAAATCTGATAACAATGGAAGCAAGATGGGCTTATCCGGCGATCGGTTAGATGATGTGTCCAAACCGCGGACAGGCTGTTGGGCCGATATGATAGCACCGTTTGCAGAGAAAATGCCTGGCAAACGTATGCCAAAAACAGGAAAAATCGGCATCACCCTCTCCATTCGGCACATCTAGAGCGCCAAACGACTAACCTGCCGTCCCTGCTGCCGAGTCCAAATGGGCTGTGCGGCAAATCGCAGATAAAAAAATAGCAGGGGGAGGATTTACCTCACGCACCTGCTGCTTTCTCGCCTCTGCCTGGTTGGGCAGCTCGTCTTAGCGACGAGTGACGAAGGGGTTAGGGTAGCTGAAACCCTGGGTATACAAAGAAGGGGCAAACCAATAGGTTGAGTTGCTGCCTGGCATATTGAAACTCCTGATTGCTTAACAAGTTACGTACCTTTAATGCGGGCTCAAATCCTTGAACGAACACTCGGTTCCATGGAGGCGCACTTGCTTTGCTTCGGTTCCCTGGAGGCTTTCATCGTCATCCTGACGGGTGGCGAACCACGGGAGCTAATTTACCAGTCGGTGCGTTAAATTCAATATTTTTGTGAGATCGGTCACATATTTTCTTTTCTGTCGGTCAGCGTCGTCCGAACCTGACGATCGTACTGCCTGGTTGCCATCAGCCAGCACAAGCTGCCTGCGATTTGCGCTGATTGCTCACATTTTTGTGTGATTGACTGTATTATCGTTATCCTCTTCCCCGGCCCGCTGATGGGGCCCTGTTAATTCCGTGCTGGTAAGGAGTCCCGACGTGGCACAGCTTAGCTCTCTCTCTCCCAAACTGATTTGGCATTTCTTCGAACAGATCTGCTCCATCCCCCACCCTTCCAAACATGAAGCCAAACTGAGCGCCTGGATCATCCAATGGGCTCAGGGAGAAGGTCTGGCGGTCAAGCAGGACAAGGTCGGCAACATCATCATCAAGAAACCGGCCACCCCGGGGATGGAAAACCGCAAAGCCGTGGTACTGCAGGCCCACATCGACATGGTGCCGCAGGCCAACGCCGACACCAAACACGACTTCGCCAACGATCCCATCGATGCCTATGTCGATGGCGAGTGGGTCACGGCCCGTGGCACCACCCTGGGTGCCGACAACGGCATCGGCATGGCCGGTTGTCTGGCTGTGCTGGCTGACAAGACCATCAAGCACGGCCCGCTGGAAGTGCTGCTGACCACCGACGAAGAGACCGGCATGACCGGCGCATTCGGTCTGGAAGCGGGCTGGCTGGAGGGCGAAATTCTGCTCAACACCGACTCCGAAGAGGATGGCGAAGTCTATATGGGCTGCGCTGGCGGTGTGGATGCCAATATCCGCTTCCCGCTCGAGCTGGTTGATGCTGCTGAAGGTGAAGCGTTCGAGCTGGCGGTCAAAGGGCTACGTGGCGGCCACTCCGGTTGCGATATCCATCGCGGCCGTGGCAACGCCAACAAGCTGCTGGTGCGTCTGCTCAAAGCAGCCGAGCCGCTGGATGTTCGTCTGGCCGAGATCCACGGCGGCACCCTGCGCAACGCCATCCCGCGCGAAGCCCGTGCCACCCTGCTGGTGCCTGCTGCCAGCGTAAACGAGTTCAAGGCGCTGGTTGACCGCTACACCGGGATCTACCAGACCGAATTGGCCGCCACCGAGCCGAACCTGACCGTGCTGGTTAACAGCGCCGCCAAACCGGCCAAGCTGATGAGCGTCTCCCTGCAGCAGCGCCTGCTGGATGCCCTGATGGCCTGCCCGAACGGCGTGATGCGCATGAGCGATGCCATGCCCGGCGTGACCGAAACCTCGACCAACCTGGGGGTCATCAAGACTCAGGATGGCGAAGTGTACGTCCAGTGCCTGATCCGCTCCCTGATTGACTCCGGCCGCGAGAGCATCGAGCAGATGACCCGCTCCCTGTTCACCTTGGCAGGCGCCAGCTGCGAATTCACCGGTGCCTACCCAGGTTGGGCACCGAACGTGGACTCCCCTGTCATGGCGCTGGTTCGCAACAGCTACCAGACACTGTTTGGCACCATGCCCAACGTCATGGTGATCCACGCCGGCCTCGAGTGCGGTCTGTTCAAGAGCGCCTATCCGGAGTGGGACATGGTCTCCTTCGGCCCGACCATCCGCGGTGCCCACTCCCCTGACGAGAAGGTACATATCCCGGCGGTCGAGCGTTTCTGGCAACTGCTGGTGCACGTGCTGGAAGCGATTCCGGCCAAATAACCCGGCCTGCGCCACACGGCAAAACAAAGCCCCGCACTGCTGCGGGGCTTTTTATTGTCTGTTCCAACCTGACGTTGGCGCTTACCGGATGCCGCGGGCCTCGCGGATCCACTCCCAGGCTTGCTGGATCTCCTGGGTCTTCTCCTTGGCCATCTCCATCATCTCCGGCGGCAACCCTTTGGCGGCCAGCTTGTCCGGGTGATGTTTGCTCATCTCCTTGCGGTAGGCGCGCTTGATATCCTGATCGCTGTCGCTCTCGCTCACCCCCAGCAGCTGGTAGGCATTCTTGAGGCGATCCGCAGAGGGTGCCGCCTGCCGATACTGCTGGCCACCGGAATGGCCCCCCTGATACTGGCCATGGGCCTGATTGAAGAAGTTCATCTGCGCTTCGGCCATCGCCAGAATGCGGGCCAACTCGATGCGGCTGAAACCCAGCTCGTCGGCAATGGTATGCAGAATGGCGCGCTCGCCCTCCTCCACCCGCCCGTCGGCAAAGGCCGCCTGCAACTGCACTTCGAGGAAGAAGCGCAGGATATCGCGCTGCCCCAGACTGGCACGGCGGAACTCGGCCAGGGTCTCGCGCAGCGGGAAGTCGGCCTCCTTACCGAGACGAAACGACTCCTGCGCCCGGGCACGCTGTTCGCCCGCCAGCCGCATCCGATCCATCAGGTTGGAGGCAACCCGGATCTCCTGTTCGGTCACCTGTCCGCTGGACTTGGCGATGTGACCCATCACCGAGAAAGTGGCATGGAAGAAGACGGCTTGCTGCGCCTGAGTCGGACCGCGACGAAACGCCCCCTGCAGCCCCATGCCACGGTCGAAACGGTGGCCAATCCAGAGGCCAATCAGGGCGCCGATGATATTGCCGAGCAGAAAACCGAAGAAGGCGCCCAGCACCTTACCCCAAATACGCATGGTTCAAGACCTCTTGAAGTTAATGAGTGCGGGCCTGGAGCTGGTCATCCAGCTCGCGCAGACGGTCGACCGTGCCGATATCGCGCCACTCGCCAGCGAGCAGGCTGCCGCCCACCCGCCCTTGCGCCATCCAGTCACGGAGCAGGGGCGCCAGTTTGCGGGCGCCGCCCGCGAGACCGGCAAAGGCCGCCGGATCATATAGTCCGACCCCGCTGAAGGTAAACGCTGGCGTATCCACGACTCGCCCTTCTTGCAGGGCAAAGTCCCCGCTCGGGTGCTGGGGCGGATTGGGTACCAGCCAAAGGTGGGCCAGATCATCGCCAAGGGGCTGGCTGACCAGAGTGTGATAATCGAGATCGAGCCAGGTATCGCCGTTGATCACCAGAAAAGGGTCTGCGCCCAGCAGCGGCAGCGCCTGCACGATGCCGCCCGCGGTCTCCAGTGCGCTCTCCTCGGCTGACCAGTGGATGGTCACGCCAAGCGCACGGCCATCACCCAGGCTCTCGACCAGCTTGTGGCCGAGCCAGGCGTGGTTGATGACCAACTCGGTCACGCCAGCGGCTTTGAGCTTTTCGATATGGTGGACGATAAGCGGTTTGCCCCCCACCGCCAGCAACGGCTTGGGCAGCAGGTCGGTCAGCGGGCGCATCCGCTCGCCACGGCCAGCGGCCAGGATCATCGCCTTCATGGTTTTACCCCTGCATTGGCGATCCCTGGCAACACCACCTGCTCCAGCCACTGACCAAAACGGGCCAGCACCGGATAGGCGCTACCATGGCGGCGACAGACATCCACCACGTAGCCGAGGGTGCGGGGAATATCCTTGAGATAGCCTGACTTGCCGTCGCGATGATAGAGGCGGGTGAAGATTCCGGCCGCTTTGAGGTGGCGCTGCATCCCGGTCAGGTCGGCATCGCGGCGGAAACTGGCGTAGTCGCGCTCGCCAAGCAGTCCCGCCTGCTGCAGAGTGGCAAAACCGTGTTGCATCCCCTGCTCGATCACCGCGTCCGGCCAGCGTACGTAGCAATCTTTCAGCAGGGAAACCAGATCATAGGTGAGCGGGCCGATGACCATATCCTGAAAATCGATGATGGCGAGTTCGCTGCTATCAGGAGTGTCTCCGCCACACACCATCAGGTTGCGACTGTGGAAATCTCTATGCATCACCCCCTGCGGCTGGGCCAGATTGCAGGCAGTGAGGCAGGCGAAGGTCTCGTCCAGCAGTTGCTGCTCTTCATGGCTCAGGGTCAGCTGCAGATGCTGGCCCAGCAGCCACTCGGGGAAAATGCTGTTCTCCCGCGCCATAAAAGCCGCATCGAAGGGTTCAAGCGCCAGTTCAACCGCCCCCAGGCGGGGCAGCAAATCAATCGCCTTGCCATACCAAGCCAGCACATTGTGTTCGTTCAGGCAGCTGATCAGCTGGGTATCGCCCAGGTCACTGACCGCCAGCAGCCCCTGTTCGTAGTCCACCGCCTTCACCTCTGGCGCCAACAGCTGACGCGCCTGCAAGGCCGCCGCGTTACGAACAAATTCATGATTTTTTTCGGTTTTCGGATTGGCATCCACCCACACCAGACCACCACCACGATAGTAGCGGCGGAAGCTGGCATCACCGGAAATAAGGGTCAACTGAAGATTGGCATCACCGGAAATACGGCGTGCCCACTGCAATAGCAGGGAATCGCGATCGTGCATAAGTAGAGGACCAAGGTGGAAAGCAGCACTTGGCTGTTAGCCCTGGCCGCAATAATGCTTTATCATTGCCGGCTAACATAAAGCAATGACATGCAATGTCAACTCGATGAAACCTGTCGTAAAATGCATGCCTTGGATCAACCGTATCTATCACGGATTGCACGAGTCTTTCACATGACAAAATGGACACTGGGGTACCGCTATCCCATCGCCCTGACTATCAGCCTGGCCCCCGCACTCACCCCTATGATGGTGCAGGCGGCCCCGTTCGAAGCGCCGCCAGCCACCGGCATTCTCGATAGTCTCTGCTATGACTATGTTCCCAAGATAGAGAAGCCTGCATCGGATCAGGATGCCAACGCACAGCCGGTCGAGGTTGATGCTGACCGTCTCGAGGCCAAACAGGGCGGCACCGCCGTCTATGAAGGTGACGTCAAGGTTCGTCAGGGTGTTCGCAAGTTTGACTCCGACTATGCCCAGCTCGACCAGAAGAGCCGGGATGTCATCGCCATCGGCAACATCTATTACAACGACGGTCAGGTGACCGTCACCAGCGACAAGACCCTCAAATCCAACCTGGATACCAAGAACTCCGAACTGGAGGAGGGCAAGTATCAGGTGCATGGCTCACCGGTACGCGGCTTTGCCAAGCGCGTGGTGATGACCAACAACAACCAGAACATCACCATGGAGGGGGCCCAGTACACCACCTGCCCCCCCGGTCAGGAAGTGTGGACCCTCAAGGCGGGCAGCATCGACATCGACCAGAAAGAGGTGTTCGGCGAAGCCTGGAATGCCAGCCTCTGGCTCTATGATTACCCGGTGTTCTACTTCCCCTATATCAACTTCCCCATCAAGGATGAGCGGAAGACCGGTCTGCTCTACCCGGGTTACAAGCAAAGCTCCAGCAACGGCATGGATATCACCCAGCCCTTCTACTGGAACATAGCTCCCAACTACGATGCCACCATCACCTCCCGTTTTATGGACAAACGCGGCCTGATGGAACAGGTGGAGTTCCGCTACATGCCGGACCCCGCCCACACCGGCACTCTCTATTTTGAAAATCTGGCGGATGACAAGCAGTACAGCCCGAGCAATCCGAGTCTGGCTGGCCTGTCCGATGGACATCGCTACCTGATGAACGTCCGCCACGGTTCCGCCCTGATGGATGGCAGCCTGCGTTTTGGTATCGACTACACCCAGGTGCGCGACAAGGATTACAACTACTTCAACGACTTCAGCCCGCAAGTGGGTACTCAGGTCGACAGCCAGTTGCAGCAATCCTTTACCGCCGGCTACTACCAGCCCAACTGGAACCTCACCTCCGAGGTGCGCCGCTACCAGATCCTGAGCCCATATGCGCTGCTGCCCCACGAGATGCTGCCGCGTATCGACTACAACTACTATCAGCAAGGCAAGTGGTTCGATCTGGCCTGGAACAGTGAACTGACCAAGTTTGGCTATGACAGTGGCAGTGCCGCCACTCTGCAAGCAGGTGAGCGCTATACCGCTACCCGCCTGCATCTGGCGCCAACCCTGACCGTGCCCCTGGTGGATGCACCGGGTTACTACCTGACCAGTCAGTACAAGCTGATGTTTACCTCCTACAACCAGGAGGTACCCGATAATCTGGTTAGCCAGGACCGCAGCCGCTTCACCGATACAGACAGCAAACAGCTGACCCTGAAAGAGGGCACCATTACCCGTACTCTGCCGTCCTTCCGCCTCAAGGGGGGCGTCAACTTCGATCGGCCGCTCGACTGGTATGATGGCAAGGGCACCCAGACCCTGGAACCCGAGTTCCAGTACCTCTATATCCCTTACAAAAATCAGGACGAGATCGGGATCTACGACTCCACCACCACCCGTCAGGACTACTACAGCCTGTTCAGTGACCGCCGCTTTGCCGGTCTCGACCGCATCAGCGATGCCAATCGGGTCACCGTTGGCCTGACCAGCCGGGTCTATGACAATGTGGGTGATGAACGGTTGCGTCTGGCGGTGGCCCAGGCCTTCGAAATGACACCACCCAAGGTGCGCCTCTACCCTTCAAATCCGGAAAGCACCAACGCTCGCTCCCTGCTCTCGTTCGAGGGGGATGCCCGGATCACCGATGAGTGGTTTGCCCACGCGGGGACCCAGTACGATACCTCCGAGGGTGAATTTACGGCTGGCAACGGTGCAGTCGAGTACCGAACCGGCAAGCTGACCACTCAGGTCAACTACCGCTACATCAAGGATGGCAACCTGGACTATCGCTATCCGACCAACACGGCGCTGGCAGAAGATCTGAGCCAGGCGGGTCTGGTGATGATGGCGCCGATCGCCGATCAGTGGCAGATGTATGGCGGTTACTACCGTGACATCAAGCAGGATGTGAACATTGACCGCAAGATCGGTGTCAAATACGACTCCTGCTGCTGGAGCATCAACATGAGCCTGGAGTGGCACAATCAGCCGGACAACGTCACCCTGAAGCCCACTTCGGAAAAAGTCATTGGTCTGCAGTTTGAAATGAAGGGACTTGGCAGCGTGGGTACCGGTGGCCGCAGCGTCACCCTGGATACCGAGCTGTTGCCCTATGTTCGCCCGTTTAATCTGAAAGGCCAGCAATGATGCTGGCCCAGCCTTGAGAGATGGATATGAAAAAGACCCTGATTGCCCTGCTGACCGCGGGAATGTTCGGTGCCATGAGCCAGGCCGCACTGGCTGCGCCCGAGCTGATGGACAAGGTGCTGGCCGTGGTCAACAAGGACGTGGTGCTGTCCAGCCAACAGGACGCACTGGTCAACAAGGTAAAGCTCTCCGCTCAGGAGAGCGGCCAGTCCCTGCCTGACGATGCCACCCTGCGCAAACAGGCGCTGGATCGTCTGATCCAGGAGAGCCTGCAACTGCAACTGGCGGAGCGCCAGGGGCTGAAGATCAGCGATACCCAGCTGGAACAGGCTATTCAGGGCATCGCCGCCGACAACAAGATGACCCTGGATCAGCTGCGCGCTCAGCTCGCCCGTGAAGGGATGACCTATGCCCAGTATCGGGAAGAGGTGCGCCGCGAGATCCTGATGAACGAGGTACGCCGCAACCAGGTGCGCCGTCGCATCAACATCTCCGAGCAGGAGGTGAAGCAAGTGGTGGAGATCCTGAAGAAACAGGGTCAACAGCAGAACGAATACCACGTCGGCCATATCCAGATTGCACTGCCGGACAACCCGACCGCCGCCCAGCTGGATGCAGCCAAGAGCAAGATCGAGCGCATTCTGGCCGCCCTCAAGCAAGGTGCCGACTTCCGCAAACTGGCCATTGCCGAGAGTAACGGTCCCAAGGCGCTGGAAGGGGGCGACTGGGGCTGGATGAGCCCGCAAGAGATGCCGACCCTGATGGCCGAAGCGGTACAGGGTGCCAAGAAGGGCGATATCGTCGGCCCGCTGCGCTCCGGCGCCGGTCTGCACATCGTCAAGGTGTTCGACACCAAGGGCCAGCAGCAGGTGATGCAGACCGAGGTGAAGGCCCGTCACATCCTGATCAAGCCTTCCATCATCCTGAGCGAAGAGAAAGCCAAGGGGATGCTGGACGGCATTCTGCACGACATCAAGAGCGGTAAGGCCAGCTTCGCCAGCATGGCGGAGAAGTACTCCGAAGATCCGGGCTCTGCAGTGCAGGGTGGCGAACTGGGCTGGTCTGACCCCAACGTCTATGTGCCGGAGTTCCGCGACATGGTTAACCGCCTGCAACCGGGCCAGATCAGCGCGCCCTTCCGCACCAGCCACGGCTGGCACATCGTCCAAGTGGAAGATCGTCGCAGCCAGGATGCCACTGACAAGGCTCTGGAACAGCGTGCCTATCAGCTGATCTACAACCGCCGCTTCGTGGAAGAGTCCCAGGCGTGGCTGGATGAGCTGCGTGATGAGGCTTACATCCGTGTCGAAGGATCTGCGAGCTGATGAGCTGCCGTCGCCTTGCCGTTACCCCGGGCGAACCGGCCGGGATCGGCCCGGATCTGGTGCTGCAGATTGCCCAGCAGGATTGGCCGCACCAGTTGGTGGTCATTGCCGATCCAGCTTTGCTGCGCGAGCGGGCGGCCCTGCTGGGGCTGTCCATAGAGCTTGAGCCCTACGATGCAGGAGTCCCTGCTCATCCGCAGCGGGCGGGCACCCTGACCGTCTGTCCGGTCCCCCTCGGAGCCCCCGTGGTACCGGGCGAGCTGAACGAAGGCAACGGCGCCTATGTGCTGGCGACCCTGCAACGCGCCTGCGATGGCAACCTCAGCGGCGAATTTGCCGCCGTGGTGACCGGACCGGTGCACAAGGGGATCATCAACCAGGCCGGCGTCTCGTTCAGCGGCCACACCGAGTTCTTTGCCCAGCAGTCTGGCACCGCCGATGTGGTGATGATGCTGGCAACCGAGGGACTGCGGGTTGCACTAGCGACCACCCATATTCCGCTGGCCTATGTAGCGATGGCCATCACCGAGGATCGCCTCGGCAAGGTGATCCGGATCCTCAACGAGGATCTCGCCACCAAGTTTGGCATCGCCAAACCCCGTATTTACGTCTGCGGCCTCAACCCTCATGCCGGGGAAGGTGGCCATCTAGGACGTGAAGAGATTGACGTGATCGAACCCGCCCTGGCCACACTGCGCCAGGAGGGGATCGATCTGGTCGGCCCATTGCCGGCCGACACCCTGTTCCAGGAGAAATACCTCAAGGATGCGGATGCGGTACTCGCCATGTACCACGACCAGGGTCTGCCAGTGCTCAAATACAAGGGCTTCGGCAGTTCGGTCAATATCACCCTGGGGCTTCCCTTCATCCGCACTTCGGTGGATCACGGCACCGCACTGGATCTGGCAGGCAAGGGCCTCGCCGACTCGGGCAGCCTGATCACCGCGATCAACCACGCCATCAAGATGGTAGAGAAAAAAAGATATGAGCAGTAAGGTGCAGAGCAACAAAGTGCACATGGGCCACACCGCCCGTAAGCGTTTCGGTCAGAACTTCTTGCACGATCGCTACGTGATCGATCAGATCGTGGCCGCCATCAATCCGCAGCCGGGTCAGAACCTGGTGGAGATCGGCCCGGGTCTGGCAGCGCTGACCGAGCCGGTCGCCTCCCAGATGGACAAGATGACCGTGGTCGAGCTGGACCGGGATCTGGCGGCACGTCTGCGTGAGCACCCGACCCTCAAGGACAAGCTGACCGTTATCGAAGCGGATGCCATGCGTTTTGACTTCGGCACCCTGATGGGTGAAGGCAAGGGGCCACTGCGTATCTTCGGCAACCTGCCCTACAACATCTCCACCCCGCTTATCTTCCACCTGTGCGAGTTTGCCGACCGGGTTGAAGACATGCACTTTATGCTGCAAAAGGAAGTGGTTCTGCGTCTGGCCGCCGGTCCCGGCAGCAAGGCTTACGGCCGCCTGAGCGTGATGACCCAGTACTACTGCCAGGTAGTGCCAGTGCTGGAAGTGGGCCCTGGCGCCTTCAAGCCGGCGCCGAAAGTGGACTCTGCCGTGGTACGCCTGATCCCGCACAAGAATCCGACCATAGTCGCAAAAGACATTCGTTGTCTGAATCGCGTCTGTACCGAAGGCTTTGGCCAGCGTCGCAAGACCATTCGCAACAGCTTCTCCAACTTCATCACCGACGCCCAGCTGACCGAGCTTGGTATCGATGGCAACCTGCGCCCGGAGAATCTCTCCCTCGAGCAGTTTGTCATGATCGCCAACTGGCTGGCAGATCAGCCAAAGGCCTGATCCTGTGGCACTCCCGCACATCGAGATCCGCCCATACCCCGTATATGTGGCGGAATCCAAAGACCCTTACCAGTTTCACTATCTGATCGAGATTGAGAATCTGGGACCCGGCCCGGTGCAACTGCTGCACCGGCGCTGGCTCATCACCGATGCCAATGGCAAGATGCTGGAAGTGGCAGGCCCGGGCGTGGTCGGGGAACAACCCGTCATTGCCGAAGGTGAGACCTACCGCTACCAGAGCGGCGTGCCGCTGGCGACCCCGCTCGGGGTGATGGAAGGGAGCTATACCCTGCAAGATGGCTCTGGCCAGCAGTTCGAGGCGTCCATCGCCCCCTTCACGCTGGCCATCCCCAATATTATCAACTGAGGTTTCATGGCGAACTGTTTTGTCGGTGACATCCAGGGCTGTTACGACGACTTGCGCCGTCTGCTGGATCTTGCCGCGTTCGATCCCGACCAAGACGTGCTCTGGCTCTGCGGCGATCTGGTCGCCCGCGGTCCGGACTCACTCAATACCTTGCGTTTTGTCAAAGGGCTGGGTAACCGCGCCGTTACCGTGCTCGGCAACCACGACCTGCACCTGCTGGCGGTCGCTAATGGCGTTGCACCGCTCAAGAAGAAAGACAAGCTGCAAAGCCTGATGGATGCCCCTGATCGGGATGAACTGCTGGAGTGGCTGCGCCACCGCCCGCTACTGGCCGAACATCCGGATCTGCCCATCATGATGGTGCATGCCGGGATCTCCCCCGCATGGGATGTCCGCACCGCCCGCAACTGCGCCCGCGAGGTAGAGAGCCTGCTGCGCGGTGACCAGTACAGCTGGCTGCTGCACAACATGTATGGCGATCAGCCCGATGGCTGGAAAGATGATCTGGTCGGGATCGACCGCTACCGCTACATCATCAACACCTTCACCCGGATGCGCTTCTGCTACTTCGATGGCCGACTCGACTTCAAATGCAAGAAGGGCCCCAAGGAGTCAACCCCGGGGCTGCGTCCCTGGTTCGAGCAGCGCGAGCATCACGTAGATGACCCCATTCTGGTGTTCGGCCACTGGGCGGCGCTGATGGGCAACACCGGCAAGAGCGACATCAAGGCACTCGATACCGGCTGCGTCTGGGGCAACAGCCTCACCCTTTGGCGCTACGAAGATGATGCCCTGATCGCCACCCCCTGCCCGGTTCACGCCAGCTAGGGGGGACGCAGCAATCTGGCGGTTGCTGCCGCACGGATGGCTACAACCCGTTCCAATAACAAAGCCCGGCTGGTTGCCGGGCTTGCTGTTTTTAGGCTCTCTGTTTTCCGGGCTGCTTAGGTTACAACTTGCGCCCCAGCCGCTTCTCAATCTGGCGCCGCTCCCACTCGGGGCCAAACAGCTTGAAGGGCTGAAACACCCGAACAGCATGGGAGGCAAGCCCCAGCCCCCACCCCAAGGTTGGCCACCAGGCCCAGATGTACTCCGGATTGCTCAGGTAGTTGATGACAAACAGCCCGCAGATCACCACCACGTAGCTGGCGGCATGGTGATAGAAGCCCTTGAGCTCCTCCACATAGCGCATTGCCGCCCGCTCCTCTGCCGATACCTGCACCGCATCCTGACCCATAGTGTCACTTCCTCTCATCTCGCGCTCCTGTTGCTCTGATCCATCCAGTTGAGCCACATCGAGTTCAAAGACGGCAGCCAGGGCCTTGAGAGATTCCAGTCCGGGTTGCTGCCCCTGCTCGATCCGCTGGATAGTGCGGACACTCAAACCAGTCAACGTTGCTAACTGATCCTGGGACCAACCCCGTTGCAATCTCAACTTCCTGACGATCATCTCGAACTCCTTGTGGTAATTGACAGGGCCAGCATAGGGCTTGCGCCGCGAAAGGTGACACGACAGATAGCCGACATACATCTGACAGTCCTTTAAAATCAGATGGTTAAGATTTTGTTCTTGTCAGTCAGCCGCTCGTTCCCCCAGATATTGCACAAACCGTAACAGATAACCATCGGGATCCTGCAGCAAAAATTCGCGCTGCCCGGCCAGCATCTCGCCCACTGGATACCAGACCTCAGTCGGCTGCCGGAAAAGTGCAATCTCGGCGGCCTGCAATCGGTCGAGTAGCGGCTGGATCTCGGCCAGCTCCATCTGCAGATTGATCCCCCGACCGAACGGTGGCTCCAACGCCCCGACCTGCCAACCCGCCGGATGTACCTGCTCCAGCATCAGCTGTATCTGTTGCTGCTCAAGATAAGCAAAAGGAGGGTCATCGCGCCGATAGCGGACCGAGAAGCCCAACAAACCGGTATAGAAAACCAGAGATCGAGCCAGATCGGTAACCGACAGCTCCGGTACCATGGGATTCCAATACGGCCCATCCACCGCGACAGTAGGGTTCGTCATGGCTTACAGGCTCTGCATCAGCTCAGCGCCAATTTCAAAGGAGCGCAATCGGGCCTGATGATCGACGATGGGCCCATTGAACATCAGCTCATCGGCACGGGTTTCCGCCAGCAGCGCCTTGAGGCCGTGACGAACCTGCTCAGGGTCGCCCACCAGAGAGCGGGCCAGGGTCTGCTCCATCGCCATCAACTCACGAGGTGCCCACTCGTCGCCAAGCTGGACGACCGGCGCGGGCAGCTTGCCCGCATCACCGCGATGAAGGCGCAAGAACTGCTGCTGCACGGTAGTGAACTGGAAGCGGGCCTCCTTCTCGCTGTCGGCGGCGATCATGTTGATGCAGACCACCGCATGGGGCTTGGGCCAGCGAGCAGAGGGGCGATACTGGCTACGATAGATCTCCAGCGCCTGCAGCAACATGGCGGGAGCAAAATGGGAGGCAAACCCGAACGGCAAACCCATCGCCGCCGCCAGTTGCGCGCTGTAAAGGCTGGAACCCAGCAGCCAGATGGGCAGATGCAGCCCCTGGCCGGGCACCGCCTGCACCGCGCCGATCTCGTCGCCAAAGTAGCTCATCAGCTCACGCACATCGGCCGAGAAATCATCCACCTCGCCACTGCGCATACGCCGTAGCGCCCGCATGGTGCGCTGATCGGTACCGGGGGCGCGACCAAGGCCCAAATCGATGCGGTCGGGATAGAGAGAAGCCAAAGTGCCAAACTGCTCGGCAATCACCAGTGGCGAGTGGTTCGGCAGCATGATGCCACCCGCCCCGATCCGCAGAGTGGTGGTGGCTTCGGCCAGATGGCCGATCAGCACCGAGGTAGCGGCACTGGCAATGCCCGGCATGTTGTGATGTTCGGCCAGCCAGTAGCGCTGGTAACCCCACCCCTCGGCATGGCGGGCAAGATCCCGCGAACGGCGAAACGACTCGGCAGGCACAGATCCTTCGGCAACAGGCACCAGATCGAGCACGGAATAGGGGATGGCAGACATGGGTCACTCCATTGATTTACAGGCCAGTAACAAGTGGGGCAATGTAGCACGGGATACCTGAATGAATCACTATCTCCTGCCACACTCTGCCTGCCAAGCGGCAGCAATCGAACGGAACAAATCTCAGGCAAGTATTGTTTGAACGCTCATCCTGCTGGCTGCACAAGCCCGTGGGTGGATCATATTTTCTTACATTTGCGGGCTGGCCTGAGCGCCCCTGGCTGGTTATAACGGTGCCCCTATAGCGAAGGGGGAGCAATAGACTCCCCCTCACTCTTTGTCACACCACACTGTTCAGGTTATCTATGTCAAAACATCTCGTTCTGCTGGGCGCGCTGACGCTCTCCGGTTGCGCCCTGTTGTCTCCCCCCACCCCCACCGTCACCCCGGTGCACCTTGCCGATCCCAGCCAGCGCGGCTTCTACATCGAGTGCAGCAGCATGAAAGCCTGCTTCCAGCAGGCCAACCAGACATGCCCGCAAGGTTACAAGGAAACCGACCGCCGCCAGCAGACGCTCTACAGCACCCAGTATCTGGGGGGAAGCTATGACAAGGAGAAGAAAATCTACCAAGCTGCCAAGCCCTATAGCATCGCCAACACGGTCCACTCGTTAACCATCCAGTGTCCGATCTGAGCATAACGTCACGCTAACCCATAGGGCGGCCGGCGCGGGATACCAAGGGTCCGGCCGGCACGCTCCCCCCTTTTCTTGTCCCACAGAGCACGCGCCTTTTATGTCACAGAGAATTGTCCTGCTGGGCAGTATATTGCTGTCCGGTTGCGCACCCGCCACTGTCACTGAGCTCACCTCCGCAGATTCCTCGCTGCAACGATTCCAGATCGAGTGCAGTGCGCCGGATGATTGCCAGCAACAGGCAAGCTTGAGCTGTCCGCAGGGCTATCAGGAAACCGATCGCAGCCAGCACACCTTCACCAAGGTTCAGATGAGCATGGGGGGCACCGACCCGATGAGGGGATTTAGCCCGAGCTTCCCCCAGATCAGCACCTTCACCATCCATACCCTGCTGGTGCAGTGTCCCCGCAAGCTGGCACAGCCCCACCCGCAGGGACACTGATGAGCAAGGGCCCGCAGGCCCTTCTCTCTTGTTACCCACACTCAGCCCACGGCGAATGACCCACACCTTGCAAGGCAGAACGTTTTGCGAATAACCCACGTCATCCATCAAGCCCGGAGAAAAGAGGAAAAGCCATAAAAAAACGGTCAACCGAGGTTGACCGTTTTTCACTGCGCTGCGCCCTTAGAACAGCAGGTGTGCCACCCCGGCAATAACCGGCAAGGTAACCAGAGTGCGCAGCAGGAAGATAACGAACAGCTCCCACAGCTTGACCGGGATCTTGCTGCCCAGCAGCAGGGCGCCCACTTCCGACATATAGATCAGCTGGGTCACCGACATGGCGGCAATCACGAAGCGGGTCATGTCACTCTCGATGGTCGAGGCCAACACCGCCGGAATGAACATGTCGGCAAAACCGACCATGATGGTCTTGGAAGCCGCTTCCGCCTCCGGCAGTTGCAGCAGCTCCAGCAAGGGGACGAACGGGGCGCCAAGCCAGTTGAAGATAGGGGTGTGCTCGGCCAGCATCAGGGCACAGGTACCGATCGCCATCACCACCGGCAGCACGCCAAACACCATATCCAGTGCATTCTTCACCCCTTCCCGCGCGACGGCGCCGAGATCAGTCATGCTGTCAGCCTTGGTCAGGGCACGCTCGAAACCATAGCTCATCACGCTGTGCTGGTGCGGCACTGCTTCCTGCTTGCGGCACAGGGGAGTGCCATCGGCATAGATGTCCTTCTTCCAGCAGAGCGGCGGCAAACGCGGCACAACGATGGCGGCAACCACCCCCGCCAGACAGACGGTCAGGTAGAAGGGGACGAACATGTGCTCCAGCTTCACCTGGGAGATCACCACCAGACAGAAGGTGATGGAGACCGCAGAGAAGGTGGTACCAATCACCGCGGCTTCACGCTGGGTATAGAACTTCCCTTCGTACTGCTTGCTGGTCAGCAGGATGCCGACGCTGCCATCGCCAAGCCAGGAGGCAAAGCAGTCCACTGCGGAGCGACCCGGCAACCGGAACACCGGACGCATGATGCGGGTCATCATGGTGCCGACAAATTCCAGCAGCCCGAAATCGAGCAGCAACGGCAGCAGCAGGCCGGCAAAAATGAAGACCGAAAACAGCACCGGCAGCAGATCGTTGAGCACCAGTCCACCGGTTGCGCCGGAGTAAAGCACCTCTGACCCCACCTGGAAGAAGGTCAGCAGCACGAAGATACCGCCCAATACCCGCACGCAGGCCCAGAAAGGGGAGACATTGAACAAGCTGTTGAGGAAAGGACGACGCACCAGAATCGCCGGCTTGAACAACCAGGCAATCACCGTCATCAGCATGGTGGTGGTGATCACCGCACTGACCATGGCGACCAGATAATCGGCAAAAACACGCTGCACCAGCTTGGCCAGCACGGCCACCGGGATGGTGACGTTACCGTCATAGACGACCGGCGTCATGAACAGCAGGATCCCGATAAGTGACGGAACCAGAAACATCAACAAATTACGGCGAGTATTGACCGCAGGTGCTTCGAGACTCTTTTCCAACATGATATGACTGCCCTAATGTTACTTTTCCCTAGCCCGGCCAACCTGCGTATTCATGCATTAACCGGCAAAACGGGCGCAAGAATACCCTAAAAAAATGCACAAACAAGCCCTTAATGCAGAAATCTGCGCATAAATATTTACACAGGCAAACCTTCCATTAAAACAATAAGATACAGCGGCGCATATCGATTCAATCGACATCGCCAGATGATTGTTTCGTTATTGTTAATTTTGGTGGGCAGTATAATCGGTTATCAGTGGCAGGCAATAAGTGATATCACAAATATATCTAATGAGTTGCTGCTCGATAGACATAAAAAAACCGGAGCCTGTTCAGGCTCCGGTTTTCAATGAGAGTGACGGGGATCAGTCACGGACGTAGATGACTTCAACGCCATCATCTTCGTCGTCATCCCAATCGTCATCATCAAGCCCTTCATCGAAGGCAAGAGAGGCAGCCAGTGCTTCCGCTTCAGCCTTGGCCAGCTGGTTCTTGTGGTAGTCATCCCACTTGAACTCCACCTTCTCGATGGCATCTTTGGCATCTTCCGCCAGCTGACGGGGCATGGTATCCAGCAGATCCAGAATGTCGTAGCAGACCTTCTTGGTACCTTCCTTGCTGATGGCAGTGATGGCATAGACCGGACCTTCGTGGTTCAGGGCCGCCTTGACGCGATCCATCACCTCCTGGGCTTCTTCCTCCAGGATCAGGTCCATCTTGTTAAACACTAACCAGCGTGGCTTGCCAGCGAGTTCCGGGCTGTACTTCTCCAGCTCCTTGACGATGGTCACGGCATTTTCAGCAGGATCGGAGCCATCAACCGGGCAGATATCCACCAGGTGGATCAGCACGCGGCAGCGCTCGAGGTGTTTCAGGAAGCGGATACCCAGACCTGCACCTTCGGCAGCACCTTCGATCAGACCCGGGATATCGGCGATCACGAAGGAGCGGGAGTTCTCACCACGCACCACACCCAGGTTCGGTACCAGGGTAGTGAAGGGGTAATCAGCCACTTTCGGGCGAGCCGCAGAAACGGCGCGAATAAAGGTAGACTTGCCTGCGTTGGGCAGACCCAGCATGCCGACATCGGCCAGCAGCAGCAGCTCCAGCTTCAGGGTACGCACTTCACCCGGAGTACCGTTGCTCTTCTGGCGGGGAGCACGGTTGACGGAGCTCTTGAAGCGGGTGTTGCCCAGACCGTGGAAACCACCTTTGGCAACCAGCAGCTTCTGCTCGTGGTGGGTCAGATCCCCCAGCAGTTCACCGGTATCCTCATCGGTCGCCCGGGTACCGACAGGCACACGCAGGATCTTGTCCTTGCCGCGGCGACCGGTACAGTTGGCGCTCTGGCCATTCTCACCGCGCTCGGCAGCATGGAAACGCTCGAAACGGTAGTCGATCAGGGTATTGAGGTTCTCGTCGGCGATCAGATATACGTCGCCACCGTCACCGCCGTCACCGCCGTCCGGACCACCGTTGGGAATATATTTTTCACGGCGAAAGCTTACACAACCGTTACCACCGTCACCGGCATCGACTCGAATCTGGACTTCATCAACAAACTTCATAGGTAACCGTCACCTTAATTCGAAAAACCGATACGCAATTATAGTGGTACAGACCCCTGCGGGCGATACGCATCTTGCCAATCATGCCCGTCAGAGCCAAAGTCAGCTGCGTTCCGTTTTTTCGTCAACGACATCAGAAAGACGTCAGAAAAACAAAAGCCCCGCCTGTTGGCGGGGCTTCGGATCCTTGCGGTCCGTAATTACTCAGCAACGATGCTAACGTACTTACGATTCAGCGGACCTTTAACTTCGAACAGGATTTTACCAGTCGCGGTAGCGAACAGGGTGTGATCCTTGCCCAGACCAACGTTGGTGCCAGCGTGGAACTTGGTACCACGTTGACGAACGATGATGCTGCCAGCCAGAACTGTTTCGCCGCCGAAACGCTTCACGCCCAGGCGTTTAGCTTCAGAATCGCGACCGTTGCGGGATGAACCGCCAGCTTTTTTGTGTGCCATTTATCGGACTCCTCTAATTAAGCGCTGATGCCAGTGATTTTGACTTCAGTGAACCACTGACGGTGGCCCGCTTGCTTACGATGGTGCTTACGACGACGGAACTTGACGATAGTCACTTTCTCGCCACGGCCGTGAGCCACAACTTCAGCTACAACCTTGCCACCTTCAACGAAAGGAGCACCTACTTTAAAAGTGTCGCCTGCAGCAACCATCAGAACTTCGTTGAAGTCGATGGTAGCGCCAGTCTCAACGTTCAGCTTTTCCAGACGAACGATTTGACCTTCGGCCACACGGTGTTGTTTTCCGCCGCTTTGGAATACCGCGTACATTTGATTAACTCCGTAAAGGCATGTCTTTTGCTCAAGGCTAGACATGCGCAAAAACCTATAACAATGGGCGGGCATTCTACGCAAATCGATCTGCTCAGGCAAGGCCAATTTAGCAAAAAGTTTATTTTGTGCGCATATCTGCCGCCGTGGATAAACGCCTAACTGTAACCCATTGTGAAATCGTGTAGAATCCCTGCCATTACTAAAATCGCAGTTATTGCTGCTGTCACGTTACGAGACTTATGGACCAACAGACTATCCGTGCGCTCTGTGCCGCCGACATGACGGCGGTCAATGAACTGATCCTGGCCCGACTCCAGTCCGACGTTAGTCTGATTAATCAGCTGGGTTTCTACATTGTCAGCGCCGGCGGGAAACGGATGCGCCCCATGCTGACCGTGATGGCTGCGCGTGCGCTGGGCTATGAGGGTAAGGATCACCTGAAACTGGCCGCCATCATCGAATTCATTCACACCTCTACCCTGCTACATGACGACGTGGTCGACGAATCCGACCTGCGCCGTGGCCGGGAGACCGCCAACGCCATGTTTGGCAATGCCGCCAGCGTGCTGGTCGGTGACTACCTCTATAGCCGCTCCTTCCAGATGATGGCCGAACTCTCCAACCTGCGGGTGATGGAGATCCTCTCGGATGCCACCAACACCATCGCCGAAGGGGAAGTGTTGCAGCTGATGAACTGCAACGATCCGGATACCACCGAAGAAAGCTACATGACGGTCATCTACTGCAAGACCGCCAAGCTGTTCGAGGCCGCTACCCGACTCGCCGCCGTGCTGACCCATCAGCCCGAGCCCGTCGAACAGGCCATGACCGATTACGGCAAGTATCTGGGCACCGCGTTCCAGATCATCGATGACGTGATGGACTACTGCTCCCAGAGCGAAGAGATGGGCAAGAACGTCGGCGACGATCTGGCCGAAGGCAAACCGACCCTGCCGCTGCTGCGCGCCATGGAAGTGGGTACGCCGGAAGAGCGCCAGCTGGTGCGCGATGCCATCGAGCACCGCAACGGCATGGAGCATCTTGAGCAGATCCTCGGCATTCTCGACCGTACCGGCGCGCTGGAGTACTCCCGCATGCGAGCCAGGGAAGAGGCCGACAAGGCCATTGCCGCCCTCGCCATCCTGCCTGACTCCCCGCACAAACAGGCGCTGGAAACACTGGCCCACATGGCCGTGCAGCGCAGTGCCTGAGTAAACGACATGCATGAAAAAAGAGGCCTTCGGCCTCTTTTTTATTGTCTGCTATCTGCTGGACAGTGCATTGCGCCAGACTCAGCGACTCAGCATCCAGAGGATCACGCTACCCGCCACCACTAGCGAACCGCCGATACGGCGCAACTGCTCCGCTGGCTGATCGCTCAGCAGCCGCAACATCTGCTGCCATGCTCTGGGCATCAACAACGGGCCGAGCCCCTCGAACAACAGCAGCAATCCCAAACCTATCAGCATGGATGTCAGCATCCGACCTCCTTCAATGCAACCAGCCCCCTGGGTCGACGGCTGGCATTGGCACCAAAAACAAAAAGGGTCTGACAATGCAGACCCTTTGAATGTGACCTCGTGGCGATTACTGCTTGGTGCCGTGAGGAGACTTGAGGTAACGGAAGAACTCGCTGTCCGGCTTGAGCACCATCAGGTCGTTGCCACCGGCAAAGCTCTTGCGATAGGCCTCCATGCTACGCACGAAGCTGAAAAACTCGGGGTCTTTCTTGTAGCTGTCGGCATAGATCTTGGCGGCTTCCGCATCCCCTTCACCACGCAGCTGGCGAGCGTTACTCTCGGCGTCGGCGATCATGACGGTCACCTTGCGGTCGATATCGGCACGCAGGATTTCAGCCTTCTCGCGACCCTGAGAGCGGTGCTCACGGGCGACTGCGGTACGTTCGGCGCGCATCCGCTGGTAAATGGAGTTGGAGACTTCCACCGGCAGGTTGATCTGCTTGATCCGCACATCCACCACCTTGATACCCAGCTCGGAGGAGCGTGCCATCTTCTTCAGGGCATCTTCCATCACGGTACTGCGCTCACCGGAGACGATGTCCTTGATGGTGCGGTTACCGATCTCGGAACGCAGACCGTTGTTGATCTTGCGCTTGAGCAGATCTTCAGCCTGCAGCTTGTTGCCACCACCGGTTGCCAGGTAGTACTTGGAGAAGTCCTCGATCTTCCACTTCACGTAGGAGTCGATGATCAGGTCTTTCTTCTCGGAGGTGACAAAACGGTCGGCCTGGCTGTCAATGGTCTGGATGCGGGCATCCATCTTGCGAACCTGGTCGATGAGCGGCACCTTGAAATGCAGGCCCGGCTCATAGAGGCGGGGTTCACCGGAGTCAACCCGCTTCACCTTGCCAAACTGCACCACAATCCCCTTCTGACCTTCATCAACGATAAAGACAGAGGAGAAGCAGACCATGGCCGCGACAGCGATTGCACCAATAGCTAGCTTTTTCATCTATCAGTTTCTCCCTGAGCTGAAGCGGTCACCGCTACGCAGCGGCATTGTCGGGGTAGAGTTGGCACCCTCGTTGGAAACGGGGACCTGCTCTGTGACCGGGGCGGCAGTGGCACGATCAGACTGGGTTACCTTCAGCTTGCCAGACAGCTTGTCGAGCGGCAGGTAGATCATGCTGTTGTTGCCAGCCGGCATGTCGACCACCACCTTGTTGGCCTGCTGATAGAGCTCTTCCATCGTTTCCAGATAGATACGCTCACGGGTCAGCTCGGGGGCAGCCAGATACTGGGGCAGCAGCTCGTTGAAGCGAGCAACTTCACCCTGGGCTTTCAACACGATCTGGGACTTGTAAGCTTCCGCTTCCTGCTCCAGACGCTTCACCTGACCACGGGCCTTGGGCTCCACTTCACGGGCATAGGCTTCTGCTTCACGAATGAAGCGCTGTTCATCTTCCTGAGCGGAGATGGCGTCATCAAAGGCGTCTTTCACCTCTTCCGGCGGACGCGCCGGCAGGAAGTTGACGTCGACGATCTGCAGACCCATCTGGTAGGGCTCGATGATGCCATCGATCACCTGCCAGGTCTCCTGACGCACCTTCTCACGACCGGTGGTCAGCACGTCATCCATCCGGGTATGGCCCACTACATAGCGCAGGGCGCTATCGGTAGCCTGACCCAGACTCTCGTCGGCATTGGTCACGCTGAACAGATACTGCTCGGGATTGACCACACGGTACTGCACGTCCATCTCGACCCGTACCACGTTCTCATCCTGAGTCAGCATGAAACCGGAGGCAGGCAGGGAGCGCACGGACTCGACGTCCACCGGGATCACCTGATCGATAAAGGTCGGCTTCCAGCGCAGGCCCGGCTCGACAATATGGGAAAACTTGCCAAACCGCAGCACGGCACCACGCTCCGCTTCGCGAATGGTGTAGAAGCCGCTGACGACCCACACCACCACAGCCACAACCAACGCGATGGAGATACCAAAGCGACCTACATCGCCACCAGATTTGCCGCCACCAAACAAGCCACCGAAACGGCGACTCACTTTGCGCAGCATTTCATCCAGATCAGGGGGTCCCTGATTCTTGCCGTTATTCCCCCAAGGGTCACGGTCTTTGCCGTTGTTACCAGGCTCATTCCAAGCCATCAGCGTCTCCATTAATACATGCGGATGGATATCATCTCTATCGGGCCGTCATACGTCGCGAAGCCCCTAAGGGTTCATCTTCATCAACGAATCAATGCCTGATAAAGCGTTGTAAACTCTCACCTTCCTGTTTCACGAGGCGGTTCCAGTCGGCCACTTGCAAGCGGACTTCCAGCACGAAATCACCCTCCTCGCTAAAACCTTCCTGCTCAATCCCTTTCAGCTGATAGAGCGCACTGCGCAATCTCGCGGCAGAAGGAGGTAACTGCAGGGTGTGATGCACCATGGAGCCAGCCAGCAATTCGGTCAGCGCCGTAAACAGATGCTCACAACCTTCACCAGTCTGGGCCGACAACCAGACGCGCAACGGGCGCCCCTCGTCATCTCGCTCCAGACCTGTCGGACGATCCGCCAGCTTGTCGATCTTGTTGCAGATCATCAGCTGGGGCCTGTCATCGGCTTCGATCTCGGCCAACACCTGCTGCACGGAGTCGATATTCTCCTGCATCTGCTCATCGGCACAGTCCACCACATGCAGCAGCAGATCCGCTTCACGGGTCTCCTGCAGGGTCGCCTTGAAGGCCGCGACCAGATCATGGGGCAAGTGTCGAATAAATCCAACTGTATCCGCCAAAATCACATCACCCACATCCCGGATCACCAGTTTACGCAGGGTGGGATCCAGAGTTGCGAACAATTGGTCGGCAGCATACACGCTGGCAGCTGTAAGTTGGTTGAACAAAGTGGACTTTCCGGCGTTGGTATAACCAACCAGTGACACCGTCGGTACTTCATTGCGGTTGCGGGCGCGGCGTCCCTGCTCCCGCTGCTTGGCCACCTTGTCGAGCCGACGCAAAATCGCCTTGATGCGTTCCCGCAGCAGACGTCGGTCAGTTTCAAGCTGGGTTTCACCCGGACCACGCAGACCAATCCCGCCCTTTTGACGCTCAAGGTGGGTCCAGCCTCGCACCAGACGAGTGGAAAGATGGCGCAACTGGGCCAGTTCGACCTGCAGTTTACCTTCATGGGTTCGGGCGCGCTGGGCAAAGATATCGAGGATCAGGCCGGTTCGGTCCACCACTCGGCACTGGAACAGACGCTCCAGATTGCGCTCCTGGGCAGGGGTCAGGGCATGGTTGAAGATGACGACGTCAGCATCCAGCATCTGGACTTGGGACGCAATCTCTTCAGCCTTGCCGCTGCCGACAAAAAATTTGGCGCTGGGCGCACTACGACTGGTGGTGATCACCCCCAGCGCATTGACTCCGGCCGAGCTCACCAACATTTTGAGCTCTTCCAGATCCTCCCGCTCACCCTCATCACTGAAGTTGACATGCACCAGAACGGCCTGTTCGCCAGCTTCATAACGGTCAAACAAGCGCTTGCTCCTTAACAGGAATCATGATGAATCTGAGTTGGCGAGTCGACTCGCCCAGGGATATCACGCCTCGGCATCACCCTGATCATCAGCCGCGCCACCCGGAGTGGGCTGGTGATGATTAACGGCACGGGCCGGTACGACAGTCGAGATGGCGTGCTTGTAAACCATCTGACTCACGGTGTTTTTCAGCAGGATAACAAACTGGTCAAAAGACTCGATCTGACCTTGCAGTTTGATGCCGTTCACCAAATAGATAGAAACAGGAATCCGCTCACGGCGCAGCGCATTCAAAAACGGGTCTTGGAGAGATTGCCCCTTAGCCATTTTTCTTTTCCTTATAGTTTGTTGTTTTTAAACACCGAATATCAATATAACAACCTGATTATACAGGGAGTGTCAAGCCGCACCAGCGCGAGCAAGCACGCGGTCGAGATTGCCAGACTCACCAGATTCCAACCAGGTCACATCGGGCCAGCCGCGCAACCAGGTCATCTGTCGTTTTGCCAATTGGCGTGTGGCAACAATGCCACGATAACGCATCTCATCATACCCCACTTCACCGCACAGGTAGTCCCACATTTGGCGATAACCCACACAGCGAATGGAGGGGAGATCCGGGGTCAGATCGCCGCGCGCCATCAGCGCACGAACCTCCTGTTCAAAGCCACCTTGCAGCATCTTGTCAAAGCGCTGTTCGATCCGCTGATGCAGCACGGCGCGATCGCTCGGGGCGATGGCAAACTGCTGCACCCGATAGGGTAAGCCCTCCCCCTGCACCTGCGTCAGTTCGGTAAGGGTCTTGCCGCTGATGCGGTAGACCTCCAGCGCCCGGGAGAGTCGCTGCGGGTCATTGGGGTGGATCCGCGCACCGGCCACCGGGTCGATGCGCACCAGCTCATCGTGCAGCGCCTGCCAACCGAGGCGGGTAGCCTCTTCCTCAATCCCGGCACGAATGGCGGGATCGGCAGAGGGCAATGGGGACAACCCCTCCAGCAGCGCCTTGAAATAGAGCATGGTGCCGCCCACCAGCAGAGGAATGCGGCCACGGTCGGCGATCTCTTTCATCTCCCGCAGGGCATCCTTGCAAAAATCGGCAGCCGAATAGCTCATGGCGGGATCAAGAATGTCGATCAGCCGGTGCGGGGCACGTGCCAGTTCATCGGCGGTCGGCTTGGCCGTACCTATATCCATGCCGCGATAGATCAGCGCCGAATCGACGCTGATGATGTCGCAAGGCAATGCCTGGCACAGTTCAATGGCGAGATCCGTCTTGCCGGAGGCCGTCGGCCCCATCAGAAAAATTGCGGTCGGCAAGTCACTCGCCATGTTCAAACTCCTCCAGCACGGTCGCCAACGAAAGGGGACGCACCATGCGAATGTCTGCCAGTTGGTCACTGAAATCAATCACAAGTTCCGTCAGCAGACGACTGGCAGTTGAAAAATCGTATATCTTCTCGCGGCTTATCCCCTGCTCCACCAGCCATTGGCATAATACTTCAGCCTGCTGACCAGCATCACTGTCAGATCCGCCCTCGATAATTTGCAGCAATTCGGGTAACAGACGCACCAGATCGGTCTGGCGCAGCAGAGCCGGCACCCGAGTCAGGATCATGGTGTCGCGCCCCCCGCTTTTCAACTCCAGCCCCATCCGTTTCAGCAAACGTTCCTGCTCGGTCACCAGCGCGATCAAATTCTTCGGCAGCTTGAAGGAGACCGGCAGCAACAGCGGCTGGGCCGCCAGTCCCTGACCCCAGGTCTCCAGCAGCCAATGGCGTAGCAGCACACGCTCAGCGCGTACCAGCGAAAGCAGGGCCAGCTGATTATCCCGCTCGATCAACAGGTAGGCCTGCTCCACCAGTGTCAGGGCGCGACATCCCCCCTGTTTGGGTGACGGCACTGGATCAGTGGGCTGCACAGGAGCAGCCTCAGCTTCGATAGGCAGCGTAGTTAGCAGAGCGCCCATGCCGCGCATCGCCTCCCGGCTTGGGGGCTCGGGCGGTTGATAATTGCTGGCTCGGCCAGCCCCACCGCCCCCCTCCCGCACCTGTGCAGGTGCCCGGTAGCTGTGCTCGGCACCGTACCATTCGGGACGTGGTGCCTGACCGGGATATTCAATCTGCGGACTGACCGGCAACTCGACCAGAGTTTCGGCCAGCGGCGCATCCTGATGAGCGGCACTGACACCTTTGCGGCGCAGCGCAGTAAACAGCGCCTGAAAGATAAAGTCGTGGATCAGTCGCGCCTGATGGAAGCGCACCTCATGCTTGGCCGGGTGGACGTTGACATCCACCTGACGGGGATCCAGCTCGATATAGAGCACATAGGCGGCGAAGCGGTCGGGAGGCAACAACTCGTCATAGGCCTGACGAATAGCGTGGTTGATGAGCTTGTCGCGCATCATCCGGCCGTTGACATAGGTGTATTGCAGATCGTTTTGCGGTCTTGCCCCCTCCGGAGTCGCCAGCCAGCCCCACAGACGCACGTCGCTATGCTCGCTCTCCACCGCCAGCGCATGGTGCATGAAGGGAGTGCCGCAAACGGCGGCGAGACGTCGCTCCTGCTCCGGCACGGTATTGGCAGCCTTGTACTGGCGCACCACCTTGCCATTGTGGCGCAGGATCAGGGTGGCATCGAAGCGGGAGAGCGCGATGCGGCGCACCAGCTCATCGATATGGGCAAACTCGGTCTTTTCGCTGCGCATGAACTTGCGCCGCGCGGGGGTATTGAAGAAGAGATCCACCACCTCCACCGTGGTGCCCACCGGATGGGCCGCCGGCTTGATGGTGACGCTCATCTCCCGCCCTTCCGCCTGGGCTTGCCAAGCCTCGGACTGCTCGGCGGTACGGGAGGTGAAGGTGAGACGGGAGACCGAGCTGATGGAAGCGAGCGCCTCGCCACGAAAACCGAGGCTGTTGATCCCTTCCAGATCATCCAGCGTGGCCACCTTGGAGGTCGCATGACGCGATAGCGCCAGCACCAGCTCGTCTTTGGCGACGCCACAACCGTTGTCACGGATGCGGATCAGCTTGGCGCCCCCCTTGTCGATGTCGATCTCGACCCGGTCGGCCCCCGCATCCAGGCTGTTCTCCACCAGCTCTTTCACCACAGAAGAGGGCCGCTCCACCACCTCTCCGGCTGCAATCTGGTTGGCCAGAATGGGTGGCAAAATACGGATCGGCATCATTTACTCCTGAATTTCAATCTTGCTGATGGTCAGTCTCTTAAGGCTCCAGGAGGGCCGCTCCACCACCTCTCCACCAACCGGAATCTGGTTGGCAAGGATAGGGGGCAATATACGGATCGGCATCGCTGACTCCTGAATTTCAATCTTGCTGATGGTATTCGCTAACAGCGGGAGCGGCATCGCCCGCTCCCGCGCGTCAGTTTTGCGGAATGTAGAGCACCTGCCCTACCTGGATATTCCGCGACTTGAGCTTGTTGATCTCTACCAGTCGAGCCTGACTCACCCCATGTTTCTCGGCAAGGCGGGAGAGACTCTCGCCCCGCTTGACCACATGGCGGATCATCTGCGACTTGTCGTCACTGCGAACGGGGGCGGCAGCGCGGCTCTGCCCTTGCTGGGGAATATAGATTGTTTGACCAATCTGAATATCCCGGCTGCGCAGCTGGTTGATCTCCACCAGAGTGGACTGACTCACTCCATGCTTCTCGGCAAGGCGAGAGAGGCTCTCGCCCCGTTTGACCACATGGCGGAGCATCCGCGATTTGTCATAGTCCCCCACACTGCTGACCGGTGCACCGCTCTCCTGCGCTGCAGCCGAGTAAGGCTTGATCACCCCGGCGCCAGAGCCGCTCCCAGCACCGCCGTCGCGGGCGGTGGCGGGCATCTTGTTGGTCACTACCGGCTGCGACTGTGCCTGCCAGGGCTGGCTCACCGGCTGCCGGGCTACCGGTGCAGGGCGAGTAGCGGCAGGTTGGCTCACCTGCCCCTTGCCGGTCAGCATGGCCCCCTTGGTCGGGTGAGCGCGGTAGTAGTTACGGATCCCCTCGAAGATGGCGCGGGCCAGCTGGTCCTGATAGCTGGCGGTGGCCAGCAGCTTCTCTTCCGCATGGTTGGAGATAAAACCGGTCTCCACCAGCACCGAGGGAATATCCGGCGCCTTCAGCACCGCCAGACTGGCATGCTCCGGCGCCTTCTTGTGCAGTCGGGCAACCTTGCCCATGGAGCGCAGGATCTGGCGGCTGACGTCATATCCTTCGGCACGGGACTTGTCCATGGAGAGGTCGAGGAAGGTCTGTGCCAGATAGGGGTTGGGATCGGATTCCGCCAACACCTTGCCGACACCGCCCAGCAGCTCGCCCTGCTTCTCCTGTTTCTCCAGCCAGCTGCCCATCTCTCGGTTGGCACGGTTGGTCGACAAGACCCAGACCGAGGCGCCGCGCGGAGTCGAGTTATGAAAACTGTCTGCATGGATAGAGACCAGCAGATCCGCCTTGGCCTTGCGGGCAATCTCGGAGCGCTTGTTGAGATCGACGAAGTAGTCGCCACGACGGGTCAGCACGGCACGCATCCCGGGTTCACGATCGATCAGTGCCGCCAGCTTCTGGGAGACCGCCAGCGTGACCCGCTTCTCGTAGGTACGGCGCGGGCCGATGGAGCCCGGGTCTTCCCCACCGTGGCCCGGGTCGATGGCAATCACCACCCCCTTGCCCTTGCCACCGACAGGCGTGGATTGCACTGCTGCCGCCGAGCGCTTCTCTTCATAAGGGAGGTCGATGACCAGACGGTGACCATAGGGCCCGGCTGGCGCCAGCGGAAAGACCACCGGCTTGATGGCGGAGCTGAGATCCATCACCAGCCGCAGACCGCCCTTCTCCAGCGGTGTGCTCTGGCGGATCTTGCGCACCAGTTCGCTGTTGTTCTCGATCCGGGCCAGATTGGCGGCGTTGCTCGCCCCTTTCAGATCGATTACCAGCCGATCCGGGCCGGTGAGGGTGAAGTAGTTGTAATTGGGGGCGCTGCTCATATCGAGCACCACCCGGGTGTTATCCGGTGATGGCCAGATTCGTACGCTCTTGAGCTGATTCGCCCAAGAGGGTAACGCCATCAAAGAGAGAGCAATAACAAGGATCAAGCGCACGTAGATGACAACCGTTCCAGAATGGCTTCGCCAATAGCAGTGCGAGCCTCTATCAGAACCTCGCGCTGCTCGCCTACATAAGTGAGGGTAATTTCCAGGTCGGGAGCCGGTAACCAGCCCTCGCCCTTCTCGGACCACTCCACCAGACAGAGTGTGTTGGCGGCAAAATAGTCCCGAATGCCCATGAATTCCAGCTCTTCCGGATCAGCCAGGCGATAGAGATCGAAATGGTAGACCTGCCAACCATCGAGCTCATAGGGTTCGACCAGAGTGTAAGTCGGGCTTTTTACCTTGCCCTGATGGCCAAGGCCCTGCACCCAGCCGCGGGTCAGGGTGGTTTTACCGGCGCCAAGCGTGCCATGCAAAAACACTGTGGTCGCCTGCTGGCAGGCCTGTGCCAGACGGCCACCCAGTGCCACGGTTGCTGCCTCGTCCGGCAGTGTCATCATCAACTGTTTTGCCATGTTCTTCTTTTTAACTTGTAATGGTGTCGGGATTAACCAGTTTGCGGATCAGCGGCAGCAGATCTGACGCCAGCATGCCCCGCTCGCCGTCAGCGGCGGCCTGATCTGCGGCCTCGCCGTGGATCACGGCGCCCAGCCAGCTTGCCATGGTGGCAGACCAGCCCTGGGCCAAAAGGGCGGCGATTATACCAGATAACAGATCGCCCATGCCGCCACTTGCCATGCCGGGATTGCCTTCACAACAGAGAGCGACCCGCTCGCCGTCATAAATAAGTGTTCCCGCCCCTTTTAACAACACCACACCGCCATAACGCCGCTGCAGCGCCTGCACGGCGGCAAACCGGTCGGTTTCAATCTCGGCAATGGAGCATCCCAGCAGGCGCGCTGCTTCGCTGGGATGGGGCGTGAGCACCCAATTATCCTGATGGCGGGGAGATTGCGCCAGCCAATTCAATCCATCGGCGTCCAAAACCAGTGGCAGCCGGTCGGTGAGATAACGGGCGATTTGCGCGCTTCCCCACTCATCCTGACCGAGCCCGGGGCCAATGACCCGCACCGACGCCCACCCCTCGTCATCAGCGGTAGTGAGACTCATCAGTTCGGGTTGATAGAGGCTGACCGGCGGATGTTCCGGATGCTGACACACCCGCACCAGCCCGGCCCCCGCCCGCAGGCAGGCGCGAGCCGCCAGCACGATGGCCCCCTGCATGCCGCGATTGCCCCCCACCAGCAGCACCTTGCCATAAGAGCCCTTGTGGGAAGCGCGCGGGCGCGGGGTCAGCTGCGTGCAGAGCAGCGGATAATCGATACGCCAGGCGGCGGGCAGCATAGTGTCATCAGGTGTGACGCCAAGGGGATCACAGTCGAGCTGGCCGACGCAATCCACCCCGTCGCCGGTGAGCATCCCCTGCTTGATACCGATAAAGGTGAGGGTGCGAGTGGCCTGCACCACGGCCCCCATGGCACGGCCGGTATCGCCGTTGAGGCCGGAGGGGAGATCCACCGCCAGCACGGGCACAGCCAAGCCATTGATTGTTGCGACGATCTTTGTCAGTAGTGGCGAGAGGGAGGTGTTGACGCCGGTGCCAAGCAGGGCATCGACCACCAGATCCGGGGTGGAGTGCTGGTCCCCATCAAACTGCTCGGCCAGCCAGACCCGGCCACCGGCCGCCAGCCACTCATCGGCGGCCCGTCTGGCATCCCCCTTCAGCTGGTCGGGTGCTCTGGCGGCAATCACCACCACCTCGATGCCAATCTGGCGGGCAAGGCGGGCCAGTACATAGCCATCACCGCCGTTATTACCGGGGCCGACGAAAATCCACCAACAGCGACTGTCGGGCCAATGCAGGGTGGCATAGGTGCGCAGCGCGGCACCGGCTCGCTCCATCAGGGCATAGAGAGGTTGCCCCTCATGCGCGACCCAGTTGCGCTCCAGTGTGTGGATCTGTTCAGTCTGCCACAGCCCCTGTGGTAAACTGCCGCCCTCTTTTGTGCCCAACGCGCCCCTGATGATCTCTACCATGACGGCTCCCGCCTCTTATCAATCGACCCACGCCAGCAAACGCCAGCCAGGCCAAGCCGCATGAGCGCACCTGACTTCCACCAGCTGGCCCACGATATCAAGCTCTGGGCACGGGAGCTAGGATTTGACCAGGCGGGCATCACCGACACCGACCTGCGTATCGAAGAGCCGAGATTGCAGGCCTGGCTGGATGCGGGCTATCACGGCAGCATGGATTACATGGCACGTCACGGCATGATGCGGGCGCGCGCCCACGAGCTGCTGCCGGGCACGGTGCGGGTGTTGTCGGTGCGGATGAACTACCTGCCGTTCGAGGCAGGCTTTGCTGCCACCCTGCGCGATCCGACCCTCGGCTATATCAGCCGCTATGCCCTCGGCCGTGACTACCACAAGGTGCTGCGCAACCGGCTCAAACAGCTGGGTGATCGCATCGAAGCGCGCTGCGCTGAGCTGTTTCAAGGCACTGAAGAGACCTTGGGTGAGTGGCGCCCCTTCGTAGACTCCGCCCCCATCCTCGAGCGGCCACTGGCAGCCAAGGCGGGCCTCGGCTGGGTTGGCAAACACTCACTGCTGCTCAACGAATCGGCCGGCTCCTTCTTCTTTCTCGGTGAGCTGTTGCTCAACCTGCCGCTGCCGCTCGACCAGCCAGTGGAGAAGGAGCAGTGCGGCAAGTGTGTCGCCTGCATCAACATCTGCCCGACCGGCGCCATTGTTGCCCCTTATGTGGTGGATGGCCGCCGCTGCATCTCCTATTTCACCATCGAGAACGACGGTCCTATTCCGGAAGAGTTCAGGCCCCTGATGGGCAACCGCATCTACGGCTGCGACGACTGCCAGCTTATCTGCCCCTGGAATCGCTACGCAGATGCCAGCCCGGAACCCGATTTTAGCCCCCGCCCAAGCCTGCACCGCCCGCCCCTGCTGGCGCTGTGGTGCTGGAGCGAGAGCGACTTTCTCAAGCAAACCGAAGGGAGCCCGATCCGCCGCATCGGTTACCAGCGCTGGCGCCGCAATCTGGCAGTCGCCCTTGGCAATGGCCCGGCGACCCCCGAGGTGATCGCGGCCCTGCAACTGGGGCTGACCACCGCCGATCCCATGGTGGCCGAACATATCGAATGGGCGCTGGCCACCCTTGCCCGGCGTCAGGATGAAGAGAACAAGAAGACCCGTTTGCTGATCCGCTGCATCGAAAAAGGTCTGTCGGATCACGCATAAGTGATCTGCCCCTTGCCGGATTGCAGCACTTTTTTCATGCTCTGCCGACCTGCAGTGCCCATAACAGCGTGGTCACTGCAAACTGGTCGGCACACAACAAGGACAACACTGATGCATATGTTGGGAGTGGATATTGGAGGCTCAGGGATCAAGGGCTGTCTGGTCGATACCAAAACCGGCGAATTGATTGGCGAGCGCCATCGCATTGCCACACCGCAACCGGCCACCCCGGCCGCCATCGCCCATACCCTCAAGGCGCTGGTCGAACATTTCGACTGGAAAGGACCGGTGGGCTGCGGCTTTCCCGCCACCATCCACAACGGGGTTGCCAAGAGTGCCGCCAATATCGACAAGAGCTGGATCGAAACCGATGCCGAGCATCTGTTTGCCGATGTCACCGGCAAGCCCTGCTATGTGCTGAATGATGCCGATGCCGCCGGTCTGGCCGAGATGCGCTTTGGCGCCGGCAAGGATCGCAAGGGGGTCATCATCCTCATCACGGTCGGCACCGGCATCGGCACCGCCATCTTCGTCAACGGCCATCTGCTGCCCAACACCGAGCTGGGCCATCTGATGCTGGAAGGAATGGTCGCCGAGCACTACTGCTCCGATGCGGCGCGCAAACGGGAAGATCTCTCCTGGAACCGCTGGGGCAAGCGTTTCAACAAGTATCTGGCGCGCCTCGAGTTTCTCTTCTCCCCCGACCTATTCATTCTGGGGGGCGGCAGCGCAGCCAAGCTGGATAAGTTTGTCGATCGCATCGAGACCCGGGCGCCGCTTATTCCGGCGGCCAGCCTCAATCAGGCGGGCATTATCGGGGCCGCACTCTACGCGGCCGAGCAGCAGGGCTGACCCAGGCTCACTGCAAATCAGTAGATATCCAAGAGAAAGGGCCCGGCACTGCTGCCGGGCCCTTTTGTTTTGCGGCCATCTTGCGTGTTTGGTGCTTATCACCCGCTACATGTCGTCGAGTCGATGCACACCGTGCACCAGCCGAGTCAAGCGGGTCTGCTCCAGCCCGGCCAGATTCTCGAGCAAAGCGGTGGTGGCCGGTGTCGGGCACTCCCTGGCCAGATGGCTCAGCTCGCCCACCAGCTGCTCTTCCCAGCGGCATACCTGAGTGACGATATCCTGGGTCTGGACTGATGCCGGCAGCTCGAAGCGGGTAATGGCAGGCAGCATATCCTCGCTGAAACTCTGGTTCAGCCAAGTCTCCCTGACCGCCTCTCCCAGATGAGCGGCATATTCGTGCAGATGGGCACTGGCCGCATCCTCACGCCCTTGCAGATAGACCAGCAACATCCGGCTGCGTTCGCTGTCCACCTGACTGGTCAAACGCCCGTAACAGAGTCCGAGCTGGTGATGAACCTGCTCAAGATAGTGCAGCAACTCTTTGATCTGTTGGAATCTCATCGCACTGCCCTCCATGCTTGTCGACATCATCAGTATAAAAAACCGGCGCAACTGACCCAATCCCTATCCGAGCCCCTCTTGCGCTGCATCAAGGTTGACGCCGACAAAGTGGCCGTCAGGTGATCCGGTCGCGAATAGGGAACGATTTGTGCAGCAATTTGTGTAACGATGGAGGAGCATTAAGCTCGACAGCAGATGTGAACAAAAACGGGCTGACACACTAATAAAACCAGCATTTACCCGATATAAACCATCTTTAATTCGGTTATCTGCCGCAGGGACGAAACAGGATCTGGCAGAGCAACAATACCATCCTGATCGTTATCCGCCTGACAGAAATCCTTATCACTTTTTTAGACGTCTAGACGTAAAAACATGCATTGACATGGCCATCCAGACATCTTAGCATCATCCTCCATGATGACAGAGTAACCCAGTGGAACCTCTGCCCAATTTCCCCGCCTGTAGCGCCCTGTGCTTTAAGGCTGTTAGCACGGAAGAATCCATGATTAAGTTGATCGGTCTCAACAAAGTCTACGGTACAGGCAGTGACGCCGTGCACGCCCTGCGTGATGTGAGTCTGCATGTACCCCAAGGCAAAATTTTCGGGGTGATCGGTGCCTCCGGTGCCGGCAAGAGTACCCTCATTCGTTGTGTCAACCTGCTGGAGCGCCCGACAGAGGGTCAAGTCATCGTTGATGGCCAGGATCTGGTCGCCCTGAGCGAACGGGATCTGACCCAGGCTCGCCGCCAGATCGGGATGATTTTCCAGCACTTCAACCTGCTTGCCTCCCGCACTGTGTTTGCCAACATCGCCTTTCCGCTGGAGCTGGCAGGCTGGAGCAAAGAGAAGATCCAGCAACGGGTTGCCGAACTGCTGGCGCTGGTCGGGCTGGAAGCCCGTGCCCAGGCCTATCCGTCCGAGCTTTCCGGCGGTCAGAAACAACGCGTCGCCATTGCCCGCGCACTGGCACCCGCCCCCAAAGTACTGCTCTGTGACGAGGCCACCTCGGCCCTCGACCCGCAGACCACCCGCTCGATCCTGACCCTGCTCAAGGAGATCAACGTCAAGCTGGGGCTCACCATCCTGCTCATCACCCACGAGATGGATGTGGTGAAGGGGATCTGTGACGAAGTGGCCATCATCAGCGACGGCCGTCTGATCGAACAGGGCGAAGTGGCCTGGTTCTTCAGCAATGCCAAGACCCAGCTGGCTCGTGACTTCATCCACTCCACCATCCATCTGGAGGTACCGCAGGAGTATCAGGATCGGATGAGCAGCGAGCGGGTGCCGAGCAGCTACCCGCTGGTGAAACTCGGCTTTACCGGCAGCACGGTCGATACGCCGCTGATCTCCGAGGCGAGCCGCCGTTTCAACATCGACATCAGCATACTGAGCGCAGACATCGAGTACGCAGGTGGCGTCAAATTCGGTTTCCTGCTGGCCGAGCTGTTCGGGGATGAAGCCCAGTGCGAGGCCACCCAGCAGTTCCTTATCGACAACCACATTCAGCTGGAGGTAATGGGTTATGTCCGAAGCCATGATTAATCTGCTCATCACGGCCCTGGGCGACACCCTGATCATGGTGTTTGCCTCCGCCCTGTTCGGCTGCCTGCTGGGCCTGCCACTCGGCGTAGCGCTGCATGTGACCAAGGCGGGCCAGATCCTGGCCAACCCCTTGCTCAACCGTACTCTGGGCATGGTGGTCAACGTGGGTCGCTCGGTGCCCTTTATCATCCTGCTGGTCGCCATCATTCCGCTGACTCGGCTGATTGTCGGCACCAGTATCGGCACCATCGCTGCCATAGTGCCGCTGACTGTCGGTTGCATCCCTTTCATCGCTCGTCTGGTGGAAGGGGCCCTGATGGAAGTGCCGGACGGCCTGCTGGAAGCGGCCAAGGCGATGGGCGCCAAACCGCTGCAAATCATCACCAAGGTGCTGCTGCCCGAGGCTCTGCCCGGCATCCTCAACAGCGTCACCATTACCCTCGTCACTCTGGTGAACTACTCGGCCATGGCCGGGGCCATCGGTGGCGGTGGTCTGGGGGATGTGGGTATTCGTTATGGTTATCAGCGCTTTGACCCGACCGTCATGCTGGTGACCGTGGTTATCCTGGTAGTACTGGTTCAACTTATCCAGAGCGCGGGTGAGCGCCTGGTCAACAAATGTGATCATCGTTAATCGTCGATTTCTGACAGGAGGTTTTATGAAATTTGGCATCAAATCCTTTGCAGCTGCCCTGCTGGCTGGTCTGGTTCTGGCCGGTTGCGGTCAAAAAGAAGAGAGCAAGGTTCTGAAAGTGGGCGCTATTGCCGGCCCGGAGACCGAACTGGTTGAAGTGGCTGCCAAGGTAGCCAAAGAGAAATACGGTCTGACAGTCGAAGTGGTCAACTTCTCCGACTACGTCACCCCGAACGTGGCGCTGAACGATGGCAGCATCGACGTCAACGCTTTCCAGCACAAACCCTATCTGGATGCGCAAGTACGTGATCGCGGCTTCAAGCTGGTGCCGGTTGGCAACACCTTCGTCTATCCGATTGCCGGTTACTCGAAGAAAATCAAGGCGCTGAGCGAGCTGCAAGATGGCGCCCAGATCGCGGTACCGAACGATCCGACCAACCTGGGTCGCTCGCTGATCCTGCTGGCCAAACAGGGTCTGATCACCCTGAAGGATGGCGCCGGTCTGGAAGCCACCGTACTGGATATCGCCAGCAACCCGCGCAACTTCAAGATTGTCGAGCTGGAAGCAGCCCAACTGCCGCGCTCGCTGGAAGACGTAGACTTGGCCATCATCAACAACACCTTCGCCGGTCAGATTGGTCTGACCCCGACCGAGAACGGCCTGTTTGTTGAGGACAAAGAGTCCCCCTACGTCAACCTGATCGTCGCCCGCGACAACAACAAGGATGACGAGAAGGTCAAACAGTTCGTACAAGCTTTCCAGACCGATGATGTCTACAAGAAAGGTCTCGAGCTGTTCAAAGGCGGCCTGGTAAAAGGTTGGTAATTGCTCACTCGGCAAAAAAGGCCACGCAATGCGTGGCCTTTTTTATTGGCGCCGCTATCATATCCGCGAGCACGGCAACACGAACATACTCATAACATGAAAAAATGGTATCTGGCCTACTGCAAGCCAAAAGAAGAGGCCCGCGCCCGCGCCCACCTCGATGCCCAGGGTATCGAATCCTATTACCCCATGGTGGAGATCGAGAAGCTGCGCCGGGGCAAGCGAGTTCCGGTACGGGAACCCATGTTCCCCAACTATCTGTTTATCTTCGTTGATTTGGAAGAGGTGACACCAGTCACCCTGAAATCGACCCGCGGCATCAGCCGGATCATCCACTTTGGCAGCGAATGGACCCCCATCAGCAGCAAGCTGGTCTATCAGCTGATGAGTCGCGATGACAGCGATGAGGCGAGAGCCAGCTACGCTAACCTGCCCTGCTCGGGCGACAAGGTGCTGATTGAAGAGGGGCCGCTTGCCGGCTTCGAAGCCATCTATATGGAGCCGGATGGAGAGAAACGGGCGATTTTGCTGGTCAGCCTGCTCAACCGGGAGACCACCAGCAGCTTCGACAACCACACCTTCAGACGTCTGGATTAAACCCACGGGCCAGACGGATCGGTGCATGACAGTCGCAATGGCGGGATGATCCCGCCATCTCACGTATCACGATCAAAGCGGGTGATGACCGCCTTCAGCTTGCCGGTATCACCAGCCAGTCTGGCTACGATCTCCTCCCCCTGCTGACTACGCTGACAAGATTGCCGACTGAGCGCAGCAATGTCATCGACAGTCCCGGATACCTCGGCGGCCACCCGCGACTGCTGCTCGGTTGCCACCGAAATGGCCTCCAGCTGGCCCGACAGCGACTGCACCAGCTGGTTCATGGCACTCAGGATATCGGTCACCAATCCGACTGCATCCCGGCCTTGCTCTACCAACCGGGTACCGCTGCTGACGGTACTCACTGTCTGGCGAGTCTGCTGGGAGATGGCCGCAATAGTCTGGCTGATCTCGGCGGTGGATTGATGGGTGCGGGTCGCCAGCTGGCGAACCTCATCGGCCACCACCGCAAAACCTCGGCCCTGCTCGCCTGCCCGCGCCGCTTCTATCGCCGCATTGAGTGCCAGCAGATTGGTCTGCTCGGCTATAGTGGCGATCACCTCGGTGATCTGCCCCACCTGTTCACTCTGATGCTCCAGCAGCCCCATGGCCTCGTTGGCCTGTCCAATCATGGCGGCAATCTGCTGCATGGTATCGCTCATTCGTGCCAGCGCGGCCTCTCCCTGACGGGTCTGCTGCCGCACCTGATGGGCACCATCCGCCACACCGGCAATGTTACCAGCCACATCACGAGCACTCACCGACATCTGATCGATAGCCGCAGCCACCGCATCGACCCGCTGATCCTGTTCCGTCAGATCCGCCACTATGGCTCTGGTAGTGCTGCCCACATCGAGACAGGCCACCTCGACCTGCCCCACAGCCCCCTGCAACTCCCCGACCAGATGATGTAACTGGGCAGACATCCGGTTGATGGAACCGGTCAAGTCTCCCAACTCATCCTGCCCTGTGATTGGCAAGGGCTCGGCCGCCAGCCGGCCATCCGCAACCTGCCCCGCCCGGGTCACCAGACAGGCAATGTCACGGGTCAGACGACGACTAAAGAGCCAGGCGACTACCATGCCAAGCACGATGGCGCTGCCGGTAGCCAACAGCAGAGTCTGGTTGATGGCCCTCCCGGCTCCGGTCATCTGCGCCGAAATCTGATCCACCTCGGCACGGGTTTTCCCCACCTGCTGGACCAGCTGCTCGCTGAGGCTGGACTGCATCGGCTCGATGTCGGTGGCCATCAGGTAGTTTGCCTGATCCCAATCCGGCGCCTGGCGCTTCTCGATCACCTGCCCCACCAGCTCGGAGAAGGGGGTAGCCATCTCTTCAAACAGCTGCCAGAGGCTCTGCTGGGTGTCGGTAAAGAGCGCGGCTTGCTGTTTAACCTCAGCCACACGCTGCTGATGAAACTGGTAGTAATCCTGATACTTGCTGCGGTATTCGGGGTCGCCTGAGATGAGAAAATCCCGCAGGGCTGAGAGAGAGTTGGCGAGGCTGTTGTAGGCATCCCCCACCTGTTTGAGCAGCATGCGGCGATCGCCGGAGAGTTGATCCTGCGGAGTGCCAACTTCTTCATTGGCAAAGGATTGCAGCTGATCGAGCGCCGCCTCCGCCAGCGGACCCGCCTCCTGCAGCATCAGGGTATGAGCGGGCAGATTCTCTTCACTCTGGGCGATGGTCCACACCTTCTCCTGATGGCTTTTGAAGGTCTCGAGAGACTTGGAGAGCGCCGGACTGAACGCCTGATGGGCGATGGCCTGCCAGGCCGACTCCCACTCCTGCTTGAGGCGGGAAGCCTGAGCCGGATCCTTGCCGAGGATCAGATAGCCACGCAGAGCAGAAACGGTGGCAACCAGTGCCTTCTGGCTCGCCTCATCCCGCTGCAAAGCGGGCAGCGCCTGCTCCAGCAGGATGTGTTGGGCCTGATTTATCTGGGTCAGCCGGTAATAGACCAGCGTGGAGGAGAGCAGGATCAGCAGGTTGATAAAACCGAAGCTGAGCAGCAACTTGCTTGAGATTTTCATGAACATCCTTGTTCAAACGGAGGGCTCCAGCCAACAGAATCAGATAGATATCAGTGTAGGCAATCTATCTTGCCAAGTCCGGTGCCATTTAGCCAATTCACTGCGCGGCATCGGGCGGGCAGAGAAAAATCCCTGACAGAGGTCGCAACCGAGTTGGGCCAGCACTCGCCAGGTCGCCTCATCCTCTACCCCTTCCGCCACCGACTTCAGCCCCAGCTTGCGGGCCAACTCGATACTGGACTCGATGATAGCCAAACGTGACGGATCGGCATGGCAGCGATCGACGAAAGAGCGATCCAGCTTGAGTTCGGTGAACGGTAACAGAGCCAGCTGCTGCATAGAGGAGTAGCCGGTACCAAAATCATCGATGGAGAGGCCAAAACCATGCATCCTTAGCCGGGTCAGCACCTCCAGCGACTTGCCCAGATCCTGTACAAAGGCGCTCTCGGTCACCTCCAGGGTGATAAGCTCGGGGTTGATGCTCCAGCGTTGACACTGATTGATCAGGGAATTGCACAGATCGCCCTCGATCAGCGAGGTAGTGGAGAGGTTCATCGACAGATTGAGCGAGAGTCCGGTCTCTTCCCACAAATGACCATCACTAAGGGATTTGCCGATGATCACTTCAGTCAACTGATCGATCAGTCCGTTGCGCTCCGCCAGTGGAATAAAACGCCCCGGAGAGATCAGGCCGTACTCCGGGTGCTGCCAGCGGGCCAGCGCCTCCATCCCGACCCACTCGCCGGAGGCAAAGCTCACCTTGGGCTGATACCAGGGCAGCAACTGATCCTGCTCGAGTGCACGGCACAACTCATCCAGGCCGATCCTGTGCCCCTCCTCCTCCCTGGCAGGCTCCTCCCGGGGTGACCAGGCATCGATCAGCAGCTTGAGCTGCTGCTGGGTAGAGGGTTTCTCTATGCGGCCGAGCACCTGCAAGCCATAGGCGGCACTCATCCGCAACACGGCCTCCACCACATCGTCTTCAAGGGCGCTGGAGAGGATAATCCCCCCGCGAAAACCGCCCAGTGACAGGCGGCGCAGCAGTGCCATGCCATCCATGCCCGGCATCCGCAGGTCGCAAAACAGGATATCGACGGCGTGTTGCTGGCTCAGTACCAGCGCCTCGGCACCATCGGCCGCCTCCAGCAGATTCTGGTAACCCAGGCTGCGGACCTGGTGCAGCAGCGCCTTGCGCTGAAATCCATGGTCTTCCACGACCATAATGACCAACTCATGTTGTGCTTTTTTCATCGAGCCATAATCCAATGTCGTGGGTGATCGCCGTCATCAGCCTCTGCACTGTGCTGACCAGATCGTCGAGTTCGTCGAGCCGCTTCAATCGCGCTGCCGATTCCAGCATGGCAGCCTGACTGGCAAGCTCCTCCAACCCGACCATTCGGGCAGCCCCCTTGATCCGGTGGGCGGTCTCGACCAAGGCGCTGGCATCATGACAAATCAGCGCTGCCATCATGGCCTCGCCATCCTGCCGGGTGGAATCGAGATACTCCACCGCCATGGCTCGCGCGGTCAGCTCGTCACCAAACAGCGCCAACCAGCGCTCAGCCTGCATGCCTGTAGCCCCAACAACGGGCGCAACCGCGCTTCTGGTTGGCGTCCTCTCTGCCAGCCAATGGGCCAGCATCTGGCGCAAGATATCCAGCGGGTAGGGCTTCAGTAACATGTCACTCATGCCTGCCTCTACCATACGAGCACTCGCCTCTTCCGACGTATCTGCCGTTACCCCTATGATGGGGGCCGTCACTCCCGCAGCCCGCAGCGCCTTGGTCAGAGCATAACCATCCATCACCGGCATATGGCAATCAGTCAGCAGCATCGAGAATTGCTGTCCCTGCCAGGCCCGCAGAGCCTTCTCGCCATCTTCAACAACCTGAGCCTCGATACCAAGAATGGCCAACTGCCGTGCCAGCAAGGCACGATTGACCGGATGATCATCGGCCACCAGTACTTTGCCACCCAGCTTCTCTGCAAGCGCAGGGAGGATTGGTGTGACCCGCTCCTGCAGCAATTCGTGGCAGCTCTCCAGCAGAAGATCCGGATAGAGAGGAGATAGACCCAGGCGCCACCATTTCTGTTCACCAATCCGACCCCGTAACGCCTCATCGGGTGACGCTATGATCCCCTTCAGCGCAGAGTGTTGCAGCCAGCTTTGCCATTCCCCCCCAAGCGCTTGCTCAAGCCACCGTTGATCGGCCAACAGCAACCCTTCCAGTGAGCGACTGAGCTCATTGGCCCCCAAGTACCTGAGCTTGGCCCCCTGCCGTACCATGGCCGCTTCGAGGTTGGTGTCATCGCTGAAGAACCACCATTCTGTGTCAGCCAGAGCTGGGGGATCCCACTGCGGATTGGTTAGCGGTACGGTAAAGCGGAAGCAGGAGCCCTCTCCTGCCTTGCTGGTCAGTGTCAGTGCCCCCCCCATTTTGCATACCAGCTGCTCACAGATTGCCAACCCCAAGCCTGTGCCACCAAAACGACGGTTGATATCTGACTCCACCTGCTCAAAAGGCGTGAACAGCAGCGCCTGCTTCTCTTCGGCGATCCCGATACCGGTGTCACTGACACTGATTGTCAGTTGCTCGCTCAGGTAGCTGACCCGAATCGTAATCCCCCCTTGTTCGGTAAACTTCACCGCATTGTTGAGCAGGTTGGAGATGACCTGACCAATACGCACCCCATCGATGTCGGCCCAATCCGGCACATGATGCTCCCACTCCAGCACCACGTGGAGCCCCTTGTTATGAGCCAGTGTCGCATGGCCACGAATGGCATCGCAGATCACCGTTTGCAACCGGCTGCTCTGGTAATTCAACTGCAACTGACCCGCTTCTATCTTGGAAAAATCGAGGATGTCATTGACCAGATAGAGCAGGTTGTTGGTCGAGGTGACCACATTGCGCACCATAAAACGCTGGTCGTCGTTGAGCTCGCTCATTTGCAGCAATTCGAGCATGCCATGCATGCCTGAAATGGGAGTGCGCAGCTCATGGCTCATGGTTGCCAAAAAGCGGCTGCGAGCCTGCATCGCCTGCTCGGCATAGGCGCGAGCTTCGCGCAGCTCATATTCCTGTTGCTTGAGGGCCGTAATGTCCTGAATCACCCCGTTAAGGATCAGTGCCTGCTGCTCCTGTCTGACAAAGTTGCCACGTACTTGCAGATAGCGATCTCCATCAGGTCGCTCCACCTTGACCTCCAGATCGAGGGGCGCCAGAGTCTCGGCATGATTGGCCACCTTGCTGACAAAATCCTGGAGCGCTTCTTCGGTAAAGCCGAACACCTCACCACCCGATTCGGCATTGAACAGATCCTGTCGGGAAGCCCCGAGGATCTCGCGGGCCCCCTGAGAGGCATACAAAAACCGCCCCTTGCCGGGTCCTTGCCACAAATACTGATAGACCACCCCAGGCATGCTGTCGGTAATCTGGGTAAGGCGATTTTCAGCCTGACGGGCGCGCTCCTCCGCCTCCTTGATCCGGCTGACATCGGTCAGTACTGTCAACACCCCCAGCATATTGCCATCGGGATCGCGATAAGGGCGTTTGGCATAGATAACATGGCAGGGCGTGCCATCAGCTCGCAGGTTACTGCCTGCACCCTCCAGATCCTGTCCGGTCTGCCACACCCGGCGCTCTTCTTCCAGCACACTGTTTCTGAGTGTCTCGGGCATGTTTTGCAGCTCCTCACTGCTACTGCCAGCACCGAGGAAAGCATCGCGATAGGCCTGATTGCACAAGGTGATCCGCTGCTCGCTATCACGTAGCGCCACCATGGTTGGCAGTGAGTTGAGCAAGGTCTGCACAAACAGCAACTGTTCGTTCAGCTTGTCCTCTGCGATTTTGCGCTGCGCAATCTGGCGACGCAAACTGCGAGCCCAGAACATCACCAGCAAACCGCTGACGAGCAAGGCGCCCCCCCCTATGGCCAACCATTTGTAAATCAGGGTGTAATCAGACTCGATATTGACCGACACATTGAGCCAGCGTCGTTCCAGCAGTTGCCACTCCTCATCCGTGATGGTCAGCAGCAACTTGTCCATGATGCGGAGCAACTCGGGCTGAGCATTGTCGACAGCCATACTGATAGGTACGGAAAATTCGGGAGAACTCAGCACCACCTGATACTTCTCATTGAAACCCTTCATTGCCTGCTGTCCCAGATTGGTCATGGTCAACAGCACATATTCAGCTCGCCCAGTGTCAAGCAAGGTCAGTAAATCGGCATCCTTGCCCACTTCGATAATATTGGCGCCCAGCGCGTGAATGAGAGAGGCTTCGTAAGAACCCGTCACACCACCAATCAGACGCCCTTTCAGCTCGACCAGTGACTTCAGCGGGCGAGCACCGTGTCTGGCTACGACATAGCTGTCGAACTTCAGATAGGAGGAGGTAAAAGAGGCAAAGGACTGACGATCCTTGAGCGGTGTCATCAAGGGAATAAGGTCCACTTTATGCTCTTTCAGCAGTTTAAGTGACTCTTGCCAGGTATTTGTCGACACCAGCTCAAAGCGGATCCCGGAGCGCAGACTCAATAACTTCATCAGGTCTGCCGTATAGCCATGCAATTCACCTTCGTCATCGATTTCACTGATGCCGGCAAATCCGGGGGCAACGGCGAACTTGATGACCTTGTTTCTCTGCTTCAGCCAACTAGCCTCATCTGGTTCCAGCAACAGACCAGCGTTAGCGCGTTCATTTTTCTGATGCAACCGTAATCGTGAGTCTGCAACGGGTATCCGTTGATATGCCTGCCAAAGCCTCTCGCTCAGCTCTGGCTGGCGGGAGCTGGTCGCCATCGTCAGCGTGCTGCCAGAAAGCCACCCAGGAGCAACAACCCCCATTGATGTAGGCATACTCTCCATCTTGAGGGAAACAATGGGTTCCAAATCAAGATATGCATCGACAGCGCCCAGCTTGACCATATAGGTCGCCTCAGTACGGCTCTCCAGCTCAGTTACATCAGAGATCCCCAAACGAGCCAATTCATTACAACTGCCAAAACCACGAATACAGACCCAGCGTAACTTGCGCGCCTGCTCCAGGGTCAATCGCTGATCCGGGGTATGCATTAAAATGGAGCGAGCATAAGAACCGATACTGCCAATAGGGTTTATCCCCTTCAATTCAAGAGCATTACGTTCGACCCCGATTAATGCATCGATCTGGCCGCCTTGGAGAGCAATCTGGGCATCCACGTAGGAGTTGTAGGGGATATAACGCAATGACACGCCCATTTCGGCTGCAATGCGCGAGGCCAACTCCTTGAGCGGACCGGCATAACGCTGGTTGGGGAGTTGATAGATGAAAGGGAGATAGCCGCCACGGGGAACCCCGACCAGCAGCTCCTTTTGTGCGGAGATTTCGTTGCTTGTGCTCTCATCTTGCGGTTGGGGAGCCGCAACAGCCAACATGCCTGAAAACAACAGCAAAAAGGGAAGAAAAAGCTGACGAAAGAGCGGCATAAGGTCTTGTCCTGATGAGTAAAACAGATAGGGCTGCCACCTCTAATCTTGCAGATCCTGACGACGCAAGGCGAGAAAACAATCGCAGCTGTTACAAAGAGGGCGGAGAGGATAATACTGAGTCACCAACATGTGAACATGGAATCAACCATAAGATGGAAAAATGGCAGGCATGCAGCCTGCCATTTCACTAGCGAGGGGGATCTTATTCTCCCCCTCGCGATCAGGTTATTCGATTCCCGAGGCGGAAGCCGGTTTGATACTCCCGCTCGCGAACGAGGGAGATCTGACCCTGATATCCTTCCAGCCCGATATCCCTGAGCAGAGCGGGTGACAGATTAACCTGTACGAGACGACGCTCGACCCGGGCAATCCTTCTCTGGACCAGGGATTCAACACTGCGCAGTAAAACCAGTTCGATAGACATGACATTCTCCAGTTGAACATGCGGTTCTCCCGGAGAAAGTGGATATCACCCTGCGGGACGAACCGCGGGTGATAAAAAGACAGGGGTTACCTGTTTACGCCACGCGGTAAAAGAGCACGAGATTTCACGCCGCACGCAGTGCCGCGAGAGAATGCAATATTGAGCATCAGATGTTGCATTTTCGTCTCCTTACCGGATAAAAGTTGAACAGGTTGCAGAAGTCTAAAAAATATCCGAATTTAAAACAAGCCTCTTGCGACTCCTTTTAAAACGTTTTTACGGCATTTTATGCTACCCGAAGGGGAGCTTGGGCATCAGATCCCCGAGAGTAGCCGGTACTCTTCCAGTACATAGGTATCCGTCATGCCGCTGACATAATCGAGCAGCAACCGCACCCGGTAATACCACTCCTGCTCGTTTTGGCAGGCAAAGCGCGGATCCGGGGTGGCGATCGCCAATCGATAGGCCTTGAGATGGCGGGCCGAGAGACGGTGATAGAGGCGGCGCGCAAAGAAAAGCGTTTGACTCCCCCCCCCGGCCAGCAGGCTAGCAAACTGTGGCGCTGGCAGCGCCAACAGACAGGCATAACTGGTCAGCACCCCGCGCAGCGCCGCATACCCTTCCAGCTCGAGGGCCTCTACTTCGGGGCGCATAAAGACCAGCTCGCGGGCCACCTGCTTGAGGATATCGAGCACCCGCGCCGCCGGCGCCTGACCGTGCAGCAGCGCTTGCGGATAGGAGCCCTGCAAAATGGCCTGATGTTCGCTGACATAGCTCTGCGCCGCCAACGCTACCAGATCCCGGGTCAGCTGCTGGCGAAAATGGGGGAAAAAGCCCCGGCCACTGACCAGCGCCTCATCCAGCAAGGTGCACATGTAGTCACTCTGGTCAGCTGCTCGCAGTGCCGCCAGCAGCTCTGACAGTATCAGGATCCGCCGATCTACCGCATCTTCCAGATCGGCGATGCAGTAGGAGATGTCATCGGCCGCCTCCATGATGTAGACCAGCGGATGACGGCAGCCGGGGGCCAATCCCAGGCTCTGACCGAGGGCACGGTAGAGCGGCTGCTCGCTAAAGAAGATGCCCCGTTTGCTGCTCCAGCCATGATGCTGGCCATAGCTCACCCCGGGCTGGGGCTGCTGCGGGTATTTGCAGAGTGCCGCCAGCTGCCCGAGCGTCAGGTTAAGCTCGTGCAGGCTGTGCACCAGCCGCAAGCTCTGGGCGTTGCCATCAAACAGTTGCAGATCCTGACGCAGTTCAGCCCACTGGGCCGAGGGGGGCTGCGCCAGCGCCTGCTGATAGAGGGGATCAAGCATCTCGCCGAGCCACTGGCCCATCACCTGCTCACCGAAGTGGCCAAACGGCGGGTTACCCACGTCATGAAGCAGGCAGGACATCTCCACCAGATTGATAAAAGCCCCTTCACAGACCATCCCGGCAGGCAAGGCAGCCAGAATGCGGCGGCTGATCTGGCGACCGGTCTCCTGCACCTCCAGCGAGTGGGTGAGGCGGCTGCGCACCGAGGCTTTCACATCGAGCGGAAAGACCTGGGTCTTCTGCTGCAACCGGCGCACTGGCGCTGCCTGCACAATACGGGCGCGATCCTGCTCGGTCGCCTCTAGCAGCTCCTCATCCCCCCAGGGGTGGATGCGCGCAGGGGTAATCAAACGGCTATACATCTCGCAGCTCCTTGCCAGCAACGTCCATCAGACTCAAGACAACCTCCAGCCTCAAGACAGCAACCAGCGCCGCAGACGGGCGATATCGCCCGGATATTCCCGGCGCAGCGTCTCAATCCAGTCTTCCACGTTTTCCCACCAGGCGGGGTGATCCGGGCTCTGGATCAGCTGTGCCGTCTGCTGCAATCGGCGCAGGCCAATGGATCCTGCCGCCCCTTTTATCTTGTGTGCCTCTTCAACCACCCCCGCTTGATCCCGGGCAATCATATTGGAGTCGAGCACTGCCATGTAGTCCGGCATCATCTTCTCGAACAGATCAACGCTGGAGAGCAGCACCGGCTTGCCCACGGTATCGGCGTAATCGGTGAGGAAGGGCAAGTCCAGTAGCGCATCCTGATTGCCCGCATCCGCCTGCTCGTCCGCTTCATCCTCGGCCAGATCGGCAAACAGGTGACCAATCACCTCCCGCACCGCTTTGGAGCCAAGCGGCTTGTTAATCACATCCTGCATGCCGTGATCCCGGTAGTACTGGCGATCGCCGGTGGAGTTGGCGGTGAGCGCCACCATGGGTGGCAGGCTGTCGCCATAACGCTCCAGCAGGGTTTTCGCCACATCGAAGCCGGTCATGTCCGGCAGCTGGATATCGAGCAAAATGAGGTCGAAATCATCCGGGTTGGCCATCGCCAACGCCTGGGTGCCGTCCCGTGCCACCTGCACCTGATGACCCAGCTTGCCCAGCAGGGCGCAGGCCACCGTCACGTTGAGCTCCACATCCTCCACCAGCAGGATATCGAGGGATGGCATCTCCTCCTCCTGCTCTGGCAACACAGGCTCGGCGCAAGCTACCTCCAGCTCGGCGGTAAAGCAGGAGCCTTCGCCCGGATCGCTGTCCACATAGAGCTGCCCGCCCATGGCCTGCACCAGCTGACGGGAGACCGCGAGGCCAATGCCGGTGCCGGTGGCGTGCTTCTTGCCCTGCACCTGATAGTACATGGCGAAGATCTTCTCCTGCTGGGCGCGCGGGATGCCGATGCCGGTATCCTCCACCTCGAAGTGCAGGGCCAGCTTGCCCGGCTCATCGGCGGGATGGGAGAGACAACGCACGGTGACGCCCCCCTCATCGGTAAACTTGACCGCGTTGCCCACCAGATTCCACAGCACCTGACGCAGGCGGGTACCGTCAGCCATCACAAATTGCGGCATGTCGCCATCGCGATCGAAATGGAGATAGAGCCCCTTCTGCTCCGCCTGAATGCGCGACAGGGTCTCCAGCTCGTCGAGGAAGGCGGGCAGATCGATGCGGGTTGGCGCAATTTCGAGGCGACGGCGATCCAGTTTGTCCAAGTCGATGATGTCGTTGAAGATATTGCCAAGGGTCACCGCACTCAGGTGAATGGTCTTAAGCTGCTGTTGCTGCTTGGGATCGAGGGGAGTATCCATCAGCATCCGACTTAAGCCCACGATGCCGTTGAGCGGGGTGCGCAACTCGTGGCTGATGGTGGAGATAAAGGTGGTCTTGTCCCGGCTCGCCTTCTCCAGCTTGTCCTGATACTGCTTGCGCTCGGTGATATCGCGGCCAAAACCGAGCAGGCCGAGTCGCTTGCCGAAGCGGTCGAAGAAGGGCACCTTGCGCAGCTCGAAGTAAGCCTTGCGGCCATCGGGATACTCCAGCCACTGCTCGTAGGTGAGCGGCTCATTGCTGGCAAAAACCTGCTTGTCGGTCTCCACCACCTTGTTGGCAATCTCCTGCTTGTAGACATCGAACGGGGTCAGACCGATCAGCTCGGCCTCCACCTTGCCGGTCAGCTCCTCCATGGCGCGGTTGCAACCGGAGAACTGCTCATCCTCGTTGCGGTAGTAGACCAGATCGGGGGAGCAGTCGATAAAGGAGCGCAGCAGGGCGGTGCGCTCCCCCAGATGAAGCTGGGCTTTCTCTCGCTGGAACACCTCGTTCTCGAGATCCTCAATGGCCTGAAGGCGCAGGCTCTCGGCCCGGTTGGTCTCGGCAATCTGGGCGTTGAGGCGGCTGATGTTCTCCTGCAGCTGGGTATTGAGCTCCAGATCCCGCTCACGCATATCTTGCAGCTTGCGCACCATCCGGCTCAGTCGCTGACGGGAATCCTCCAGCTGATCCACCACGATGGAGAGAAAATAGACCGCCCAGGGAGTCACCAGCAGGCCAAAAAAGACCGAGCGAACGAAGTCGATCACATCGATATTGCCGCGCAGGAACAGGGTCACCCCCATCTGGATCGCGACCGCCAGCACGATAATGCCCGCCGCCAGGAACATGCTAAAGCGCACCAGTCCCAGCTTGGTCATCAGATCGACATAATATTGCGCCCAGGATTTAATCTGTTTCATCTTATTGTTTTCCCCCGATATTCGCGGTACAGAATACCAGCACAACCGAGTGAACTCTTCTTAATCTCGCACAATTAATTAACGATTCGCCGAATGAAATGAGTGGGTTAGGATAATTGGCAATATTGAGTCAGTTGCCATTAAGGTTTTTTCTTTATACTCACCGGCCGAAAAAATTCACCACCATTTAATTTAGGAGTTATCCGATGCGCAACACCACCTTGCTGGGCCTGGGCCTGCTGGTCGCAAATAGTGCTTATGCTGATTTGGGTGAAATTCCCAAGGAGTCTGGCTGGTCCGGTTTCCTGCTTGGCGGGGTCAGTGTCATCAATTACGAATCGAATTTTTATAGCGGTGATGATGAAAACCGCCGCCTGAGCGGACTGGGCAGTGCCGAGAGCAGCTCCGCCGTTGCCCCGCTGCTCAACGCCGATATCCGCTACACCTTTGCCGATACCCGCACCCAGGTCTTCCTCGGTAACCTGATCCAGGATGCCATCCGTTTCGACTTCACCCAGCAGCTCGGTATCCGTCAGGAGATGAGCGACAAGGGCATCGTAGCTGGCTCCGTGGTCTTTAATGCCATGCCGACCGAGCAGTGGAGCGATCCGTTCGATACAAATCATGATCGCCAGTCGACCGATATCAAGTCAAAAGGGGTTCGCTTCGCCTGGGACAGCATCTGGGGTAGCAACTTCAATGGTAGCCTGACCACCCGCAACATCGAGGTGGATGAGGAGCGCAGCGGCAGCCAGTATGGCGCCGATACTGCCGCCAAGCTGGATCGCAACGGCAAGATCCACGCCCTCGACCTCTCCTACAAATGGCAGCTGGCACCCGGTCAAATGCTGGAGCCAGCCTTTATCTACCGCCAAGCCGACCTGGACGGCAGCGCCCAAAGCTACAAGAGCAACGGCCTGCAGTTGACCTACGGCATGCGCGCTTCCCAGTGGTCTTTCGTCAGCAACGCCTATCTGGGCCAGACCAAATATGATGAAGCCAATCCAATCCCTGACTTTGGTAACAAAAAAGCCGACTCCGACGAGTTTGCCCTGACCGGTACCTTCTTCTGGCACCGCCTGTTCGGTATCGCGCCGCTCTCGGCAACCTTTACCGCTGGCTACGCCAAGTCCGATTCCGACATCAACTTCTACGATTCTGAATCCGTGATGTTCAACACCGGCCTGCTCTACAACTTCTAACAACGGTTGTTCGCACCGATACAACAAGGCCACCCGAAGGTGGCCTTGTTGCTATCCGGCGATTGACTCAAATACCCAGGGAGTCGAGTAGATCGTCGTGATCGTTGGCAACCGGGGCCGCAGCCTGAGCCGGCTTGGCGGCATCCTGCTTGGCCTGGGCGATCAGCGCATCGGGATCCAGCTCCTCGTGCTCCATCCCCTCATTGTGGATGCGGATGAACTCGGTTTTGTCCATCGCCAGCTCCAGATAGAAGATGTTGTTGCGGGCAGTGAAGAAGGTGACGCGGCGGGACTCCGGGCTGTCGAGATTGGTATCGACGCTCAGCATCACCTGCTTGTTAAGGGCCAGCATCTTCGGCTGGTTCTGGGTGATGTGGGTCTGCAGATCCCGGCCCACCTTGACGGTAAAGCTGCCGACGATCTGGTTCATCAGCTCGCCCATCACGTTGCTCACTTCGTCAGAGGTGTGGGAGATGGCGAGATCCTCTTTGGATAGTCCCATGCTCAGCATGTAGCTCTCGTACAGCTCCATGGCGGCGGCGGCGGAGAAGTTGATCACCACCAGACCGGAAAAACCGCCATCGAACAGCACGAAACAACCGATATCCGGCTTGAGGCAGGTCTTGCTGATCCGCTGCACCATGCCAGAAAACCGCACCTGACTCATGGTCGCGGCACTCAAAACGTCCGTCACCGAGTTGCACAGGCTGAGCAGCACATCCTCTGTGGTCAATACGGCATCGTCATCGGATCTTGTCACTATCATGGGACCTTCCTGAACATCGAAAATGGGCTTATCTATACCATAACTCTAACAGATGGCGCGGCCCGGAGACTGAAATAGCGACACGCCTCTCAGTTGACTCCGTTATCAGCAGCCACAGGGAGGAAACCGCTCAGCTTGGCGAGCCGGGCACGCCATATATCGGCCTGCTGCGCCAAAACTTGTGGCTCGTAAGGCAAGACCGGATGAGCGCCCCAGATGGGGCCGGGCCAGGCGCGATCCGTCGCAAAGCGGGCGACATGGTGAAGGTGGAGTTGCGGCACCAGATTACCCAGCGCCCCAATGTTGATCTTGTCCGGGCTGAGGGCCTGCTCCATCAGGGCGGCGACGGCGCAGGACTCCTGCATCAGCTGTTGCTGCTGCTCCGGCGCCAGATGGTGAATTTCCCGCAGGTTGGCTACTCGCGGTACCAGGATCAGCCAGGGATACTGGCTGTCTTTGGCCAGCAAGACACGGCAGAGGGGCAGATCCCCGAGCCACCGGGTATCTGCCTGCAGGCGTGAATGCAATTCAAACATGAAAACCTCGTTGAGTACGATGAACAGAGCGCCTGAAAAAAGGAGTGTCCACGTTACTGCAACGGGCAGAAAACTTAAAGCTGTGGGACGGCCCAACCGATAAAGCGCTTGCGCAGGGCCGGGTCTGCCTGGAGGAACAGCTGCTGCAACTGCCCTTCCAGCTCGCTGGCTGCCACAACGGGTTGCCCCCCACCGGAGAGCGTAGCCGCTGGCTGCGCAGCAACGGCGACGGCCGTCAGCGCCGCCTTACCACCGCTGCGGTTGTATTCAGCCAGTTTGCCGTTCCAATCCACCCCAAGCAGCATGCCACTGGTCACCAGCACATCTTGCTGGATGGCAAGCGCGCGGCCATTCTCCTGCAACGCTACCGCAGGAGCCTTGGCATATGCCTGCATCCCCCGCTCGTCTCCCGGTACGCTGGCCGTCAGCTGCAAATGCTGATTGCTGCCCCGATAGCGCACCACCTGTGGCTCGGAGCGTACCTGCCGATCATTCTCGCTGCTGCTGCGACTGGGGATCACCCCCTCGAAGCGCACCAGCAGTTGCTGCTCGCCATCCGCCAGGGTGGCATGCTGCTCATCCTGCAAGGTGCCGTTGCTCACCGCGAGGATGCGGAAATTCTCCGGCACCTTCACGTCCACCATGGCCTGCACACTGCCAACCCCCAACACTGCACAGAGCAGCACAAACCCGGTCAACCCTCTATTACTCTTCATTCCCGCTGATCTTCCTGATGCCGATGATGGGCGCAGGGTAGCAGCCAAAGATGACAGAAAAATAACGCCGCTCAGAGCAGGTAGTGGGGTCGCTCGGCAAACCACTGGGCAAGCACCTGCTTGAACAGCCGGATCTTGCGTGGCACCCGCCGCTGCTGGGCATGCAGCACATGAAGCTGATGCAGGCCGCTCTGCCACTCGTCGAGCACAGTCACCAGCTCTCCTGCCGTCAGCTGCGATTCCACCAGCATCAGCGGGCACTTGGCATAGCCCATACCGGCGCGCGCCAGTTGTAACACTGTGCTGTAGTGGTTGGCTCGTACCTTGCCCTGCACCAGAATGTGGGCCTCTTCCCCCTCACGGATAAAGTGCCACTGCTCCCAAGCCGGATTGTGTCCCTGCAACAGGCAGCTGCGCCCGCTCAGCTCATAGGGAGTGGCGGGACGCCCCTCTCGCGCCACCAGTGCGGGGCTCGCCACCACCACATCCTTGAGCCGACCGAGCGGCAGGGCCACCAGATTGTCCGGCACCTCGTTCATGGCGCGCAGGGCGATGTCGTTCTCCCCCTGACTCATGTCGACCATCTGGTTGGTGAAGTTGAGCTCCACCTCCACTCCGGGGCAGAGCGCGGCAAAGCTGGCCAGCAGCTCGCTCACCATGCGATCGCCGGTACTGACCGGGCAGGTAAAACGCAGCCGACCGCCATCCTCTTCGGTCAGCGCCTGAATATCCTGCTCCGCCTGCCGTGCCAGCGCGAAGATCTCCCCCGCCTGCAGATAGAGGGTCTTGCCCGCCTCGGTCAGGCTGAGGCGGCGGGTGGTACGCTGCAACAGTTGCGCATTGAGGGAGGACTCCAGCGCGCTGACATGGCGGCTCAGCATCCCCTTGCTGACCCCCAGCGTATCGGCAGCAGCCGAGAAACTGCCGCGCAGCACCACTTCGTAAAAGCTGGCCAGATGGGCGATATCCATCATTAGCTCCAATATGGAAACAATGGGTTTATTTTACGCGCTTTTTCGCATTTTCTGTTGCGCTAGAATCGATACATCTCAACCAGGAGTGATGCAGATGAAAATTGTGATTGTGGGTGCCTCCGGCACCGTCGGCTCCGCGGTCAGTGAACTGCTTGCCAAAGATCATCAGGTGATCCGGGTCGGCCACAGCCGTGGCGATGCCACGGTCGACATGCGCGATCCCGCCTCCATCAAGGCGCTGTTTGCCCAGGTGGGCCAGTTTGATGCACTGGCTGTCGCCAGCGGCAGCGTGGCCTTCAACGGCCTGACCGAGATGACCGACGAGCAGTGGCAGGTGGGACTGGAGAGCAAGCTGATGGGCCAGATCAACCTGACCCGAGCCGCCATTCCCTATCTGACTGACAAGGGCTCCATCACTTTGATCAGCGGTATTCTGAGCGAGGAGCCGATCAACTGGGGCGTGAGCGCCAGCACAGTCAACGGCGCTATCGATCACTTTGTGAAAGCGGCCGCCTGCGAGCTGCCAAGAGGCCTTCGCATCAACGTGGTGAGCCCTACCGTGCTGGCGGAGTCGATGGACAAATACGCTGACTTCTTCCCGGGCTTCGTACCGGTACCCGCCGCCAAGGTGGCGCAGGCCTACAAGAAGTCGGTGCTGGGCATCCAGACCGGTCAGGTGTTCAGGGTCAACGGCTGATCGCCGCTCGCTTGCCGCCAGACCAGCAATAAAAACGGGCCCCGTAGCGGGGCCCGTCTGTTTATCGGCCTATCTCCATCGCCACCAGCAAACGTTTGTTTCTGGGCGACAAAAAAGAGAGCAACCCTTAGTCGATCAGACCGTACTGATCGCGCAGCACCTCGATGATCTCCTGCTTGGGATTGGCAGAACGCGCCAGCTTGTGGCCGATGATCTTCTCGGCGATCCCGACGTAGGTGTTGGAGATATCCATCATTACTTCGGTCGGCAGCTTGTTGTCGCGAGCCAGGGCAAAACGTTCCGGCATACGGTTCTTGTTGAGCAGGATGTCCGGATCCGGGAAGTGGTTGAGCAGCCACTGACGGAAACCCTCTTTCGACTTCTCGACAATCTGACCGTCGCGCAGGGCCGCGCCATCCCAGATACGGGAGCTGTCGGGGGTGCCCACTTCGTCCATGTAGATCAGCTTCTCGTTGCCGGCGGCATCGTGGACATAGCCAAACTCGAACTTGGTATCGACGAAGATCTGATCCAGCCCGGCCAGCGCGTCGCTGATGACGTTGAAGCCCTCTTTGAGCAGCACTTCGTAGCGGTCGATGTCGGCCGGTTTGCTGAAGTTGAAGCCTTTATAGTGGCGCTCGATATCGGCACGGGAGACGTTGACGTCATCGGCTTCCGGCACGCCATCCAGCCCTTTCAGCACGCCCTTGGTAGACGGGGTGATGAGGATTTCCGGCAGCTTTTGATCCTTTTTGAGCCCTTCCGGCAGGGTAATGCCGCAGAACTCGCGCTCGCCATCCTTGTAGGCACGCCACATGGAGCCGGTGATGTACTGGCGGGCAATCGCCTCGATCATCACCGGACGGGCTTTTTGCACAATCCAGACGAAGGGGTGCGGAATATCCAGAATGTGGCTGTCGGCCAGTCCCTTCTCCTTGAACAGCTTGAACCAGTGGCTGGAGATGGCGTTGAGCGCCGCCCCTTTGCCCGGCACGCCGTTCAGGCCATCCACACCTTGCCAGATGCAATCGAAGGCCGAGATGCGATCGCTGATCACCATGAGGGCGAGGGGCGCATCGGCCGGCACATCATAGCCTTTCTCTTTTATGAGCCGGGCACTGTCTTCGGGGGTCAACCAGTAGACGCTGCGCACTTTGCCGGAATGGACAGGTTTATCGGTACGGATCGGCAAATCGTCATTCACCGCCAATACTTGATCTGCAAGACTCATGGCTAATAACACTTCCTGTTTGTGGGGGGTAAACATCGCGAGTCCCTCACCCGCGCGCTCTGTTTGCAACGGACTGGCAAGGGGGCTCGCATCATCGAAAACCGCTCGGAATCCCCGCGTTTTCAGGGGGATTTTGATAACAAAACAGGGGCACAAGGCCCCTGTATTTATTCTGCTTTTGCTGCTGCCTGATCGGCCAGCCCCTTGGCGAACGCCTCGGACAGGCTGATATACATCTGGGAGATAACCCCGGACGATACCGGCTTCTTGTCCTTGTCGAACAGGGTGATGGAGGTCTTGCCTCCCGCCATTTCGCCAAGCTGGAAGCGGTATTTCTCCTCCTCCAGTTTGAACGGCTCGCTCCCTTTCGCCTTCCAGAACTCGGCACCCGGCTCTTCGTACTCGACGTCGATCCAGCCCAGAGACTGCTGGGTATCCTTGATGGTGAAACCGTAAGCGGGCAGTACCTGATTAAGGCGACGCCACACCTGATCAAAGGAACCTTCGGCAATCCAGGCGCTCAGCTCGTTGTTGTCCAGACCCAGTTGCAGACCCATGCCATCGTTGGACTTGTGCTGCTCGCGGGCTTTCAGCTGGCTGTCGTAATAGAGAGAGAACTGGTTCAGCACTCGCGCGGCATAGCGCTGGGCATCGGCAGGGGTCAGCTTGTTGCTGGTCTCGCCGTCGATGGTCTCTTCGTGATCCAGTACCCGGACCGACATATTGACGGCGTGGCGCTGGGCATCGTTGCGCACGGTGAACTGGTAACGCTGACGGATTTTGAAGTCTTCGTCATCTTCACCCCAGCCATCGAGGGCAACCGTGTTGTCAAACCAGCCGGTCTGCAATACGCCATCCTGCTGATCCAGCTTCTCGGTGGTGACCTTGTATTTGGCCAGGAAGTTCATCAGGAACGACCAGGTATCGCGCTCCACGCTCTGGCTGGTGCTCAGGGCATAGAAGGCAACGGTCGGTTCGGTTGCGCTCTGCACCACCTGACTGCCCGGTACCACGGTCAGCAGTTGAGCGGGTGGGCGCACATCGACCTGGGCGCCGAGGGCACCTTCACGGCTGCTCTCGGGAAGCGGCGGGATGTCGTACTGGCTGTTGAAGGTGGGGGCACTCAATCCTGCGGGGATCAAGAACGCGCGGCCCTCGAGGCGGGCATCTTCATAACCGAAGTCGCGGTTGGCCATTTTGCGATCCTGGGGGGTGCTGCAACCGGCCAAGACGGCCACAGTCGCAACGCTCAGCACCAGACGGGCTCTATTTCCCTTTCCATTAGATTTAAACACTCGCCATCAACTCCGCTGTGGTCAGTGCTCGCGCCATCAGCTGTTCGCCCTCGGGAGTGAGGTCAACCAGCGGCAGGCGCAAGGTGGCTGTTGCAATCAACCCCAGTTGGGCACAGGCCCATTTCACCGGGGTAGGGCTCGGTTCGCAGAACAGAGTCTTGTGCAACGGCATCAAGAGATTGTTGATGTCATGCGCCTGCCCGGCTTCACCGGCCAGCGCAGCACGACACATGTCGGCCATCTGGGCCGCTGCAATATTGGTGGTGACCGAAATCACGCCATCGCCACCTTGCAGCATAAAATCACAACCAGTGGCATCGTCGCCACTGTAGAGAGCAAACTCCGGCCCGCACAGCTCGCGCAGCAGCGGGGTGCGGCTCAAATCGCCGGTTGCCTCTTTCAAACCGATAATGCCGGGAACCTTGGCCAGACGAGCCACTGTCTCCGGTTTGAGATCGCAACAGGTGCGACCGGGCACATTATAAAGAATTTGGGGCAGACCACTAGCCTCGGCGATCGCACAATAGTGGCGATAGAGACCTTCCTGAGTGGGCTTGTTGTAGTAAGGAGTCACCGAGAGACCCGCCACCACGCCGGTTTTGGCCAGTCGCTTTGCCAATTCAATGGCATGGGCAGTATTGTTGGAGCCGCAACCGGCGATGACGGGAATGCGTCCGGCGGCATACTCAACGGTCTTTTCAACGACGGCGATATGCTCCTGCTCGCTCAGGGTCACCGATTCCCCCGTGGTACCCACTGCAACAATGGCGCTGGTCCCGGCGCTGACATGATAGTCGACCAGTTTGGCCAGACTGGCCCAATCGACTTCACCTGAAGCCAACATGGGGGTAACGAGCGCAACAATACTACCGCGTAACATGGACTTTTCTCCCGATTTTCAGGGGCGTAATGGTAAAGCTGACCCCTTTGAAAAACAAGGGAGAGAGGGGGCAAGCCGTGATACCATCCGGAACAAAAAGTAATGGACGAAAGTCGGCAGCGTCCCTCAGGGAGTGGTCATCAGGGCCGGAGGGTTGGCTTGCCAGCGCGGCTTTCGCAACGAAATAACGGACGAGAGAAGATTTATGACTCACTACCTGGTCGTAACGGCCATCGGCACGGACAGGCCTGGCATCGTCAATGAAGTGACCCGCCACGTCAGTGGCTGTGGTTGCAACATTGTGGACAGCCGCCTTGGCATCTTCGGCAATGAATTTACCTTTATCATGCTGCTCTCGGGCGACTGGAACAGCATGATGCAACTCGAAATCAGCCTGCCCCTGCGTAGTCAGGAGTGGGATCTCATCACCATGATGAAACGCACCGAGCGCCATCAGTCCCTGCAGTATGACGTCCGCGCCAGTGCCGACCTGTTGATCCGCGACGAGCCCGGCATCGTAAGCCAGTGCACCCAGTTCTTCAGCGAACATGGCTGGAACATTCAGGCGATGCAATCCATGACCCTGGAGCAGCAGCCGTTCAACCTGCTGAAGATCAGTTTTCAGCTCAATCTGGCCAGAGAGGGTGAAGTGGAAGGTTCACAAACCGCCTTCGCCGAATTCTGTCGTCAACTGGGTGCCGAATCGTTCGAGTTTATCGTCAATCGCAAACACGCCTGAGGGCGTTTTACCCGAGGAGACCCCATGCAACCACTACAAGCTGGCAGCCCCGCCCCCGATTTCTCCCTGCCCGACCAGAATGGCAATCAGGTCAGCCTCGCTGGCCTGCGCGGCAAGAAGGTGCTGGTCTATTTCTACCCCAAGGCGATGACCCCCGGCTGCACCACCCAGGCCTGCAGCCTACGCGATGTGAACGCCGAGTTGGCCGCCCTCAATGTGGTGGTGCTTGGCATCAGCCCGGATCCGGCCAAACGGCTGAAAAAGTTCGAAGAGCGGGACCAGCTCAACTTCACCCTGCTGGCTGATGAAGACCACGCCGTCGCCGATGCCTTTGGCGTCTGGGGCCCGAAGAAGTTCATGGGCAAGGAGTATGACGGCATTCACCGTCAGAGCTTCCTGATCAATGAAGAGGGCAAGATTGCCCACCACTTCGACAAGTTCAAAACCAGCGATCACCATCAGGTGGTACTGGATTTCCTCAAGGGATAACCCTCCCCTGCGTCATTGAAAGGCCTGCCATGCAGGCCTTTTTTGTCTGGTCTGTCCCGTCCTGAATATGGTTTACACCTTTCCCCCCAATAAATGGAGAACCCGATGGGACAAGGTGCGAAACGGACACAGCGCGATTACTCACTGACTTTTAAACTGGCACTGGTCGAGCAGATTGAAAAAGGCGAGCTCAGTTGCCAGCAAGCACAAGCCCGATATGGCATTCAGGGCAATTCGACCATTCTGGTATGGTTACGTAAACATGGTCGGCAAGATTGGAGCTAGGGGGCTTCTGTACGTGCCGGCAGGAGCATCACCATGCCTGACCCCGACAACCAGACGCCAGAACAACGCATCAAGGAACTCGAGCAACAGCTGGCGCTAATGAGTCAGAAGGCCCAGTTCTTTGAGGCCGTCGTCGATGTACTGAAGAATGACTACGGCGTCTCCATCGTAAAAAAGCT